>NZ_JBSHBW010000021.1:0-149218 GCF_053612185.1 Streptomyces sp. NPDC054757
GCCGCGATCCGCGGCCGGGCGCCTCTGCCGTATGGGCGTACGCGGGTCGTACGGGGAGGTGTCTCCGGCAGTACGGGTCGGGCTCCGCGGGTCCGTGCGAGGTGCCGGTGCCCCCGGTGCGGGGGCTGAAATCAGCCGTCCCGGACGCTGATGCCGACTTCCCGCGCCGGGTGGCGCATCCTGGGTGGATGGGATGGGCGGAGTGTCGCGGTATGGGCACTTCGCCATGATCTACCAAGATGTGCGCCGGGCCGCGTGGGGCGACCCGTCGCGCATCGTGTTCGAAGAGGGGCTTGACGGATGAGTTCAGCAGCGGTGTCACCTCATGGCTTCACGGGTGTGCGGGGCCGTGGTTACCGGCCGGAGCAGGTCGACCGGTTCGTCGCGGAACTCTCTGACGACCGCGACGGGGCCTGGGAGCGTGCGGCGCGGCTGACCGTCCTCATGAAGGAGATGGAGGCCGCGTCCGCGGCGCTGGCCGAGCAGGTGGCCGGGCTGGCCCCGCAGACGTACGAGACGCTGGGCGAGCGGGCCAGGACACTGATCGCGCTGGTCACAGAGGAGGCCGCCGAGCTGCGCGCCGACGCTCTGGCGGCGGCGCAGCGGCTCCATGACGAGGCGGGCGCGGCGGAGCGGGGGCTGCGGGAGGCGGCGCGTACGGACGCGGACGCGGTGCTGGCCGCGGCGGAGGCGCACGCCCGGGAGGTGCTGGCCGCCGCGCAGGGTGAGTCGGACGGGCTGCGGGTCGCTTCGCGCAAGGACGCGAAGCAGTGGCGCGGTGAGTCGCTGGGTGTGCTGCGGGAGATGCGGGAACGTACGGCGGCGGCGCTGGCGGAGCTGGAGCAGGGGCACGGCGAGCGGGCCGAGGCGGCTCAGCGTGAACTGGCCGCCAGGGACGACGAGTTCGACACCCGGCATACGGAACTGATCACCCGGGCCGAGGCCCGCCTCGCGGAGGCGCACCGGACGCTGTCGGCGGCGGAGGAGTCGGCGCGGCACAGCCAGGAGGACGCGGACGCACGGGCCGCGGAGCTGATCGCGCACGCGCGGGTCCGTGCGGACCGTACGGAACGTGAGACGGAGCGGGTGCTGCGCGAGAACGGCGAGGCGCAGGAGGAGTTGCGGGCGCATATGTCGCATGTGAAGAGCAGCCTGGCCTCACTGACGGGACGCACCCCGGCGACCGACGGCAGTTGAACATCGGGCGGTCTCGGTACCCCGGCCGCTGACGGCAGTTGAACGCCGGGCCGCCCCCGGTGTGCCGGTGACCGAGGGCCGCCGACCGCCGGGCCGCCCCCCTCGGTGGGCCGCGCGCTTTTCGCGGGGCCGGTTCCGGTCCTGCCGATGACCACCGGGCCGTTGCCGGGCCGTCCTCTCCGCCGGGTGGAGGGGACGGCCCGAAGTCGGCCGGGGCGGGGGAGGAGTCCGCAGGCCGCGCCGCTGCGGCACCACCGATCGGCACCGCCAGGACTGCTCTCGGGCAGGGCCTTCCCCGTGGTCTTCCCGAGGCCCGTCCCACAGCTTTTCCACAGCTCGTCGAGACCCTTCCCACAGCCTTCCCACAGCTCTCTCCGCGGTCCTTCCCGGTGCCTTTCCGGCCGGGTGGCCCCGGGCCGGAAGAAGCAACTCCGGGGTGACCCGGAGTTGGTCATCAATTTCCTTGGGATCTGTCGTGACCGGGTGTTGCCGAGATCGGCCAACGCCTATGTTGCGGGGATGCGCCAAGTGTTCTTCGCGTCCTTCTCCAGGCCAACGTGGCCTGCTCCGAGCGGGGTTGAGGCCGGCAGCCGCGCGGCCGTCCGCCCCGTACACCTTTCCTGTCGAAGTGTCAGATTGTGCGTCGTGGGCCGCCTCTCAGGTGTCGCCCTCCCTGAGACAGGGCCCGCCCCGGAGTGCGGACCCCCTAGGGAGCGCCCCCTACGCGGGGCCGGGGTGGGTTCGTCCGGCCGGAGGAGGTGGGGGGCCGGGCCGGTCCCTAGCCTTCTAGGGTCTGGCCGGCCGGCCGGCCAGAGCCTGGGGGCGCCCGCACCGGAGGGGTGGGGGAAACCCCACGGCGGATGCGGATACGTGCACCAGTGTGCGGGGCTTCGCGGATCGACAGACTTCGACCATGCCTGCTGACCAGCAGGGCAGGAACGACATAGGAGATTTCACCGTGACAACGGCTGTGACCACTCCCAGGCACGGGGGTACTGGAGGGCGTACGGCCGTTGCCGCGCGAGCCCGGCAGGTCGTCAAGGCGTACGGGGCGGACGAGACCCGGGTCGTGGCGCTGGACCATGTCGATGTGGACATCGCCCGGGGGCAGTTCACCGCGATCATGGGGCCGTCGGGCTCCGGCAAGTCGACGCTGATGCACTGCCTCGCCGGACTCGACACGGTGAGCGAGGGGGAGATCTACCTCGACGAGACCGAGATCACCGGGCTCAAGGACAAGAAGCTCACCCAGCTGCGCCGGGACCGTATCGGCTTCATCTTCCAGGCGTTCAATCTGCTGCCCACGCTCAACGCCATCGAGAACATCACGCTGCCGATGGACATCGCCGGGCGCAAACCGGACGAGCAGTGGCTGCAACAGGTGGTGGAGACCGTGGGTCTCGCGGACCGGCTCAAGCACCGGCCGACGCAGCTCTCCGGCGGGCAGCAGCAGCGGGTCGCCGTGGCGCGCGCCCTGGCCGCGCAGCCCGAGATCATCTTCGGGGACGAGCCGACCGGGAACCTCGACTCGCGGGCGGGAGCCGAGGTGCTCGGCTTCCTGCGCAAGTCGGTCTCCGAACTGGGCCAGACCATCGTGATGGTGACGCACGACCCGGTGGCTGCCGCGTACGCGGACCGGGTGCTCTACCTTGCGGACGGCAGGATCGTGGACGAGATGAACAGCCCGACCGCCGAGCAGGTCCTCGACCGTATGAAGGACTTCGACGCGCGCGGGCGGACCTCATGACCGTCTGGAAGACCTCGATGCGCAACTTCTTCGCGCACAAGGGGCGGATGGCGCTCTCCGCCGTCGCGGTCCTGCTCTCGGTCGGCTTCGTATGCGGCACGCTGGTCTTCACCGACACCATGAACACCACGTTCGACAAGCTCTTCGCGGCCACCGCCGCGGATGTCACGGTCAGCCCCAAGCCCGTCAAGGGTTCCGGTGGCACCCAGAACGGCAAGCCGGACTCCCTGCCCGCCTCCGTGGTGCGCAGGGTCGCCAAGGCCGAGGGCGTACGGTCCGTGCAGGCCGGGGTCAGCAGCTCCAGCGTGACGGTCGTCGACAGCCACAACAAGGACATGGGCTCCAGCAACGGCGCCCCGACGATCGCCAGCAACTGGACGGCCAAAGAGACCAAGTCGATGAAGATCACCTCCGGCCACGCCCCGCGCGGCCCCACCGAGGTGATGGTCGACGCGGACACCGCGAAGAAGCACCACCTCGCACTGGGCGACGAGCTGCGCACGATCTCGGTCAGCGGTGACATCAAGGGCCGGATCTCCGGTATCGCCACCTTCGAGGTGACCAACCCCGGTGCGGCCGTCGTCTACCTCGACACCGCCACCGCGCAGCGGGAGCTGCTGGGCGGCCCGGACCTCTTCACGAACATCTCCGTCTACGCCAAGTCCGGTGTGAGCGATGTGCAGTTGAAGAAGGACGTGCGGGCGGCGCTGCCCGGTCCGTACAAGTTCGAGACGAAGAAGGAGAACGCCGACGCCAACCGCTCGGAGGTCGGCTCGGTCCTCGACGTCATGAAGTACGCGATGCTCGGCTTCGCCGGGATCGCCTTCCTCGTGGGCATCTTCCTGATCATCAACACCTTCTCGATGCTGGTCGCCCAGCGCACCCGCGAGATCGGCCTGATGCGGGCCCTCGGCTCCAGCCGCAAGCAGGTCAACCGCTCGGTGCTGATCGAGGCGCTGCTGCTCGGTGTGTTCGGCTCGGTGCTCGGGGTCGGCGCGGGTATCGGTCTCGCGGTCGGGCTGATGCGGGTGATGAGCGCCGTGGGCATGGACCTGTCCACGCAGGACCTGACGGTCAAGTGGACGACGCCGGCCGCCGGTGTGCTGCTCGGTGTCATCGTGACGGTCGTCGCCGCGTACATCCCGGCCCGCCGGGCCGGGAAGATCTCCCCGATGGCCGCGCTGCGGGACTCCGGTATGCCCGCCGACGGCAGCACCGGACGGATCAGGGCGGCGATCGGCCTGGTGCTGACCGTCGGCGGTGCGGCGGCCCTGCTCGGTGCGGCGGCCGCGGACAAGTCGACCCAGGGTTCGCTCTATCTCGGGATCGGTGTGGTGCTCACGCTCATCGGCTTCGTGGTCATCGGCCCGCTGCTCGCGGGTGTGGTGGTCCGGGCGATCAGCTCCGTCGTGCTGCGGATCTTCGGCCCGGTCGGGCGGATGGCCGAGCGCAACGCCCTGCGCAACCCGCGCCGTACGGGAGCGACGGGCGCCGCGCTGATGATCGGGCTCGCCCTGGTCGCCTGTCTGTCGGTCGTCGGCTCGTCGATGGTCGCTTCGGCCACCGACGAGCTGGACAAGTCGGTCGGTGCGGACTTCATCGTGCAGAGCGGCAGCGGCCAGCTGATCGTGCCGCAGGCGCAGAAGGCACTCGAAGCGGCGCCGGGCATCGAGCACGTCACCAACTACAAGGCCATCGACACGAAGCTGACGGGGCCCGACGGGAAGAGCGTGGACCAGCCGGTCGTCGCGGCCGACCCGACGTACGCCCAGGACCTGCGGCGCGAGACCGTCTCGGGCCACCTCTCGGCGGCGTACGGCAAGGACGCCATGTCCGTGGGCGACGCCTTCGCCAAGAAGCACCACATCAAGGTCGGCGACACCATGTCCGTGGCGTTCAAGAGCGGGCGGACGGCGAAGCTGAAGATCGCGGCGATCACCTCCGACGACACGAACGTCGACAAGGGGGCGATGTATCTGAACATCACCACCGCCGCGCAGTACGTGCCCGCCGCCAAGATGCCGCCGAACGTCATCATGTTCGCCAAGGCCAAGGACGGTCAGGAGAAGACCGCCTACGCCGGGCTGAAGAAGTCGCTGGCCGCGTACCCGCAGTACAAGGTCGAGGACCAGACCGACTTCAAACAGGAGCTGAAGGACCAGATCGGGCAGCTGCTCAACATCGTGTACGCGCTGCTGGCGCTGGCGATCATCGTCGCGGTGCTCGGTGTGGTGAACACGCTGGCCCTGTCGGTCGTCGAGCGGACCAGGGAGATCGGCCTGATGCGGGCGATCGGGCTCTCGCGCCGGCAGCTGCGCCGGATGATCAGGCTGGAGTCGGTGGTCATCGCGCTCTTCGGTGCGCTGCTCGGGCTGGCGCTCGGGATGGGCTGGGGCACGTCGGCGCAGCGGATCCTCGCCCTCAAGGGCATGGGGGTCCTGGAGATCCCGTGGTCCACGATCATCACGGTCTTCATCGCCTCGGCGTTCGTGGGCCTGTTCGCGGCTCTGATCCCGGCGTTCCGGGCGGGCCGGATGAACGTACTGAACGCGATCGCGACCGAGTGACCCACTGACCGGCCGGCCGGTGCGGTCCGCCCTCGCCGGGATCCTTCCGGTCCCGGGTGGCGGCTGCGGCGCCGGCTACGGCTACGGCTACGGCCACCGTTCCGGCCCTGTCCGGGGCGGCCGGGGCCGGGCCCCGTGATCGGGGGAGCACGGGGGAACGGGGGGATTCAGCCCCGGTGGACGCCAGGCGCGTCTGCCGGGGCTGAGTCGTGTCCGCCGGGTCCGGACGCCCGTCACCCGCCCGTCACCCGCCCGCCGTCAGTCCGGCGGAGGTGTCCACTGGGGTGTGGTGGCCGGTGCGGTGGGGGTGCTGTCCGCCGCGCCGGACGGGGATCCCTGGGAAGCGGAACCGGACGGGGCGGTGTCCGAGGATGAGGCGGGGGGCGGTGAGGCCGGGTCCGACCTCACCGGCGGGCCCGGCCGTTCGCCGGTTCCGGAGTGCCGGGGGCTCGGCGGCGCGGCGGGCAGCGCGGGAGCGGCGGGCTGGAATTGCAGCAGGACCGCCACCGCGCCGCTCGCCAGGACACACACGGTGGCGGCCGCGGCCGACGCCAGGACCCGGCGCCTGCGTCTGGCGCCCCGCGCCGAGACGTACGCGGCCGGCGGGGGCACCGCACTGCGGCCCGCGGACTCGGCGGCCTGCTTCATCGCGCGTGACAGGGCGTCGTCGGAGCCGTGACGGTGACCGTGACCGGACGCGTCATCGGCCGCGGAGGGGTATCCGCTGGGGTCCCCGGAGTCCCCGGAGGCCCCGGGGGCCCCGTGCGATCCGGGGGCCCCGGAGGCCCCAGAGGCCCCGTGCGATCCGGGGAAGCCCCCGGAGGCGGATCCGCGGGACTCCCCGGAGGAGGCTCCGTGCCCGGCCGCGCCGGCGGCGGGTCCGCGGCGGGGTCCGTTCTCGTACGCGGGCTGGTACTCGGTCTCAGACACCGTGCTCCTCCTCGGAGAGATGCGGCGCGAGCGAGGCGCGGGCGCGGGAGAGATGGGTCTTGACGGTCCCCGCCGCTATCCCCGTCTCCGCGGCCACCTGCTCGACGGTGAGATCGCACACGTAGTGCAGGACCGCCACCCGCCGCTGCCGCTCGGTCAGCTGCCGCAGCGCCGAGACCATCGCGACGGTGCCCGGATCGGGCTCGGGGACCGTCGCGGGGCGGGTGTCGCTGTGGCGGCGCCAGGCGTCGGCGCTCCGGCCCCGCCTGCGCCACCGGCTCACGGCGAGCCGCCACGCCACAGTCCGTATCCACGCCTCGGGCCCGGCGTCCCGGTAGAGCGCGGAGCGCCGGCCCCAGGCCCGTACGAAAGCCTCCTGCACCACGTCCTGGGCCTCGTGGAGATCGCCGGTCATCAGGTACACCTGTCCCACCAGCTGTTTCGCGGAGTGAGCGTAGAACTCCTCGAACTCCTCGACGGTCATGCGGCTCCCAGGCGTGGACAGATCTCATTCGGGTCTCATGGATGAATACGACGAGAAGGCCGGTCCGGTTGACAGGGGACGCCGACTTCTTCGTGAAGTCGTACGCTGGAGAGCCCCCGGCCCGTGAGACGTGTCGGGCCCTTCGCGTTGCACTGCGCACCACCAGCCCCACCCCCGTACCACCCCTTACGACCCCCGCACCACCCGCGCACGACCCTCGCACCACCCCCGTACGATTCCTGCCCCGCCCCTGCCCGCCACCATCTGATCTCCGGATCCACCGGACGGAAAGCGTTCTTCATGAGCCTGCACGGTCTGCTCGATGCCGCCATTTCGGATCCCGCGCTCGCCGAAGCGGTGAAGGCCGCCGGTGACGGGCACCGGATGCATGTCGATCTGGTCGGCCCGCCCGCCGCCCGGCCCTTCGCCGTCGCCGCGCTGGCGCGCGAGACCCGCCGCACGGTCCTCGCGGTGACCGCGACCGGCCGTGAGGCCGAGGACCTGGCCGCCGCGCTGCGTTCGTTCCTCCCGGCGGACCAGGAGGACACGGTGGTGGAGTACCCGTCCTGGGAGACGCTGCCGCACGAGCGGCTCTCGCCCCGCTCCGACACGGTGGGGCGGCGGATCGCGGTGCTGCGCAGGCTGGCGCACCCGCGCGCCGACGACCCGTCCGCGGGCCCGGTCAGCGTGGTCGTCGCACCGATCAGGTCCGTGCTCCAGCCGCAGGTCAAGGGGCTCGGCGACCTGGAGCCCGTGTCGCTGCGGACGGGTTCGTCCGCGGATCTGCCGGAGATCACCGAGGCGCTGGCCGCCGCCGCGTACGCGCGGGTGGAACTGGTCGAGAAGCGCGGTGAGTTCGCCGTCAGGGGCGGCATCCTCGATGTGTTCCCGCCGACCGAGGAGCACCCGCTGCGGGTGGAGTTCTGGGGTGACGAGGTCGAGGAGATCCGTTACTTCAAGGTCGCCGACCAGCGCTCCCTGGAGATCGCCGAGCACGGGCTGTGGGCGCCGCCCTGCCGTGAGCTGCTGCTGACCGACGACGTACGGGAGCGGGCGGCGGCCCTGGCGCTGGCCCACCCCGAGCTGGGCGAGCTGCTCGACAAGATCGCCGAGGGGATCGCGGTCGAGGGAATGGAGTCGCTGGCCCCGGTCCTCGTCGACGACATGGAGCTGCTGCTCGATGTGCTGCCCGCCGGTGCGATGGCCGTGGTCTGCGACCCGGAGCGGGTCCGCAGCCGGGCGGCCGACCTGGTGGCGACCTCGCAGGAGTTCCTCCAGGCGTCGTGGGCGGCGACCGCGGGCGGCGGGGACGCGCCCATCGATGTGGGCGCCGCCTCGCTGCGGGGCATCGCGGACGTCCGCGACCGGGCCAGTGAGCTGGGCATGATGTGGTGGACGGTGAGCCCGTTCGCCGCGGACGAGGAGATCGCGGACGACACCATCAAGCTGGGGATGCACGCCCCGGAGACCTACCGCGGCGACACCGCGCGCGCCCTCGCCGACACCAAGGGCTGGATCGCGGACGGCTGGCGCACGGTGTATCTCACGGAGGGGCACGGCCCGGCGAGCCGTACGGTCGAGGTGCTGAGCGGCGAGGGCATCGCGGCCCGGCTCGACGCCGACCTGGCCGAGCTGACGCCCTCGGTCGTGCATGTCTCGTGCGGCTCCGTCGACCACGGGTTCATCGACCCGGCGATCAAGCTCGCGGTGCTCTCCGAGACCGACCTCACCGGGCAGCGGACCGCATCGAAGGACCTGGGCCGGATGCCGGTCAGGCGGCGGAAGTCCATCGACCCGCTGACGCTGGAGACCGGCGACTTCATCGTCCACGAGCAGCACGGGGTGGGCCGCTACATCGAGATGGTGCAGCGCACGGTGCAGGGCGCGACGCGTGAGTACCTCCTGGTCGAGTACGCGCCCGCCAAGCGCGGCCAGCCCGGCGACCGGCTGTACATCCCCACCGACCAGCTGGAGCAGGTCACCAAGTACGTGGGCGGTGAGGCCCCGACGCTGCACCGGCTCGGCGGTTCGGACTGGACGAAGACCAAGGCGCGCGCCAAGAAGGCCGTCAAGGAGATCGCCGGGGACCTGATCAAGCTCTACTCGGCGCGGATGGCGGCGCCAGGGCACTCCTTCGCGCAGGACACCCCCTGGCAGCGCGAGCTGGAGGACGCCTTCCCGTACGTGGAGACGCCCGACCAGCTCTCCACGATCGCCGAGGTCAAGGAGGACATGGAGAAGACGGTCCCGATGGACCGGCTGATCTGCGGCGACGTCGGGTACGGCAAGACGGAGATCGCGGTGCGCGCCGCGTTCAAGGCCGTCCAGGACGGCAAGCAGGTCGCCGTACTCGTCCCGACGACCCTCCTCGTACAGCAGCACTTCGGTACGTTCACCGAGCGGTACGCGCAGTTCCCGGTGGTCGTACGGGCGTTGAGCCGTTTCCAGTCGGACACCGAGGCGAAGGCCACCCTGGAGGGGCTGCGGGACGGCTCGGTCGACATGGTCATCGGCACCCACCGGCTCTTCTCGTCGGAGACGAAGTTCAAGGACCTCGGCCTGGTCATCGTCGACGAGGAGCAGCGGTTCGGTGTCGAGCACAAGGAGCAGCTGAAGAAGCTGCGCGCCAACGTCGACGTCCTGACGATGTCCGCGACGCCCATCCCCCGTACGCTCGAAATGGCGGTGACCGGCATCCGCGAGATGTCGACCATCACCACGCCGCCGGAGGAGCGGCACCCGGTGCTGACATTCGTCGGCCCGTACGAGGAGAAGCAGATCGGCGCGGCCGTCCGGCGCGAACTGCTCCGCGAGGGGCAGGTCTTCTACATCCACAACCGGGTCGACTCGATCGACCGCGCCGCCGCCCGGCTGCGGGAGATCGTCCCGGAGGCGCGTATCCAGACCGCGCACGGGCAGATGGGCGAGAGCGCGCTCGAACAGGTCGTGGTCGACTTCTGGGAGAAGAAGTTCGATGTGCTGGTCTCCACGACGATCGTGGAGTCCGGGATCGACATCGCGAACGCCAACACGCTGATCGTGGAGCGCGGTGACAACTTCGGCCTCTCGCAGCTGCACCAGCTGCGCGGCCGGGTCGGCCGTGGCCGCGACCGCGGGTACGCGTACTTCCTGTACCCGCCGGAGAAGCCGCTCACGGAGACCGCGCACGAGCGGCTGGCGACGATCGCCCAGCACACCGAGATGGGCGCGGGCATGTACGTCGCGATGAAGGACCTGGAGATCCGCGGGGCGGGCAACATGCTCGGCGGCGAGCAGTCCGGCCATATCGCGGGGGTCGGCTTCGACCTGTACATCCGGATGGTCGGCGAGGCGGTGGCGGACTACCGTACGGCGGTCGACGGGCAGGCCGAGGAGGAGCAGCCGCTGGAGGTCAAGATCGAGCTGCCGGTCGACGCGCACGTCCCGCACGAGTACGCGCCCGGTGAGCGGCTGCGTCTCCAGGCGTACCGCTCGATCGCCTCCGCCACCACGGACGAGGACATCAGGGCGGTGCGCGAGGAGCTGACCGACCGGTACGGCAAGCTGCCCGAGCAGGTCGAGAACCTGCTCCTGGTGGCGGGGCTGCGGATGCTGGCGCGGGCCTGCGGGGTCGGCGAGATCGTCCTCCAGGGGCCCAACATCCGCTTCGCACCAGTGGAGCTGAGGGAGTCTCAGGAACTGCGGCTCAAGCGGCTCTACCCTCGTACGGTCATCAAGGCGGCGGCCCACCAGATCCTGGTCCCGCGCCCGACGGCCGGGAAGATCGGCGGGAAGCCGGTGGTGGGGCGTGAACTCCTGTCGTGGACCGGGGAGTTCCTGGCGTCGATCCTGGGGTCGTGAGGCGGGGGCACCGCGCCCCTTCGTGCGGGCCGGCCCGGGGCAGCCTCTCTAGGATGGTGCGGTCACGAACCCCTACCCGTCAGGACGGCCCTCCTTGATACGTACGCGCTCCGCCCTCCCCGCCGCCATGGCCGTCGTCGCCGCACTCGCCGTCGGCGGCTGCAAGAGCGACGACCTCGGCTCGTCCGGGGCGCCCGCCGGGCCCGGCGGGAAGGCGGCGCACGGCTCCGCGCTCGCCGCGGCCGACGCCCTGACCGTCAAGGGGCGTGCCCCCAAGACCGGTTACGCCCGCAAGGAGTTCGGCAGCGCCTGGACGGACACCGACCACAACCACTGCCCGACCCGGGACGACGTACTCAAGCGCGATCTGCGGGACGTCCGGTACACGAGCGGGGACTGCCAGATAGCGTCGGGAAAGCTGGTCAAGGACCCCTACACCGGGAAGACGATCTCCTTCGTACGCGGACACAGCAAGGTCGACATCGACCACGTCGTGGCACTCTCCGACGCCTGGCAGAAGGGCGCGCAGCAGTGGGACAGGACAAAGCGGACCGCTCTCGCCAACGACCCGCTGAACCTTCTGGCCGTCGACTCCTCCACCAACCGCAGCAAGGGCGACGGTGACACGGCCACCTGGCTGCCCGGGTACAAGCCGGCCCGGTGCGGGTATGTCGCACGGCAGGTGGCGGTGAAGAAGAAGTACGCGCTGTGGGTGACGGACGCCGAGAAGAACGCGATGAAGCGGGTCCTCTCCACCTGTCCGTCCGAGAAGCTGCCCACCGGCTGAGCCGGGCCGGGTGGGAGGCCGAGACGGCCGGCACGAAGGTGCGGAGCACCCCCACGAGTCCAGGAACCGAGGGTAGGAGGATCGATGAATTCACGCGACGGCACACCACGTGTGCGTGAGTGGTCGTTCGTCCTGCACCCCGAGGGTGCGCCGACGCAGGAGCAGTCCGACCGCTTCGATCACGCGGACGCCCTGGCCGGGGGGCAACTCGGCTGGGAGGAGGACCGGCACGGCACCCGTTTCCCCTGCGCGGTGCGGGCGCCCCATCTGGAAGAGGCCGTGGCCTGGGCCGTTGAACGGCTGGATGAACTGGGCATCCCGGTCGCGCGGGTCGAGATGCCACCGCCAGGCCCAGGCCCAGGCCCAGGCCCCGGCCCCGGCTCTGGTCCTGTTCGCTGAACGGCTGCGATCGCGGTGACGACGCGGACTCCGGAGAGCGGACACAGCGGCCCCGGCCGGCGGATCCTCCGAAAGGTTCCGCCGCCCGGGGCCGGGGCGCTCGGGGCGTACGGTCAGTTCTCGGCCACCGGGGCCCAGCGGATCCGGGTGGCGCAGACCGAGACCAGGAGGGCGGCGGCGGCCACGGCGCCCATGCCCCACACCAGGCTGCTGGCGTTCGCGATGAAGCCGATCATCGCCGGTCCGGCCAGCAGGCCCACGGTCCCCATCGCGGCGACCAGAGCCAGCGCCTCCGAGCCCTGCCGGGCGGCGGCGACGTACACGCAGGGCGTCACGGCCGCCACGCCCAGGCCGACGCAGGCGAACCCGACGAGCGCCGGGACCACGCCGCCCACCAGCAGGGCGAGGGCGAGCCCCGCGCCGGCCAGCACACTGCCGACGAGCACGACCCGGCCGTCGCCCCAGCGGGTGCGCCAGCCGTCGGCGAAGACGCGGGCCAGCACCATCATGACCGAGACGACGGCGATGCCCAGCGGGGCCACCGAGGCGGCTGCCCTGAGCACGTCCTTCATATAGAGCGCCGACCAGTCGTTCATCGCGCCCTCGGTCACGGTGCCGAACGCCATCGCGCACCCCATCCACAGCGTCAGACGCGACGGTACGGACAGCCGGCGGCGGCTCCTGGACTTCTCGGCGGATTCGGGCTGCCGCTGGTCCTCCGTGAGCAGCCCGGTCTGGGCGAACCCGACCAGGAGCAGCAGGACCACGGCCGCCGCACCGAAGTGGGCGGCCAGCGAGGTGGTCAGCGTGTTCACCCCGGAAGCCAGCAGCGCGGCTCCCAGTGATCCGGCGCTGAACGTGGCGTGCAGCCGCGCCATGGCCGTACGCCCGTACGCGGTTTCGAGCGCGGCGCCCTGGGCGTTCATCGCCACGTTCAGACAGCCCACGGCGATCCCGTCGCAGCCCACGACGATCACCGCGACCGGATAGCTGGGCACCACGGACAGGGCCAGCAGGAGCAGCCCGAGGCAGAGCGCGGACAGGGAGGCGAGACGGCGGGAGCCCAGCCGCCTCATCAACACGGTGACCAGGGGGAAGGACACCGCGGCGCCCGCCCCGCAGGCCATCAGCAGCAGGCCCAGCTGTGCCTCGGTCAGCTGGAGCTGCGACTTGAGGGTGGGCAACCGGGACGCCCAGGTGCCGTACTGGAAGCCCAGGAAGCAGAAGAGCGCCGCGATCGCCAGCTGCGCCCGGCGGAACGGGTCGCGGGCGCGGATCAGATCGAGCGGCCCCCGCCGGTCCCCGGTGGCCGGGGCCACCGGATGCGGTCCGGTTCCGACGTCGTGGTGGGTCACTTCATACCGCCTTCGACATGTACACCGCGTCCGCCCCGTAACTGCCCGGGAGCGCGACATCGCGGTGGGCCGCGTATCCGTTCGCCGACCAGAAGGGCTCGCTGCCCGCGACGGAGACGAGGGAGATGCGTTCGTGGGTCCTCGACCGGGCGGTCGCCGTGAGGTGGTGCAGCAGACGCTTCGCCAGCCCTCTGCCGCGCAGGCGTTCGTCGATGACGAGATCGTGCAGATGCAGATTGGGCGAGTGGAAGACGGTCTCCTCGGACCGGGTCAGATCGGGGTACTGGAACGGCGGGTAGGGCAGCGCCAGCAGATAGCCCGCCGGCTGCTCGTCGTGGTGCAGTACGAAGCAGGTGGACGGCGACGGGCGGCCCCGGGACTCCAGCGCGGCCCGGCCTTCGGAGAGCCCGCTCCCGGTGTACGTACGCGCTTCCAGCTCCGCGATGTCCTGCCAGTCGTCGGCGGTGATGTTCCGTATCCGGACGTCCGGGCTCATGAGGCCGGCCCCCGCACGCCGGGTGTCCCGGGGCCGGACGGCAGGCCACGGACCACCGTGTAGGGGAGCGGGCTGAAGCCGTTGAAGCCCTGGGTCGCGTAACTGGTCGCGTAGGCACCGGAGGAGAGGACCCAGACCGGGTCGCCCGACGCGATGCCTTCGGGGACCTGGACGAGACGGTCCTGATGGGCGTAGGCGTCGTCGCTGTCGCAGGTGGGCCCCGCGACGACGGCCGGTACGGTGGCCGCCTCCGGGTGGGAGGGGAAGACCAGCCGGTACTGGAGCTGGTCCATCTCGTACAGGCCGTTGAACTTGCCGCAGCTGAGGTACAGCCAGTGCTGGCGGGTGCCGTCCAGCTGCTCCCGGGTGGACAGCCGCGCCACCTGGGCCCGGATCGCGCCGTGGTCGGCGACCAGATGGCGGCCCGGCTCCATGACGAAGTCCAGCGGGGAATCGGAGGCCGCGCGCAGTTGCCGCATGCCCTCGCGGATCGCCGCGAAGATCTTGTCCAGGGGCGGATCCAGCGGTCTGCCCCGGCTGTCGAGATAGCCGAGCGCGGGCAGCCCGCCGCCGAGGTTGATGTGGTCCAGGTGGATGCCCCGCTCCCGCAGGGCCACCAGGACGGAGGCGAGGCGCGCGAAGGCGCTCTCCCATGCCTCGGCCGTCATCTGCTGGGAGCCGACGTGCACGGAGAGACCGGCAGGTGTCAGCCCCGCCGCCCGCGCCGTCTCCAGCACCCGTACGGCGTCGGTCCCCGAGCAGCCGAACTTCTTGCTGAGCCCCCAGAGCGCGCCGTCGCCGCTGGTGGCAAGCCGGCAGAACACCCGCGCGCCGGGGGCGTGGGCGGCGATGGCCGCCACGTCCTCCACGCTGTCCGTGGCGAAGTCCCGGACGCCGAGCCGGTGCGCGTCGGCGATGTTCCGGTCGGACTTGATGGTGTTGCCGTAGTGGATCCGGCCGACCGGTACCCCGGTCCTGATGGCCCGCTCGATCTCCTGGGGGCCGGCCGCGTCGAACCCGGCGCCCTGCCCGGCCAGACAGTCGAGCACCTCGTCCACCGGGCAGGCCTTCATCGCGAACCGTACGTCCACGCCCGGCAGTTCCCAGGTGAGCGCGGTGTACTGGTCCCGGATCCCGCCGAGGTCGAAGACGATCCGGTCGTCGGGAGCCGCCGCCAGCGCCTCGTGCAGGGCGGGGTTCAGCGGGGCGCTCCTGAGGTGAGCGCTCTTGAGGCGGGCGGCCTCCGAGTGGTCGGTGTCCGGGCCGGTGGTGTCCGGACGGGGAGTGTCCAGGTGTCTACTGCTCATCGATGCCCGCTTCCCTGCTCACCCGTATCAGTGGTTCCCAGGCCTCGATCAGCAGGGCGAAGTCCTCCATGTCCCGCTGGGCCTCGTTGAGCAGCCGGTCGCCGCGTGCGGCCAGGAGACCGGCGAACTCGGCGTATCTGCCGCCGAGTTGCCGGTAGGAGCGGTCGAGGCTGCGCAGCCGCTCCTCGTTCTCCTCCCGGTCCAGCCAGCAGCTCTCCCTGACGAGTGCGGCCACCGTGTCCGCGCGCAGCCGCACCCGGTCGTCGAGCAGCGTGTCGCCGGCCTCGGCCAGCCGCCCGTACACGGCGTTGAAGTAGAGCATCGACAGGAAGAACTTCACCAGCCGCAGCTGGTACGCCATGAACCCGGCGTCGGTGCGGCGTTCCCCGGTGTAGTAGTTCACGATGTGCCGGTTGTGCAGGACGCCGGGCAGCCCCGCGTCGTGCACCAGATGCATCAGGAAGTAGTCGCTGCCGATGGTGTCGGTCGCGGGCGGCAGCGGCACGCTCTCGTACACCTCGCGGTGGAAGCTGATGTTGCACATGTCCACCCGCATGGGGTCGACCGGGCCGACGGTCGAGTGGTCGCCGGTGAACGGGTCGGTGCCCGCCCCCTTGAACGCCTCGGCGACCAGCTCCTCCTTCGCCTCGTCGGCCCACTCGCGAGGGGCCCACAGGCTGACGACGTCGTGGTAGACGGACGGGGCGAGTTGCTGGATCTCGCCGATGTCCACGGAGAGTTCGCCCACGAAGGAGCTGCCCACCAGGGACACCGTCCGCTGCGCCTGGGCCGGTTCGATACGTGTGTCGGACACGCCGCCCACCGCGTCTGCGGCGCGCTTGCCGAGCGACATCAGCTCGTGGTGGACGGGGAACACCGGTTCGCCGTCCCACGTCTGGTAGGTGCTGTCCGAGTCCCTTCGGTGCACCGAGTCGCAGCCGAGCGCGGCGGCGAACAGGAAGGCGCGGTTGGTGCAGGCGCCGTACGAGACCTCCGGGGGCAGCATGAGGTCGAGCAGCAGATCGGGCTTGGGGACGTCCGCACGGGCGATGAACCGGCGCAGCAGGGAGCGCTGCGCGGTCTCGTCCAGGTGGTGCACGATGACCTTCGGCGTCCCGGTGGGCTCGGCGGCGGCCTTCGCGTGCTCCGCGACGTCGCTCTCGTCCGACGAGTCCAGGATCAGCAGCCGCACCTCGACGTCGAAGTGCGCCGCCGCGTACTCGGCCTCGGCGCGCAGGGCCGAAATCGTCCCCGTGCACGCCCTGTTGGTGGGAAGGGTCAGACAGATTCGGTGCATGTCAGTTCTCCGGTTGACCGCTCTGCGTTCCGGCCGCCCCAGGTGTCGAGTCCCAGAAGCTTCGCGCCGAGGCCGCTCAGTTCGGCGGGGCCGTACCTGAGGGATTCATGCTGGGTCGCGTCGCCGACCAGCGTCTTGTTCCAGTCCGGGGTCGAGAGGGTGCGCCAGGAATCGATCCGGGACTTCCGCATCTCCTCGTGGGATTCAAGGGCCGGCATCATCGACAGGTACTGGACGGCGCGGACACCGCTCTGCGAGAGGTTGCGCGCGACCCCGTGGGCGAGCAGCCCGTTCCAGATCAGCAGATCGCCCGCCTTCAGCTCCGGCTGTACGACGGGGAACTCGGCCCGGTCGGTGCCCGGCCTGATCGGGTCCCGGTCGGCGGGCTGCGCGATCTTCCACCGGTCGAACTGCCGGAACAGCTCGGGCGAGCACTGGAACCCGCCACGCTCCGGCTCGGTGTCGTTGAGCGCGATGATGCCCTGGACGCGCTGGGGCAGCACACTGAGTGTGGTGTCGACGTCCCAGTGCAGCTCGATGTCGAAACCCTTGTCCGTGGGCGCGATCAGCGCACGGTCACGGTTCTTGATGTTCGGCGGGTTCAGGTTGAGCCGGTCCAGGGTGACCCACAGCTCCTCGCAGTCCCACACGTCGACGAACGCGTCATAGACACGCTGTGCCTGCCGGCTGTCCCAGATGAGCTGGTGGTGGTACGCCTCCACGAAACCGTAGATGTGCAGCTCCCGGTCCAGGTCGGAGCGGAACTCCCGGTCCTCGTACCAGGTCTCGGGGCGCTCCGGGTCGAGGCCCTGGAAGTCCCAGGTGAAGTCGAGCAGCCGCTTCGCCGCGGCGGCCGGTATCGCCTCCGGTACGACGATGTAGCCGTACGTCTGCCAGAAGGCGAAGTCCTCATCCGAGAGCACGCGCAGCGGCTGCGACTTCTTGATGTCCCGCAGCGGTGTCTGCGCCAGGTACATCTCCCCGTCCGTACTGAAGTAGGGGGTGTCCGATGCGGCTCGATGCAGATAGGGGTCAGACGTCGACATGCAACCACTCCAGGTGCGTATGTGCTGGTTCTGATGGATCGAGCGCGGCCGGCGAGGCGGCGCGGTCACGCGCGGGCCGCAGCGGGCGGCCCGGCCGCGTGGGGGTGCCGTCGGCGGACCGGGGGTCCGGCGGGACGGCGGCTGGGGGGCGGGAGTTCATCCGCGCCGCGGTGGACGCGGTGGATGCGGTGAACGGGGTGAATGCGGCGGCTGCGGCGGCGTTGCCGCGCGCGCTCTCCGGGCCGCACCGCACGGCGGGAGACGGTCCCGCGGTGCGGTGGGTGCCGGGGTCTGTGGGTGTACGGGGGTGCGGGTGTGCGGTCTGTTGGTGTGCGGGTGGTGTACGGGCGTGCCGGGTGCGGTTGAGGGGTTCCGGGGTGTGCGGGCCCTCGGTGTGCTGCTCAGCCGGCCAGTGCCTCGGCCGCCGCCACACCCGATGCGGTGGTCGCCCCGTAGGTCGCGATGTGCACCGCGCCCTGGATCTCCGATGCGGGCAGGCCCATCTCGATGACGACGGAGTCCGGCCGGGCGTTGAGCAGATGCTTGAGCGAGTCCGTCATCCAGGTGTGCCGGTAGGCGTCCCGGACCACGACGACCAGCGGCCGTCCGGCGGCAGGACCGAGTACGTACTGGTCGAGTACGCCAGGGTCCGCCGCCATGTCCTCCTCGTGGATCCCCACCGATGTCGTACCGGCCAGCCGCTCGCGCAGCGGGGCCGCGACACCCCAGGGGGTCTCCTTGGCGATGGCGAGGTTCATCGTCGGGATGAGCTCCGCGACGTGTGGCGCGGCACCGAGCGGGAGGGTGCCGCCGTCCGCCGTGGTCAGACGCAGCGCGCGCCGGGCGGCCACGAAGCCGATGTCCGACTTGATCCGGTGCGGCGGTGCGGCGTGGTAGATGCCGTTCGACCAGTCCGAGAACACCTCGACCCGGGTGACCGCCTCCCGCAGCCGTTCCTCGGTCAGTTCGCCGTTGTGGACGGCGGAGACCAGGGCCGCGCTCAGCAGGTCGACCACCTCGGGGTCGGCGCTCTCACCGCCGACGCAGACCGCGTCGGCGCCGCCCGCCACCGCCCGTACGGTGGCGCCGTCGATGCCGTAGAGGCCGCTGACGGCCCCCATCTCGATGGCGTCCGTGACGACCAGGCCGTCGAAGCCCAGCTCCGTGCGGAGCAGGTCGACGAGGAGGCGCCGGCTCAGCGTGGCGGGGAGGTCGGCGTCGTAGGCCGGGACGAGCAGATGGCCGCTCATGACGGCCCGTACGCCGCTCTCCATGGCCGCCCGGAACGGCGGGAGGGCCTGCTCCCTGATCTCATCGGCCGTCGCGTTGTAGCGGGGCAGCCCGAGGTGGGAGTCGACCGCGGTGTCGCCGTGCCCGGGGAAGTGCTTGGCGCAGCCCGCCACTCCGGCGGACTGCAGACCGCGGATCCAGGCGCCGGTGTGCCGGGCCACCAGATCCGGGGACGAGCCGAAGGACCGCACCCCGATGACCGGGTTGTCCGGGTTCGAGTTGACGTCGGCGCTGGGCGCGTAGGTCAGGCTGATGCCGGCCGAGCGCAGCTCGTGGCCGATGTCCCGGCCGACCGCTTCGGTCAGCTCCGTGTCGTCGATCGCGCCGAGGGCCAGGTTCCCCGGACGGGTGCTGCCGGTCAGCGACTCGATCCTGGTGACGTCGCCGGCCTCCTCGTCGATGGCGATGATGAGGTCCGGGTTCTCCGCGCGCAGCTGCCGGGTGAGGCGGATCAACTGCCCCGCGTTGGCGATGTTGCGCGAGAAGAGGACGACACTGGACAGTCCCTCACCGATCCGGCGGAGCAGCCAGTCCGGTGCCTCGGTGCCCTTGAAGCCAGGCTGGAGGATCTTGAGGGCGAGATGCGTCAGTTCACTGCTGGGTGTGCTGGGCAAGGTCAGCCGGGCCTTCCTGGCGTGCCGATAGGGGACCGAGCCGCCACGCGCTTGGTCCAGACCAATTGGATATTGGCCTGGACCAAGCGTCACGTCAAGTGCTGAGGTCTCTCGCACGCGCCCCTGTTCGCCCGAAATGACTACCCGTCAGTATCCGTTCATCTGCTGCCGAATGGGGTCACAAGGCACACTTCACCGGCTACTCGCCGTGCCCCCGGACGATCTCCTTCACCTTGGCCACCGCGAAGCCCAGGCCCTGCTCGACGGTCGGTTTGGCCGGGACGGCGATCTCGTCCGGGTTCGTCAGGACATCCAGCAGGACGGGTCCCGGGGTGTCCAGGGCGCGCTGTACGGCGTCCTCCAGATCGGCGGGATCGGTCACCCGGATCCCGGTGATGCCCATCGCGGTGGCGACGGCGGCGAAGTCCGGATTGTCGAGCACCGTACCGAACTCGGGCAGCCCCGCCTGCTCCTGCTCCAGCTTGACCATGCCGAGCCGGCGGTTGTCGAACACCACGAGTTTCACCGGGAGTTCATTGCTCCGCAACGTCATCAGATCGCCCAGCAGCATGCTCAGGCCGCCGTCACCGCAGAAGGCGACCACCTGCCGCCCGCGGTCCAGGCACTGCGCACCGAGTGCGTGGGGCATGGCGTTGGCCATCGAGCCCAGGTTGTACGAGCCGAGCAGCCGCCGCGCCTTGCGCATCTCGACGAAGCGCGAGAGCCAGACGGTGGCCATCCCGGTGTCGGAGGTGAAGACGGCGTCCTCGGCCGCGAGCCGGTCCACCGTGGCGGCCAGCGCCTCGGGACGGATCCCGTGCTCCGGATTGTCCAGCGCCGAACGGGCCCGCCCGACCGCCTTCCTGTCGTGCTCCGGGTCGGCGAGCCTGGCCTGGTCCTCACGCCAGCTCTCGAAGTGCTTGCGCGCGTGGTCCAGATGACCGCGGTCGCGCCCGCCCCCGTCGCCGAGGTGCTTGAGCAGGTCCCGCACGGTGGCGCCCACATCCCCGACCAGACCGGTCTCGACCGGGACGCGCCGCCCGATGTGGGTGGCCTCGGTGTCCACCTGGATGACGGACTTGCCCTCCGGATACCACTCCCGGTACGGGAAGTCCGTACCCAGAAGCAGCAGGGTGTCGGCGCTGTGCAGGGCCGATGCCGCGGCTGGGTTGCCGATCAGCCCGGTCTGCCCGACCTGGAACGGGTTGTCCGGGCCCTCGAAGCCCTCCTTCGCCTTGAGCGTGAGCACCATCGGCGCGGCCAGCCGGTCCGCCAGGGCCAGTACGTCGTCACGGGACGCGCGGGCACCCTGGCCGACGAGCAGGGTGACCCGCCCGGCCCGGTCGAGCAGCCCGGCAGCGTCGCGGGTGGCCGACTCGTCGGGCCGGGTCACCGCGGTGCTCAGCGGGAAGCGGGCCGCGCGGTCCGTGGTCAGCTTCCGGTCCCCGATGTCGGCGGGCACGGTGAGCACGGCGACGCCCTTGTGCCCGATGGCGTTCCGTACGGCCGCCTCCAGCATCTGGGGCAGCTGGTCGGGTGAGGAGACGGTCGCCCGGAAGACCGCCACATCGCTGAAGAGGGCGTCGTTGTCGACCTCCTGGAAGGCGTCGCTGCCGATCTCGGCCAGCGGTACCTGGCCCGCGATGACCAGGACCGGCGTGCGGCTCTTGGCCGCGTCGTACAGCCCGTTCAGCAGATGGACGGAGCCGGGGCCCACGGTGCCCATGCAGACGCCGAGCCGGCCGGACAGCTGGGACTGGGCGCTCGCGGCGAAGGCGGCCGCCTCCTCATGGCGGCAGCCCACCCACTCCACGCCCTCGGTGGTGCGGATGGCCTCGGTCACGGGGTTGAGCGCGTCCCCGACGACGCCGAACACCTGGTGGACGTCGAGTTCACTCAGTGCGTCCACGATGACGCGGGCAACGGTACGGGTCACGGAAGCCTCCGGTTGGGACGTGCGGAAGTGGTGAGAGAAGAGCTGAGGTGGCCGAGGGGTCTCGGATCAGACGGTGAAGCGGTCGGGGTCGGCCGCGTGCCAGTCGGCGGCCCAGGACTCGGGGGCGTCGGCGAGCAACTGCCCGGGGGCCAGCCACTCGTACATCTCCGCGTACGAGCGCACGGTGAACGGGTCGATACGGCGCCGCAGCATGTGCGGCCGCAGATCCGCCGGGTCCGCCACCCCCATGCTGGCCATGATCTGCTGCGCGCTCGCCACGGTCGCGTGCTGGAAACGCTGGACCCGGGGCGTCTTGTCCCCGACGTCCAGCGCGCGGGCGCGTCTCGGGTCCTGGGTGGTGACACCGGTCGGACAGGTGTTGGTGTGGCAGCGCTGCGCTTGTATGCACCCCACCGCGAACATCATCGCCCGCGCCGAGTTGCCGTAGTCCGCGCCCTGCAGCAGACGTTTGACCAGGTCGGCGCCGGTGGCGATCTTGCCGCTGGCCCCGATCCTGATCCGGTCGCGCAGACCGGTGCCGACCAGGGCGTTCTGTACGTCGATCAGGCCGTCGGTGAGCGGGGTGCCGATCTGGTCGGCGAACTCCAGCGGGGCCGCGCCGGTACCGCCCTCGGCGCCGTCGACGATGATGAAGTCCGGGGTGATGCCCTCCTCCAGCATGGCCTTGCACACGGCGAGGAACTGGCGGCGCGAGCCGGGGCAGAGTTTGAACCCGGTGGGCTTCCCGTCGGACAGCTCCCGCATCCGCGCCAGGAAGCGGACCAGTTCGCGTGGGGTGGAGAACGCCCGGTGGTACGGGGGCGAGATGACGGTCTCGCCCTGCGGGACCTCGCGCACCCGGGCGATCTCGGCGTTCACCTTCGCGCCGGGCAGTACCCCGCCGATACCCGGCTTGGCGCCCTGCGACAGCTTGAGCGACACACACTTCACCTGGTCGTGCGCCGCTTTGTCGGCGAACTCCGCCGGATTGAAGGCGCCGTCGTCGGTGCGGCATCCGAAGTATCCGGTACCGATCTCCCAGACCAGGTCGCCGCCCGGCCGCAGATGGTACGCGGAGAGGCCGCCCTCCCCGGTGTCATGGGCGAAACCACCCGCCGCCGCACCGCCGTTGAGCGCCAGGACCGCGTTGGCCGACAGCGATCCGAAGCTCATCGCCGACACATTCAGCAGCGCCATGTCGTACGGGCGGGTGCAGTCGGGTCCGCCGATCCGTACCCGGGGCTGGGTCTCCGGCACCGGGCAGGGCGCCATCGACGGCACCAGGGACTCGTAACCCGTCGCGTAGACATCGCGCTCGGTCCCGAACGGCTCCTCGGCCGCGGTGCCCTTCGCGCGTTCGTAGACGATGCTCCGGGTGTCGCGGTCGAAGGGGCGGCCGTCGTAGTTCCGTTCCACGAAGTACTGCTGCAACTCGGGCCGCAGAGCCTCCAGAAGGAAGCGGGCATGCCCGATGACCGGGTAGTTGCGCAGCACCGTGTGCCTGCGCTGGGTCAGGTCCCACACGCCGAGCAGCCCGGTCAGAGTGAGCGGCACGGCCGCGAACAGCCACCACCACGAGATCTGTCCTGCGGCTCCCCATGCGGCGAGAGCCGCAGCGACTGTCAGTCCGACGCAACCGATTCGTATCACTCCGAACGGCTTGCCCCGTTCGGCTCTTCCACACATCGGGGAGTCCCCGGGTCGTGTGCGCTGCGCCTCACCGGGCCCCGGAGCCCCTTGGCAGTGCGCCCGCCCCGTGGTCCCTCCTGCGAAGAGCAGGATCCCCGCCCTGTTCACCGTTCAATTGAAGCCTTGAGGACCAGGATTCCTGGCTCCTTTTGCGTGCTCCCCGCGCGTGAGTTTGACTGTACGGGCAAGGAACGAATCCCCCCATAAGGATGGGAAGCGTCATGAACTCCACTGAACCGGTGACCGACCGCCTGGCGACGACGGACCTCGACGAGGACGTCGAAGCAGCACTCAACCCGGGCGAGGCCGAGGGCGTCTTCCGCGACTCGCGTGAATGCGCGGCTCTGGCACTGATCGGCGGGTCGGGTGCGTTGCTGCTCTCGCCGCCGACTCCGCGCCCGAAGAAGGCGTAAGCAGTCGCACATGGACCAGTCACGTGCGACCTCCCGCATCGCGGGGGCTGTACATGACCTGGCGTCCGAGGTGGTCTTCGCTCTGCAGAGCGAAGACCACCTCTCCACGGTCTGTGGCGCCGCCGGGATCGGCGAGGACGACAGGACCGGGATCGCCGCGGTCAGGGTGATCGGAGCCGATCTGCTGCTGCCGAGCCTGCTGTACGGACGCGATCCGCACCCCGGTGACGTGGCGGTGCTGCAGCGTGCCGTGATCGACTTCCCGCCGCGTGCGGGCGCCCCGGCGGCGACCGCCTGGAGCCACTGGGCGATGGAGTCGGCGCTCCGTACGCCCCGCACCGGCGACGCCGCGCCCGAGCCCACCGCCGCGTGGCTCGAAGAGGCGCCCTGGCAGGCGTTCACCCATCAGCTCTCCGTGCTCGCCCCGCTCGCCCGTCCAGCCTCCGCATCGGCCGTCAACCGCGTCGCGAGCGGCCGGCCGGTCGACGTGGCCCGCGGATTCGTCCGTGCCGTGCGGCGCCGCGACTGGCTCCAGGCGGCCGGGGCCGGCCGTTGGCTGGCCACGCTCGACGGGGTGCCCGACACCGTCGGCCTGGCCGCAGGACTGGACTTCGTCCAGCTCATGGGCGGTCAGGACCCCCGGGTGGCACTGCATCTGCGCGCGGCCGGACTGATGCTCGGGGCGCGGTCCGGACTCGGGGCGCGGTCTGGACCGGCCCGGTGACGGCCGCCCCGCAAGCGCGAACGCGGCCCCGGGGCAACGGACTTGACGTCGATGCCCCGGGCGCGGGTCCTGTGAGTGGTGCGCTGGGGGCCGCCCTGGACTGGGTGCGGGGGAACCGCTCCGGCTTCGTGCTCCCCGGTGATGTCCTCGAACCGCACAGCGACGTCAACCGCACCATGAAGCCCCTCGGCGAACTGGCCCAGCTGTGCACCACGGTCAGCCGCCGTACGCACCCCGGCGACCCGCACCATGCGACGGCCGCCGCTCTCGTACGGTTCGCCTGGGAGCAGGTACGCGAGGGCGGGCTGCTCCTCGACATCGCGCGCAACGAGCCGTTCGCCACCTACCCCTTCGAGATCTACGCGGCCTTCGCCGGAGACGGCCTGCGCCACGAGGGCTTCGAGCGCCTCGTGTCCGCCGTCGCCGCCACCCGGGGCTGGGCCTTCACCGAGCAGCACGCCAACCGCGAACTGGGGCTGCTCAACTCCGAGCGGCGGATCGGTGTCCCCCCGCACACGGCGGCGGAGCCGGTCCTGCGCCGGACCTGGCTGGGCGCGCTGCCCGAGCCGTGGACCTTCGAGCGCGCCTCCGGGTACGCCCTGACCCATGCGGTCTTCCACGTCACCGACTGGGGCAACGCGCCGCAGCTGATGCCCCGGGACATCTCCGACTACCTCCGCACCTGGCTCCCGGCGTGGATCGACGGCTGTTTCGAGAACGGCCAGTGGGACCTCGGCGGCGAGCTCCTCGCGGTCGCCGCCTGTCTGCCGGAACCGCCGCCGCAGGCGCTGGTGGAGACCTTCTGGCCGGTGCTGGCCGCCGTCCAGGACGGCACGGGCGCCGTCCCCGAGACGGGCCCGCCGCTCGTCCCGGGCGGGGGAGGGCAACAGGAGGGCGGCCCGGGGGGCGAGGCATCAGCCGATGTCCTGGAGGCCCCGCGCGAGTTCCTGAACTGCTACCACTCGACGCTGGTGACGGCCTTCGCGGCAGCCCTGACCCTGGCCCGGAGCGGGCCGGCGGACCAGGCCACGGCCACCGGTACGGCCACCGCCGCGGCCACCGGCCGCACCGGACAGCAGCCCGGCCCTGATCCTGCCCCGGCGGCCCCCGGCCGCACCGGACAGCAGCCGGATCCGGCCGGCCGACAGGACGGAGGCGCCGTATGAACGACGGCGGACCGACGGAGAACGGCGACGCGTCCCGCCCCGGTGACGGGCTCCCGGGCGGTACGGGGAGCGGCGGTACGGCATCGAGCGGTGCGGCGGGCGGCGGTGCGGCCAGCGGCGGCACGGGCACCCCAGACACGGGCACGGCCGGGACGGCCACCCCCGGTACGGCCACCGGCACAGCCACCCCCGGTACGGCCACCCCCGGTACGGCGACCACCGGTACGGCCGGGGCGGTCCGGCAGATCCACGACGTCGGAGCGCGCGCCCTGGAGTGGCTGTACGCCCACCGGGACGGCTTCCGCCTGGAGGACGACCCGGACCCCGAAACCGGCATGCTGGACCGGTTCAAGCCGCTCGGCGAACTGGCCCTCATCGGGAAGGTCATCTTCCGCGAGGGCGTCGCGGGTTCGCAGCAGGCCGCGACCGCGCGCAGACTGCTGGACCACGCCTGGCACGAACTCCTCGGATCCGGTGCCCGCCTCGTCGACGGACAGACCCGCGAACCGCTCTCGCCGGTGCCCTTCGAGGTCTACGTACCGTTCAAGGAGCTCGGCTACAGCCACCCCCAGGTCGAGGCCGCAGCCCAGCTCAACCACCGGCTCGTCAGCCGGCAGACGCTGGAGGTGCTGCCGGTCCGCCGTCTCGGGCTCTCCGCCATGGAGCGCCGCTTCGGCCTCCCGCCCGGCCTGCCCGAGGACGCGGCTGCGGCCCGCACCTGGCTGGCCCACCGCCCGGAGCCGTGGACCGTGGAGGGCCACATCGGCTACGACATCACGCACACGGTCTTCCACCTGACCGACTGGGGCGAGCACCCGTCCGGGCTGCCCGACGACATCGCCGGCTATCTGGCCACCTGGCTGCCGGTCTGGCTGGACGACTGGCTCGACCTCGGACGGTGGGACCTGCTGGGCGAACTGCTCGTCGTGGACGCCTGTCTGCCGGAGCCCACGCTGGACCCGGCCGCCTGGCGCGGCTTCGCCGCCGCCCAGCAGCCCGACGGCGCGATGCCCGTGCAGGGCGCGATGCCGGAGGGTGACGACGGGTATGTCTTCGACCTCGTCTACCACCCGACCCTGGTGGCCGCGTTCGCCTCCGCCCTGGCGGTCTCCCGCGCCATGGCGGACCTGACCGCCCCGGTCTCCTGATGCCGGCGGACGGCACGGAGGCGGAGTCGGAGTCAGGGCCAGGCGGAGGACCACGGCCCGGGACGGGGCCGGGGGCCGGTACGGGACCAGCGGCGGGGATGGGACCGAGGGCCGGGACGGGGCCAGCGGCGGGGATGGGACCGGGGGCCGGGCCGGGACCGGCGGCGGGTACGGAGCCTGGGCCCGGACCGGGACCAGCAGCCGAAGCCGGACCGGGGGCCGGTACGGGACCCGTGGCCGGGATGGGACCGGAAGCCGGGCCGAGACCAGCGGCCGGTACGGAACCAGCGGCCGAAGCAGGACCGGGCTCCGGCCCGGAAACACCCGTAACAAAAGCCCGGCCGGAGCCCCGTACACGGCCCCGGGACGGGGTGGCGGCCCGCCTGGCCGAAGCCGCGCGGGCGATCGACGCCCCCGGCCTCGTCATCGCGGTCAGCCACCGGGGCCGCCGCACGGTCCACTGCGGAGGCACCGCCCCCGCGCCCGGGGTCCCGCGCGACCGGCAGCGGTACGAGATCGGCTCGGCGTCCAAGACGTTCACGGGCCTCCTCCTCGCGGAACTCGTCCGTGCCGGCCGCCTCTCGTACGACGACATCGCGGCCCGCCATCTGTCACCCGGCGCCCCGCGGGACACCGCCCCCGGCAACCGGGCGACCCTGCTCCACCTGATCACCCACACCGCCGGACTGCCCGCCCTGCCGGCCGACTTCTACCCGCAGGCGCTCCGGCGCTGGTCGACCGACCCGTACGGGGGCTACCCGGCCGAACGCGTCGTGGCCGCCTTCCTCCGCGCCCGGCCCCGCCACCGCCCCGGCACCCGCTGGCACTACTCCAACTTCGGGGCCTCGGTCCTGGGCCACACCCTCGCGGCCGCCACGGCCACCCCCTGGGACGACCTGATCGCCCACCACGTCCTGACCCCCCTCGGCCTGACCGCCACCCGGCTGCACCCGGAGCGCGCGAACGGGCGTGGCCGTACCGGGGGCGCGGGCGGGCGCATGGGCACGGACCAGCACGGGCCGGGCACCGACGCCCCCGGCCACCGCCCGGACGGTGTCACTCCCGTACCCGGTCTGGCCATGGGCGGCTTCCAGGCCGCGGGGGCCGTACGCGCGACCCCCGGCGACCTGCTGACCTACCTCGAAGCCCATCTGGACCCGGCCGGCACCCCACTGGAAAGCGCCCTCCGCACGGTCCGCCGCCCCGTGCTCCGCCGAGGACTCGGCCACCACCACACCCACACCCTCACCTGGTTCCAGCACCCCTCACCCCAGGGCCCGCTGTACTTCCACGCCGGCGCCACCACGGGCCAGCAGGCGTTCATCGGCTTCCGCCCGGCCACCCACACGGCGGTGGCCGCGGTAACCACCCGCCGTATCCGCCTCCGGGACACCTTCGTCGCGACGGCGTACGCCCTGCTCCACGGGGAGTTGGACTGATCGGCCGGGCCGAGCGGCTGGACCGTGGAGTCGCCGCGGAAAAGGCAGCCGGAACGGGTCCGTAAAGAAACACGACAACAGCGCGGCCGCCACCGCTTAATCGCGTATTCGCATCAAGGGCGCAAGTAACCTCCACCATACGGATGTTACTTTCCGAACTCGTGCACTCACGTGTAGTGTTTGGCGCGCCCGCTGTCGACGCGGTCGTACTCCGTGAATGTCTGCTCTGCACGCCCCCGACGGGAATGAGTAGCCAATGTCCACAGGCACTTTCACAGCACGCGGTCCCGCCAGGACGGGTTGGCACGCCGTCTCGGATCGCCCGCCGACCGATCCGGCGGTGACCGTCGAACCGATTTCCCGGGGGCGGTGGGTGCTCGCGGCTCAGGGCTATGTCCCTGTCTCGGTACGGCAGACGCCCTCGGAACTCCATCTCGTGTTCGCCCCCTCTCCGGAATGGGACGCCGCACTTCCGGAGCGCAGGGCGGAAACAACCGAAACAGCGGATCTGGCCGATCCGGCCGAGTTGGCTGAAACAACAGCCCCGGCCGCCACGGCGGATCCGCTTTCCGACCCGCTCCAAGTCGACCACGCGGCCCGCACCATTCATGTCGCCGGGCGCCAACTCGAACTTCCCAAAATGGAGTTCGACCTGCTGGCCTACTTCATTTCCCGCCCGCTGCACGTCCACGCGCGCCCTCAGCTCATCGCCGCGCTCTGGCCCGACACGGCAGGCAGTGAACGCACCGTGGATGTCCATGTGGCCCGCCTGCGCCGACGGCTCGGCCCGCAGTACCGAAAGGTCATCGCGACGGTGGTGGGCGTGGGCTACAAGTACGTCCCGGCCCTCGCCGGCCAGCGGATATCGCCGACGGCGGGCGAGGGGACCTGGGCCCTGTGACCCGGCTCACATACGTCGATGTATGATACGTCGCTGTATGTTAATGAGTACGGCGTCAGCCGAGGGTGCTGAGCCGACGCTGGTACACGGAGTTCCCATGGACTTTTACGGACGCCGACACGTCTTCGACGACCTGCACGGCCGTCTGGACCGTATCCGTGAGACCGGTACTGGTCAGTTGCTGGCCGTGCGGGGGCGGCGACAGGTGGGGAAGTCCCGCCTCTTCACGCGCTTCGTCGAGCGGGCCGGACTGCCCTACCTCTACTTCACGGCGGTCAAGAACGCACCGCCCGCAGTCCAGCTGCGGACTCTCACCGCCGACATACACACCTCGACCACCCCGCTGAAGGACGCCGATACGCTGTTCGCTGCTCCGCCCGCCGACTGGCGGGACGCGTTCGGCCGTACCGCCGTGGCCTGCCGGAACACGCCCTCCGTTGTGGTTGTCGACGAGTTCCCCTGGGCCGCCGGCGCCGATTCCACGCTTGAGGGGCAACTCCAGAACGCCTGGGACCGGCAGCTGGAGCACACGCCCGTGCTCTTCGTGCTGATCGGTTCGGACGTCACCATGATGGAACGGCTCACCGAACACGACCGGCCTCTGTACGGGAGGGCGAAGAACCGGACCATCTCGCCGTTCAACCCGGCCGAGTGCGCCGAGGCGCTGGGGCCGGAGGCAGACCCGTCGGCCGCGTTCGACACCGCGCTGGTCACCGGCGGCTACCCCCGCCTCGTGGCGGACCGGGCGCGCTCGGCGAGCACCACGGCCTTCGTGCACGAACAGCTGAGCGACGAGAACAGCGATCTCGCGGTCATGGGGCAGCGGTCGCTGGACGCCGAGTTCCCGGACGCCCACCAGGCCCGTCGGGTGCTCTCGGCGATCGGCGGTACGGAGATCGGCTTCGGCACCTTCAGCCAGGTCGTCGGGAGGCTCCCGGAGGCCGGGTCCGCAGCGCAGACAGCGGTGACCCGTGCCATAGGAGTGCTTTCGGACAAGGGCGTGGTGACGGTGGATGTCCCCGTCGGGAGCAGCCCCGGCAGCAGACTGCGCCGTTACCGTATCGACGACCCTTGTCTGCGGTTCTGGTTCCGTTTTGTCGAGGAGCAACTGCCCCATATCGCGCGGGGCCGCCCCGACATCGCCCGCGGCGCCTTCGACCGGGGCTGGGCGAGCTGGCGGGGCCGGGCGGTCGAGCCGCTGGTCCAGGACGCGGTGTCGCGACTCAGCCTCGGGACACCGGGTCTGGAGAGTGCGGGCCGGGCCGGAAGCTGGTGGAACCGTGACAACAGCGTCGAGTACGACATCGTCCTTCCGGCCGCGGTCGGCAGGAAGGTGCTGCTCGTGGGGTCGGTGAAGTGGCGCGAGAACAAGCGGTTCGACGCGCGGGACCTGACGCATCTCGCCGGTGCACGGCATCACGTCCCCGGTGCCGAAACCGCCCGGCTGCTGGCGGTGTGTCCGGCCGGTATCGCCGACGGCGTACGCCCCGACGGTGTGCTCACCCCCGCCGACCTGCTGGCCGCCTGGCAGAACTGACCGCCGCCGCCCCTCCGTTCCGTACCAGGGCGGGCGCGGCGGCAGGCGGCGGATCCGCGAGTGGTTCCGTTGCCCCGGTGTCCCCCCGGCCCCGCCGCCCGTTCCGTCCCGCGCGCCGTACGACCGCTGCCCCGGCCAGGGCCAGGAGCGCCAGGCCGCCCACCGCTGACCCGAGCCGGAGCCCCGGGGGACGGAAGGTGCAGCTCACCGTGGTGGCACCGCCGGTCAGGGGGACCGCCACCAGGCCCAGATACGAGCGGGCCGGGCGGTCGGCCGTGTGGCCCGTGTGGCACTGCCAGCCGGAGATGCGGGGCATCGCGAAGACCGCTGTGCCCCTGGAACCCGGCGGGAGCTGGGCCCGTACGGACCGGTCCGTGACCTGGACCGAACGGGCGCCCGTCCGCGTCAGACGGGCCACCGCCCTGGCCAGGGCCGGGCGGGACAGACAGCCCGTCCGGCCCTGCGGGTGCGGGGTGACCGCCGCGCCGCCCGGGGCACGGCCCATCGGCTGGAGCGCCGCGCGCCGGCCCCGCTGTCCGCCCCGCAGCTCCACCGGATCACCTCCGCCCAGCCGGACGGTGCCCGTGAGGTCCGGCGCGGAGTAGAAGACATCGGTACCGGCCGGGCAGCTGTCCGCGTACGTATATACGTGTGCGCCGATGAGCAGTTCCTGGTTGCGGAACGGCGAGCGGCCGAAGTGCGGCACCGGGCCCGGCGGTCGTACGGTCACCAGCGGGGGCACCGCCGCCCGCGCCACCGTCACCGCGCCGTCGACGCCCTTCCGGCGCGGCGCCGACCGCACCCGCGCGCCCACCGAGAAGACCGCGTCCGTCACCGGGTTGTCCAGCGACTGGATGTTCCGGCCGCGCGAGGTCCAGCCTGCCCCGAGCGCGGCCATGGTCCGGGTGTACGGGTCCGGCGTCATGCTGCTGTAGTACGCGCCGCCCTCGCCGCCGACCAGCAGCGGATCGTTCCCGGTGGTCTGCTCGCGCCCCGGATCGGTGCGGTAGCGCGGCCAGCCGTCCGCTCCGGCGACCGCTGCCGCCTCCTCGTCCAGATGGCGGCCCCACGGCGCGTAGTCGTCCAGCCGGTGGATCTTGACCCGGTCCGCATACGCCGTGGTCGCCGCCGCCTGACCGGCCTGCGCCCCCACCAGGAGCAGCGCCGCCACCAGGACCGGCTGCCGCCGCAGCACCCACACCCGCAGACCCGCCGTACCCGGGCCGGTGGACCGCTTGTCCACCGGCCCGGCCCGCATCGCGCTGTCCGGCCCGGTCCGCCCGGTACGCGCCGCCCCGTCCCGTCCCGACCGCCCCAGCAGCACAAGCCCGCCCACCACCCCGGCCAGGCCGAGACCGAAGAGCGGATACGTGTAGACGGTGACCGTCCGTGAGAAGGCCGCGCAGAGCGCCCCCGCCGTGAGGACCGCCGCCCCGCGGGACAGGGCCCGGCCGCTCGGCACCCCGTACGAGAGCGCCGTCCAGGCCGCGATCACCACCAGCCCGCTCAGGACGAACGTCTGCCGGTACGGGCTGCCGTTCGGCGTCGCGAACAGATGCCAGAGGAGATGGGTGGGCTTCCACTGCATCGACAGCGCGACCAGCACCACGAGCCCCGCCCAGCACCGGCGTTCGCGGCGCGGCACCGGCCGGTGGAAGGCCAGCGCGCAGGCGAGCAGCAGAGTGCCCGTGCCGAGGAAGAGCGCGGGGGTGGAGAAGCTGTAGGTGGCGGGGAGCGTACGGGCGAACACATCCGTCCAGGCGGCCGGTGTGAACTCCTTGGTCCAGCCGGGGTACGCGTGCCGGGTGCCGAGGAAGACCGTACAGAGGAGCGGGGCGGCGATGCCGATGCCGAGCAGGACCGTTCCGGCCGCCCTGAGCAGCACCCGGATCCGATGGCGCGCCCCCGTCTCCGCCTCCTCCGTCAGCAGCAGCCGGACGAGCAGCACCAGCGCCGCCCCGATGGTCGCCATGTACGCGGTGTAGAAGTTCGCGGTCCAGGCGAGCGCGACGACCACGGGCCCGAGCAGCGGTCTGCGCCCGCCCCGCACCCACTCGCCAACCAGGCACAGCAGCGGGAAGGCGATCAGCCCGTCCAGCCACATCAGGTTGTACGACGCCTCCAGGACCGACCAGCCGCAGAGCCCGTACGAGGCGCCCAGCAGCCCGGCCGCCCACCAGCGGCCGGGCCGCAGGGTGAGCAGGAGCGAGGTCATCGCGGCCGACGCCGCCGCCATCTTCAGCAGCGTGACGGCGTAGACCGCGAGATCGATACGGTCCTTCGGGAAGAACGCGACCAGCAGCGCGAACGGGCTGCTCAGATACGTGCCGAGGTCCGGCAGGAACGACGTGCCGTACCCCGACTGCCAGTTGAGCAGCAGCCCGCCGTGCGCCCGGCCGTGCAGCAGATCCTGGAGGTGGGCGTGGAAGGGGATGTACTGGTTGCCCAGATCGCTGATGCTGCGGTGGCGCGGACCGTACGGATGGATACGGGCGGCGGCGTCCCCGGCGCACACGGCCAGTACGGTGAGCAGCGCGGCCAGTACGGTGGCGCTGAGGCGGGCTGTCACTGCCGGACGGCGGGGTCTCATGCCCCCGAATATGGCAGTGGAAATACGCTGAATTGGCCCGGGATGGGGTGAGTTCATCGAGCCGTCGCCGGGACTTCACCTCTCCCGTTCCCAGGAGCGCGTCCACAGACTCAGGAGCGTGTACACAGATGCACACCGCACGGCAGGCCCCGGCGGGGGCGAAGCTGGGCCAGCTGGTCCGCTTCGCGCTCGTCGGCGTGGTGAACACCGGCACGTACTACGGCTGTTACCTGCTCCTGCTCACCCGGCTCCCGTACCTCGCCGCGCACACCGTCGCCTTCTGCCTCAGCATGGTCGGGTCGTTCTTCATGAACGCCCGGTTCACCTACCGGATCCGGCCGACCTGGCGGAAGTTCCTGCTCTTCCCGCTGACCAACGCGGCCAACTTCGTCATCACCACCGGCGGCGTCTATCTCCTGGTGGACGTGGCCCGTCTCGGCGCCCACTACGCGCCGCTGGTCGCGGCAGCGGCGGCCGTTCCGCTGACTTTTCTCATCTCGCGGACGATCATGCTGCGCCCCGACAACCGGGAAGCCCCTGAATCGTTGGTCGAACCGGTGGCCCCCGCCACCCCAAGTGCCTAACATTCGATCAACGCAAGGTCTTGTGCTCCGCGCGTCGCCCGGCCGCCCCCGCGAGGAGGCGCCGAGCGCCACGCCACCCCCCGCACGAACTCGCCTGCCAGGAGGCTCCTTTGCACCGCCGCCGTCGCACTGCGCTCTCCGTATCCGTTGCGCTCGTCGCCGCAGCCCCGCTTCTCGCCGCCTGCGGCAGCCAGCCCCATCCGGGCGCGGCAGCCGTCGTGGGTAAGGACCGGATCACGGTCGCGGCCCTGCAGACGCAGGTGAACGACGTACGCAAGGCGCAGAACAAGTCTCCGCAGGCCGCCGAGCTGATCAGGAGCAGCAACAACCTCAGCGGGATGAAGCTCGGCACCATGATCTTCGACCGGGTGCTCGCGAAGGCGGCGGCGGACGCCGGGGCGAAGGTCACCCGCAAGGACATCCAGGACGCGCGCGACCAGCTGGTCAAGCAGGCGGGCAGCGAGCAGCGGCTCCAGCAGGTCTACCTCCAGCAGAACGGCATCGCACCCGGCCAGATCGACCAGGCGCTCCAGGAGCAGGTCACCGCGTCCAAGCTGGCCGAGAAGCTGGGCGGCGTCTCGCTCGGCACTCCGCAGGGCCAGAGCGCGGTGCTCCAGGCGATGATGAAGACGTCCAGGGCGATGGGCGTGGACGTCAATCCGCGCTATGGGGTCTGGGACGCGAAGAAGAGCCAGCTCGGCGCGTACAAGACGCCGTGGATCACCGAGGTGACCAAGGAGCAGACGGGCCAGTCCGCCGGGACCGGGGTCAGCGCGGCGGGATAGCGGTCCGGCGGGACAGCGGCGCAGCGGGCACCGGCACCGGCCCGCCGGGGGATCGGCACAGCGGGACAGCGGCCCGGCGGGATAGTTTCGACGGGTGACCGCTGAGAACACCCACGACCCTGCCCCCTCCGCCTCCGCCCCCGGCCCCACCCCTGTCCCCGAGGCGCTCGACGCCCCCGGCAGGGTCGTGCTGCTCACCACCAGCCACCGGGTCGCGCCGGGACTCCTCTCCTGGCCGGCCTGGCAGCTGCTGCACTCGGCGGACCGGGTGGTCTGCGCGGACCCCGGCCATCCGCAGCTGCCGTATCTGCGCGAGGCCGGGGTGACCGTCGAGCAGGAGGCGCCCGACGCGCACCGGCTGGTCGAGGAGTGCGCGGGCGGGCACACGGTCGTCGTCCTCCCCTCCGGCGAGGGCGACCGGCAGCTCACCGACGGTCTGGCCCGGCTCGCGGGCAGCGGCCGGGTGCGGATGCCGGACCTGGAACTGCTGCCCGGTTCGTACGATCTGCCGGGCGCACGCCTCCTCGACCTGGTGCAGGTGATGGACCGGGTGCGCCGCGAGTGCCCGTGGACCTCCCAGCAGACCCACCGGGGGCTCGCCAAGTACCTGATCGAGGAGGCGTACGAACTCGTCGAGGCGATCGAGGACGGCGACCGGGACGAACTGCGCGAGGAGCTGGGGGACGTCCTGCTCCAGGTCGTCTTCCACGCCCGGATCGCGCAGGAGGGCACCGGCGATGAGGGGGACGAGCCGTTCTCCATCGACGATGTCGCGGGCGGCCTCGTCGAGAAGCTGATCCACCGCCACCCGCATGTCTTCGGCGACGAGACGGCGGAGACCGCCGATGACGTCCACGCCCACTGGAACCGGACCAAGGCGATCGAGAAGCAGCGCACATCGGTGACGGACGGCGTCCCGGTCGGCCAGCCGGCCCTCGCCCTCGCGGCGAAGCTGACCTCCCGGGTGCGGGGCTCGGATCTCGACGTACCGCTCCCGGCGGGCGAGGGCGTCGGCTACCGGCTGCTGGCCCTGGCCGCGAGCGCGGAGGCGGCCGGCACGGACCCGGAGGCGGCGCTGCGCGCGGCGGCGCGGGCGTACCGGGACGCGATCCGGGCCGTGGAGGGCGCGGCACCCCGGGCGGCTACCGTCGAGGAGTGACCGACAACAGCACCGCAGACCCGGCCCCCACCCTCTTCACCTGGGAGTTCGCGACCGATCCGTACCCCGCGTACGCCTGGCTGCGGGAGCACGCGCCCGTCCACAGGACCGCGCTGCCCAGCGGGGTGGAGGCCTGGCTGGTGACGCGGTACGCGGACGCTCGGGCGGCGCTCGCCGACCCCCGGCTGTCGAAGAACCCGGCGCACCACGCCGAGTCCCCGCACGCCAAGGGCAAGACCGGGATCCCGGGGGAGCGCAAGGCGGAGCTGATGACGCATCTGCTGAACATCGACCCGCCGGACCACACCCGGCTGCGGCGGCTGGTCTCCAAGGCGTTCACCCCGCGCACCGTCGCGCTCTTCGCCCCGCGGGTGCAGGAGCTGACGGACCGGCTGATCGACGGCTTCGTGGCGGACGGGAAGGCCGACCTCATCCATGACCTGGCCTTTCCGCTCCCCATCTACGCCATCTGCGATCTGCTCGGCGTCCCGCGCGAGGACCAGGACGACTTCCGGGACTGGGCGGGGATGATGATCCGTCACGGCGGCGGACCGCGCGGCGGGGTCGCGCGCTCGGTCAAGAAGATGCGGAACTACCTCGCCGAACTCATCCACCGCAAGCGGGAGAACCCCGGTGACGACCTCATCTCCGGTCTCATCAGGGCGAGCGACCACGGCGAGCACCTGACCGAGAACGAAGCCGCCGCGATGGCGTTCATCCTGCTCTTCGCCGGGTTCGAGACGACGGTCAACCTCATCGGCAACGGGATGTACGCGCTGCTCCGCAACCCGGAGCAGCGTGCGCGCCTTGAGACCTCACTGGCGGCCGGGGAGACCGGCCTCCTCGCCACCGGGGTCGAGGAACTGCTGCGCTACGACGGGCCGGTGGAGCTGGCCACCTGGCGGTTCGCCACCGAACCGCTGACCCTGGGCGGGCAGTCCGTCGCGGAGGGCGATCCCGTACTCGTCGTGCTGGCCGCCGCCGACCGCGACCCGGAGCGCTTCACCGAGCCGGACACGCTGGACCTCGGACGCACCGACAACCAGCACCTCGGCTACGGGCACGGCATCCACTACTGCCTCGGCGCGCCCCTGGCCAGACTGGAGGCGCAGACGGCGCTCGCCACCCTGTTGCGGCGCCTGCCCGGCCTGCGTCTGGCGGTGGGGCCCGACGAGATGCGGTGGCGCGGCGGGCTCATCATGCGGGGACTGCGCACGCTCCCGGTGGAGTTCGGGGACGCGTCGGATCCTGTCGGACCCTCAGTCTGACCAGGGCTGAAGTGACGTGCCGTCAAGAATGTGACTTTCACGTGATCTCCGCTGCATCGACTTGTGACTGACGTTCGAGTGCGGCTACGTTCACCCCTCAACTCATCCGTCACACGGAAGGCCACCGCATGCGCACCGGGAACGGTCGGCACCGCCGCCCCCGTCAGGCTCCAGCTCTAGTCGTAGCGGCAGGAGTCACGGGCTCGGCCATCGCCCTTCCGCTGCTGGCGTCGACCGGCGCCCACGCGGCCGACGCCACGACCTGGGACCGGGTGGCGCTGTGCGAGAGCGGCGGCATCTGGAGCGCCGACCTGGGCAACGGGCACTACGGCGGCCTCCAGTTCTCGCAGGCGGCCTGGGACAAGTACGGCGGCGGGCAGTACGCGATCCGCCCCGACCTGGCGAGCCGCTCCCAGCAGATAGCCGTGGCCGAGAAGGCGTACGCGGCCGAGGGGGCGAAGTTCTGGGCCAGTTGTGCGGCCGTCGCCGGGCTGACGAAGGACGACGCGGACACGGCCACCGTGGACCCGGGCTCCCCGGCCACCACGAGCCCCACTCCTTCGAAGCCGGCCGGCTCTGACGGGGGATCGAAGAGCACGAATACGGACGGATCGGGGCAGAAGTCATCGAAGGGGACGAGTTCGAGCCCGTCCGACTCCTCCTCCCCCACGGGCTCGCCCTCATCGGACTCCTCTCCTTCGGACTCTCCTTCCGGCTCCTCCTCCGGGTCGTCCTCGCCGTCATCTGACGCATCTTCGGATACATCAGGCACATCAGGCGCATCGGGCGGATCCGGCAGACCCGACTCTTCGGCTCATGCGGACGCCTCGGACTCCGCCTCGCCGTCCACTTCTGACCCGGCGACACCCGCCGACTCCGCCAACGGAGATGCTCCGGCGTCTCCGGACACTTCCGGGGCGGGCAGACACCGGGGCGGAGAGTCCGCCGACGGCCCCGGTGCGCACCGCGACGAGTCCGGGCGGCATGCCTCGCGCGGGGGAAACCCCTCCCGGAATGACGCCCGTACGGACGGCAGCTACACCGTCCGGGCGGGTGACAACCTCTGGTCCATCGCGAAGGCCCATGATCTGCCCGGCGGATGGCCCGCGCTCTACGCGGCGAACCATCGGACGGTCGGAGCCGATCCGGACTTCATCGTCCCTGGCCAGAGCCTTGATCTCGACCAAAATCAGGGGTAGTTAGCGCCTGTATGTCCGCTTCTGTTCGAGTGAGACATGGCTCTCGTCGGTCCGGCTGAATGTCCGTACTGTCCACCCGGCGCATGTCGCCTCTCACCTGCGAAAACGGGACATGCGCGGTCGTAAACCCGGGATTTGCTCGCCGATGTTCATCTTTGAATATCGGGGTGTCCTGTGATTACGGTCAGACCGCTCGCACCGCGGGCCTCTTCGATCGCCACGCCGAATCCTGCCATCGGTCGAGGGGAAGCAGTTGACGCTAAGAAGCGCCGCAGGCAGGAGCGGGGGACCCAGGTAAGCGCCGGGTCCGGCCGTCCGTTCAGAGTCAGAGAACGGCACGAACCGGGACCGGCTTGGGGTGAAGCTGTGCGCTAGGCCGCGCAGCCGGGCAACTCATTGGCCCGAACCCGACAGCTCACCTCGTAGGCGTCGGTGAGGAGATTCTTCATGCTGTTTTCCAGCAAGTCCAAGCACCGTCGCCCCTCGAAGGCCGTCCGCGTCGCCACCCTCGCCGGTGTCGCCGGAGCGGCTGTGGCCGTGCCGCTGATCGGTGCGACCTCCGCATCCGCCGCCTCGGTCTCCACCTGGGACGCCGTCGCGCAGTGCGAGTCCGGTGGCAACTGGTCCACCAACACGGGCAACGGTTACTACGGCGGCCTGCAGTTCAACAACTCCAGCTGGGCCGCCGCCGGTGGTACGCAGTACGCGCCCCGCGCCGACCTCGCCACCAAGGGCCAGCAGATCGCCACGGCCGAGAAGCTCCTCGCCATGCAGGGCCCGGGTGCCTGGTCCTGCGCCGGTGCCGGCGGCCTGACCAGCGGTGGTCCCAGCCCGGACGTCTCCACCTCTTCGAACGGCTCCTCGTCGTCCAGCGCCGACCAGCAGAGCGGCCACAGCGACCAGCAGGCCGCTTCGCGCAGCGAGGCCCGCACCAGTGCGCCGGCCGCCCCGAAGCACGCCGCCCCCCGCCACGCCGCGCCCACCACGATCAAGAAGGGTGACGGCGAGTACAAGGTCAAGGCCGGCGACACCCTCTCCACGATCGCCAAGGCCGAGCACGTCCGCGGTGGCTGGAAGAAGGTCTACGACCTGAACAAGGACATCGTGAAGCAGGCCGACCTGATCTACCCCGGTCAGCAGCTCCACCTGAGCTGATATCAGCTCTCCCCCCAGCACCCCCGGCCCGGCGCGACTCCCCCGTACGCGCCGGGCCGGGGGTCTCTCCGCCGGGGCCGCATCCCGGCCCACAGCTCGGCCGACGGGGGGCCGCCAGCGGGTTACCGCCTGGTAGGTATGCTGACTTTCATACTGTCTTGCGATCTTTTGGGCCCTTTTTCGTCCCAGGGTCCGGGCGCCCTGCCGACTGAGCCCCCCGGGCCGGTTAGGCTCTTGGCGCAAGGCCAAAGAGACCCTGCGCCCATAGCGTCACATCCCAGAAGGAGATGCTAGTGCCGTCCATCGACGTCGTCGTAGCCCGGGAAATCCTGGACTCCCGAGGCAACCCCACGGTCGAGGTCGAGGTCGGCCTCGACGACGGCAGCACGGGCCGTGCCGCCGTCCCGTCCGGCGCCTCCACCGGTGCGTTCGAGGCCATCGAGTTGCGCGACGGTGACCCCAACCGCTACCAGGGCAAGGGTGTCGAGAAGGCAGTCCTCGCCGTCATCGAGCAGATCGGCCCGGAGCTCGTCGGCTACGACGCCACCGAGCAGCGCCTGATCGACCAGGCGATGTTCGACCTGGACGCGACGGAGAACAAGGGCTCCCTCGGCGCCAACGCCATCCTCGGCGTCTCGCTCGCCGTGGCGCACGCCGCTTCCGAGGCTTCCGACCTCCCGCTCTTCCGCTACCTGGGCGGCCCGAACGCGCACCTGCTGCCCGTTCCGATGATGAACATCCTGAACGGCGGGTCGCACGCCGACTCCAACGTCGACATCCAGGAGTTCATGATCGCGCCGATCGGCGCCGAGTCCTTCTCGGAGGCGCTGCGCTGGGGCGCCGAGGTCTACCACACCCTCAAGAAGGTCCTGAAGACCAAGGGCCTGTCGACCGGCCTCGGCGACGAGGGCGGCTTCGCGCCGAACCTGGAGTCGAACCGCGCCGCTCTCGACCTCATCATCGAGGCCATCAAGGAGGCCGGTTACGCGCCGGGCAAGGACATCGCGCTCGCGCTCGACGTCGCCGCCTCCGAGTTCTACAAGGACGGCACGTACGAGTTCGAGGGCAAGTCCCGCTCGGCCGCCGAGATGACCGAGTACTACGAGGAGCTCGTCGCCTCGTACCCGCTCGTCTCCATCGAGGACCCGCTGTACGAGGACGACTGGGACGGCTGGAAGGTCATCACCGACAAGCTGGGCGCCAAGGTCCAGATCGTCGGCGACGACCTCTTCGTCACCAACCCGGAGCGGCTGGCCCGCGGTATCGAGGAGGGCTCAGCCAACGCCCTGCTCGTCAAGGTCAACCAGATCGGTTCGCTGACCGAGACCCTGGACGCCGTCGAGCTGGCCCAGCGCAACGGCTTCAAGTGCATGATGTCGCACCGCTCCGGCGAGACCGAGGACGTCACCATCGCCGACCTCGCGGTCGCCGTGAACTGCGGCCAGATCAAGACCGGCGCCCCGGCCCGCTCGGACCGCGTCGCCAAGTACAACCAGCTGCTGCGCATCGAGGAGATCCTCGACGACGCCGCGGTCTACGCGGGCCGCTCGGCGTTCCCGCGCTTCCGCTCCAACTGATCGGGCCGCAGCACCGCATAGCTGAATCAGCTGAATCAGCAGCGAAGGCGCAGCCACGCGCAGCCGTCCCCGTACCCGGTCCCGTACCGTGTCCGGGGACGGACGTGCGTGTGTAACGGGGAGGCGGCATGGCAGGGAACCGGGACCGGTTCTCCACCGCGACCAGACTCAGGGTGCTCGGTGAGCAGACCGCGGCCCGTGTCTACCGCTCCCAGTCCAGGCGCCAGGCGCGCAGACCCCGGCTCACCGGCCGGGCGGCGATACTGCTGATGGTGCTCTGCACCCTGGTGGTGGCGCTCGCCTACCCGATGCGGCAGTACGTGTCGCAGCGGGGCGACATCGCCGACCAGCGGCGCCAGGTCAGCGACGCGAAGGCGCGCGTCGAGGAGCTGCGGGACCAGAAGGCCCGCCTCCAGGACAACGCGTACGTGGAGCGGCTGGCCCGTGAGCAACTGCACTTCGTGCGGCCGGGGGAGACCAACTACACCATGGTCGACCCCGACTCCCGCACCCAGCACTCCGCGGGCAAGGGCGCCGCGGACCGGCCGTGGTACTCCAACGTGTGGGACGGCGTGGACAGCGCGGACCGCACCAAGGCGCCGTAGCCCGGGGGCGCCGGACCTCCGGGCCACGGACCGGTGGTGCCTCGTCGGCCACCGGCTCCGCGTACGCCCCGTAAGCACGCGCCCCGTGCACCGGCACCCCGCTCCACCGGCACACCCGCCCCACCCCCATCCCCTTCACAGCCACTCAGATCCAAGGCAGGCATGGAAACGCCCCCTCCGCAGACCGAACGTACCGAGCCCACCGACGCGGACATCAGCGCGTTCAAGGAGCAGCTCGGCCGACCGCCCCGCGGGCTGCGCGCCATCGCGCACCGCTGCCCGTGCGGCAACCCGGACGTCGTCGAGACGGCCCCGCGTCTGGAGGACGGCACGCCGTTTCCGACGACGTACTACCTGACCTGCCCGCGTGCCGCCTCCGCGATCGGAACGCTGGAGGCGAACGGGGTGATGAAGGAGATGACCGAGCGGCTGGGCACCGACCCGGAACTGGCCGCCGCCTACCGGGCCGCACACGAGGACTACCTGGCGCGCCGCGACGCCATCGAGGTCCTGGAGGGCTTCCCGAGCGCGGGCGGGATGCCGGACCGGGTCAAGTGCCTGCACGTCCTGGTGGGCCACTCGCTGGCCGCGGGGCCGGGCGTCAACCCGCTGGGGGACGAGGCGATCGCGATGCTGCCCGAGTGGTGGGCGAAGGGCCCGTGCGTGCCGCGGGCGCGGGACGGCGAGGGCTCCGCCCCGCTGGGCGACTGAGGATCGGGGCCGGGCGGAGATGGCTCCGCGCGGCCCGGTGACTGAGGATCAGGGCCGGGACGGAACCCCGGCCCCACGAGAGGACACCCATATGACCCGCGTCGCTGCCATTGACTGCGGCACGAACTCCATCCGTCTGCTCGTCGCGGACGCCGACCCCGCCACCGGTGAACTCGTCGATCTGGACCGGCGGATGACCATCGTCCGGCTCGGCCAGGACGTCGACCGGACGGGCCGGCTCGCCCCCGAGGCGCTGGAGCGGACCTTCGCGGCCTGTACGGAGTACGCCGAGGTCATCAAGGCCCATGGCGCCGTACATCTCCGCTTCGTCGCCACCTCGGCGTCCCGGGACGCCGAGAACCGCGACGAGTTCGTCAGCGGGGTGCGCGACATCCTCGGTGTCGAACCCGAGGTGATCACGGGAGACCAGGAGGCCGAGTTCTCCTTCACCGGCGCGACGAAGGAGCTGGCCGGCCAGGGCGGCGAGTACCTGGTGGTGGACATCGGCGGCGGCTCCACCGAGTTCGTCGTCGGGGGCGAGGGCGTCAGCGCGGCCCGCTCCGTGGACATCGGCTGTGTCCGGCTCACCGAGCGGCATGTCCGGCACGACCCGCCGACCCTCGGTGAGATCACCGCGATGCGCGCCGACATCGACGCCGCGCTGGACGAGGCGGCGCAGACGGTCCCGCTCTCCGGGAACCGCACGCTGGTCGGCCTCGCCGGTTCGGTGACCACCGTCGCCGCCATCGCGCTGGGGCTCGACGCGTACGACTCGACCGCGATCCACCACTCACGGATCACCGCGGCCCAGGTCGGCGAGATCGCCGGGAACCTGCTGATCTCGTCCCACGACGAGCGCGCGGCGATCCCGGTGATGCATCCGGGGCGGGTCGACGTCATCGGGGCGGGCGCGATGATCCTGCACTCCGTGATGAAGCGGACCGGAGCCCGCGAGGTGGTCGTCAGCGAGCACGACATCCTGGACGGCATTGCTTGGCATGCCGCACTCGACGACGAGTGACCCTCTGCCGTGAGGCGGCCCGGAGTCTCAGGGCTCCGGGCCGCCTGTTCTCAGATGTTGCGGTAGACGTCGCGCCGGTCGCCGATCTTGACGACGAGGATGATGAGCTCGCCGTCTTCGACCTGATAGGCGACCCGGTAGCTGCCGACCCGGAGCCGGTAGAGGCCCGACGGGCCGGTGAGTTTCCTGATGTCGGCGTCCTCACGGTACGGATCGTCGCCGAGCGTGGTCAGCGCCGCCAGGATGCGCATGGCGGCAGGCCGGTCGATGGCCCGAAGTTGCCGCTGTGCGGCTGTGGTGAACCGGAACGCGTACTTCACGCCGCGTCGTCGGTGCGGTCGGCGAACAGGTCTGCCAGCAGCTCAGCCATAGGCACCGTCGGGCCGCCCTGGGCCAGGACCGCTTCCGCCTCCCGGGCCAGCAACACGTCGGCTGCTTCCTCCAGCGCGTTGAAGTCCGCGATCGGCACCACGGCCGCGACGGGCTCGCCGTTGCGGGTGATCACCGTAGGTGTGCCCTCCTCGGCACGATTGATGTGGTCCGCCAAGTGCGCGCGGGCTTCCCGTACAGTCACAGTGCTCTCGGCCATAAAGGAAGTGTACGCACGATTGTGTACACGTGCACGCCTCGGGAGTGAGTGACGCTTTGGAGGCGATGCCCGACGGCATCGCGTGGAGCGTCGCCCGGGATGCCGGATAGCGGCGTCTGCCGTGGGGGCGGAGCGGCGCCTGCGGTGGGTGCCGGTGGACTGCCATAGCCGTCCCGGTCACCGGTCCTGACGATCGGGACGACTCTTTGGGGAAGCCGTTCCGAGGGCCCCGATGACAGCGTTGTCAGCCTTTCGGGGCCGCCTCCGAGGCCCTCCGCGCCACCGGCCGCCGGAAAGTTCGTGAAGTTCTTCACAAGGAATTGGGGCCTGTCGGCCGAAGATCTCAGGACTTGGGCCCCTGCCGGAGGCCCGTAGCCTTCATTTCCGTGGACTGCGGGCCGTTTCCAGCGTGTTGCGGGCAGATGACCGCGGGTCGTGGTCCACCGGGCGTGAGAGCGTGAGGGCCAGCTCAAGAGGGGTGGACAACGTCCACCGGGGCGTGCTGGTTCCCCGGTACGGGAGTGACCTCCGTCATGCGGGCCGCGCAGTGTAGCAGAGGTGCCACCCGACCTTGTGAAGGGGCGCACGAGGTACCCCCTCCCAGGAGGTGGATACTCGATGCCATGAGCACCACGGAGCGTCCCAGGATCCTCGTAGTTGGAGGCGGGTACGTAGGCCTGTACGCAGCTCGACGCATTCTCAAGAAGATGCGCTACGGCGAAGCGACCGTCACGGTCGTGGACCCGCGCTCGTACATGACGTACCAGCCCTTCCTCCCCGAAGCTGCTGCCGGCAGCATCTCGCCTCGGCATGTCGTCGTCCCGCTGCGACGCGTGCTGCCCAAGGCCGAGATCCTCACCGGCCGAGTCACCACGATCGACCAGGACCGCAAGGTCGCCACGGTCGCGCCGCTCGTCGGCGAGGCCTACGAGCTGCCCTTCGACTACCTGGTCATCGCGCTCGGCGCGGTCTCCCGCACCTTCCCGATCCCCGGCCTCGCCGAGCAGGGCATCGGTATGAAGGGTGTCGAGGAGGCGATCGGCCTGCGCAACCACGTCCTCGAACAGCTCGACAAGGCCGACTCGACGACCGACGAGGACGTCCGCCGCAAGGCGCTCACCTTCGTCTTCGTCGGCGGCGGCTTCGCAGGCGCGGAGACCGTCGGTGAGGTCGAGGACATGGCCAGGGACGCCGCGAAGTACTACACCAACGTCAAGCGCGAGGACATGCGCTTCCTGCTGGTCGACGTGGCGGACAAGATCCTTCCCGAGGTCGGGCCGAAGCTCGGCGCGTACGGCAAGGAGCACCTGGAGTCCCGCGGGGTCGAGGTCTACCTCAAGACCGGTATGGACTCCTGCGTCGACGGTCACGTGGTGCTGAACAACGGCCTTGAGGTCGACGCCGACACGCTCGTCTGGACCGCCGGCGTCAAGCCGAACCCGGTCCTGGCCCGCTACGGTCTGCCGCTCGGCCCCCGCGGCCACGTGGACACCTCCGAGAAGCTCCAGGTGCAGGGCACGGACTACATCTGGGCCGCGGGCGACAACGCGCAGGTCCCGGACATGGCCGCCCGCAAGGCCGGTGTCGAGAACGCCTGGTGCCCGCCTAACGCCCAGCACGCGCTGCGCCAGGCGAAGGTCCTCGGCGACAACGTCATCTCGGGCATGCGCGGCTTCCCGCAGGGCGACTACGAGCACGCCAACAAGGGTGCGGTGGCGGGCCTCGGCCTGCACAAGGGCGTCGCGATGATCGTCATGGGCAAGATGAAGATCAAGCTCAAGGGACGTCTCGCCTGGTACATGCACCGTGGTTACCACGGCCTCGCGGTGCCGACCTGGAACCGCAAGATCCGCGTCGTCGCCGACTGGACGCTCGCGATGTTCCTCAAGCGCGAGGTCGTCTCGCTCGGCGCCATGGAGACTCCGCGCGAGGAGTTCTACGAGGCGGCCAAGCCGGCACCCCGTCCCGCGGCAGCCGTTCCCGAGCCGGGCAAGCCCGACGCCGGGACGAAGTCCGACGCCGAGAAGGCCAAGGCCTGACCCGGTAGCACAGCAGGTTCGTTCAGGTCCGAGGGGCCGCCCGCCATCCGTGGTGCGGGCGGCCCCTCGGCGTACCTGGACAGATGTACATGTATCCACCACGGATTTTACGCTCCTGTTATGTGGTATTGGGACTGTGGCGGCGGGTGTTCGGTGTTTACCTACTGCTGAGCCTTTTCCATCTGTACGGAGGTGTGCGCCATGGCCGACGCCGCGCTGCGGCTGACCACTCTCGCCGAGGAGCTGCTGGGAGCCCCGCTCCCGGTCCGCATCCGGGCCTGGGACGGAAGCGAGTCGGGTCCGCCGGGAACGCCCGTCCTGGTGATCCGTCACCGGCGGGCTCTGCGGCGGCTGTTGTGGAAACCGGGGGAGCTGGGCCTGGCCCGCGCCTGGGTCGCCGGTGAGATCGACGTGGACGGCGACCTGTACGCGGCGCTCGATCTGCTCGCCGGACTCATCTGGGAGCGCGACGACCCGGCGGAGTTGAAGAAGGCGCGCCTCCCGCTCCTCGACCCGAAGCTGCGGGCCGCGGCCCGCGGGCTCCTGGACATCGGCGGGATCCTGCCCCCACCGCCCCCGCCCGCGGAGGAGATCAGACGCCGCCGCGGCACGGTCCACACCAAGCGCCGCGACAAGCAGGCCATCAGCCACCACTACGACGTGGGCAACGACTTCTACGAGCTGGTGCTCGGGCCTTCCATGGTCTACTCCTGCGCCTACTGGGCCGAGGACTCCACGCTGGAGACCGCCCAGCGCGACAAGCTCGACCTGGTCTGCCGCAAGCTCGCGCTCAAGGAGGGCGTGCGGCTGCTCGACGTCGGCTGCGGATGGGGTTCGATGGCGATCCACGCCGCCCGTGAGTACGGGGCGCGGGTCACCGGTGTCACCCTCTCCCGCGAGCAGGCCGCGTACGCGCGCAAGCGCATCGCCGAGGAGGGCCTGACCGACCGTATCGAGATCCAGGTCCAGGACTACCGGGACGTCAAGGACGGCCCGTACGACGCGATTTCGTCGATCGGGATGGCCGAACACGTCGGCTCGGTGCGCTACCGGGAGTACGCGGACGATCTGTACGCGCTCCTCAAGCCGGGCGGCCGGCTGCTCAACCACCAGATCGCCCGCCGCCCCGAGCGCGACGAATCGGCGTACGAGATCGACGCGTTCATCGACGCCTATGTCTTCCCGGACGGCGAACTGTCGCCGCTCGGCCGGACCGTGGAACTCCTGGAGGAGGCCGGCTTCGAGGCCCGGGACGTCGAGACGCTCCGCGAGCACTACGCGCTGACGCTGCGGGAGTGGGTGGCCAATCTGGAGGCGCGCTGGGCGGAGGCGGTCCGGCTGACGAGTCCGGGCCGGGCCCGGGTCTGGCGGCTCTACATGGCCGCGTCGGCGCTCGCCTTCGAGAACAACCGGATCGGCGTCAACCAGGTGCTGGCCGTGAAGACCCCGGACGGCGGGGCGTCGGGGCTGCCGCGCCGGGCCCGCGACTGGCGCTGACCGGCCGGGAGACGCACGGCGGGGCACGGTACGTACGGCATGACGCGGTATGTACGGAAGGGCGGCGGTACGGAGGCGCACGACCCGTACGGTACGGCCGCTCCACGCATCACATGCATGGCGCTCCACGCACCACACGGCGTTCCACGCGCCGCACCGGGCAGCACGCACCGGACCGCACGGGAGAGTACGCACCGCACCGAGCAGCACGGAGGCCCGGGACACTGTCGATGTCCCGGGCCTCCGTGCTGCTGCGTATGACCTGTGGCGGCCCGCCTACTCCCTGCTCCTGCTTCCTACTCCGTCTTGATCGCGGTCAGCATGTTCAGCCGGGCCGCGCTGCGGGCGGGCCAGAGGGCGGCCAGCACCCCGACGAACGCCGCGAGCAGCAGGAAGACTCCGATCCGGCCCCACGGCATGACCAGGACGTAGTGCGGGATGGACCCCTTGATGGTCTGGCCGACCGCCCAGGCCAGGAAGGTCCCCAGCGCGATCCCGACCACCGCGCCGAAGAGCGAGATCACCACGGCCTCCAGCCGGATCATCCGCTTCACCTTGACCCGGTCGAGGCCGATCGCCCGCAGCATCCCGATCTCCTGCTGACGCTCGAAGACCGACATCGCCAGGGTGTTGATGACACCGAGTACCGCGATGATCAGGGCCATCGCCAGCAGCCCGTACATGACGTTCAGGGTGGTGTTGATCATGCCGCCCATGGCGTTGCGGATCTCCTGCTTGCCCAGGACGGAGATGGCCGGGTTGCCGCCCATCGCGTCCACCAGGCTTTGTTCACCGGCGCCGCCGTCCGTCTTGACGAGGATCTGCTGGATCTCCGGCTTCTCCTCGTGCGGGGCGAGCACCGACGTGGAGGCCAGGACGGGGGAGACGAACTGGTTCTCCTTGAAGACCGCGCCGACCGTCAGCGAGCCCTTCTTGTTGTCGAGGTACTTCGCGGACACCTTGCTGCCGGGCTTCCAGCCCTTCTTCTCCGCCGTCTTCTGCTCGACGGCGATCCGGCCCTGGGCGAGTGAGTCCAGCGAGCCCGAGACCACGGGGAGGTCGAGCACCTGCTGGATGTCACCGGGCTTCACCCCGGAGACCGCCTCGTCGCTGCCGTCGATGATGATCTGGCTGCCGGTCTGCGGGGAGACCGCGGCGACGCCCTTCGCCTTCTCCAGCGCGGTGACGGTGGAGGGCGTCAGCGACATGCCGTTGGCCATCTCGACCATGTAGTCGCCCTTGAAGTTGTCCGTGGTCATCCGGTCCACGGACTGGCCCACCGTGACACCGATCACCGTGAGTCCGGTGACCAGGGTCAGACCGATCGCCAGCGCGGAGGCGGTGGCCCCGGTGCGGCGCGGGTTACGGACCGCGTTCTGCCCCGCCAGCTTGCCGGACACCCCGAACACCCGGGTCAGCAGCGGCCGTACGAGCGCGATGACCGGACGGGAGAGCAGCGGGATCAGCACGATCACGCCGATCAGGGCCAGGAAGGCACCGACGCCGATCATCGTCCGGCCACCGGAGCCGGCCGAAGCACCCGCGAGGACCACCGCGGCGCCGATCAGCGTGATGACGGCGCCGATCGAGTTCCGTACCACCAGGGACTTCGTCGTGGCGGGCAGATGGGCGCTGCCCATCGCGGCGACCGGCGGGATCTTCGCCGCCCTGCGGGCGGGCAGCCAGGCGGCGAGCATGGTGATCAGCACACCGACGAGCAGCGCAGCCAGCGCGGTGCTCGGCGCCACGATCAGCGGGCCGCCCGGCACCTTCGCCCCGAACGAGCCCATCGCGGAACGCAGCCCCACGGCCAGCCCGATGCCGAGGACGAAGCCGACCACGGATGCGACCGCACCGACCACCAGCGCCTCGGCGAGCACCGAGCGGGTGACCTGCTTGCGGGAGGCGCCGACGGCGCGCAGCAGGGCCAGCTCCTTGGTGCGCTGGGCGACGAGCATGGTGAAGGTGTTGGAGATCAGGAAGATCCCGACGAAGAGCGCGACCGCGGCGAAGCCGAGGAGCATCTGGCTCAGCCCCGACATCTCCCGCGTGATCTGCTTGGCCTGGTCGTCGGCGAGCTGCTTGCCGGTCTGCGCGTCGGCGTTGTCCGGGAGGAGCGGCTTGACCTCGGAGAGGAGCTTCGCCTGGGACACGCCGGGGGAGGCCGTGATGTCGACGTCCTTGTACCAGCCGGGCTGCACATAGAGCTTCTGCGAGACCGCGGTGTCGAAGAGGACCAGGCTGCCGCCCGCGCCGACCGCGCCGTCGTCGGTGGTGAAGATCCCGGAGAGGGTGTACGTACGCACCGGCCCGTTGGTCGCGACCCGCACGGTGTCACCGACGTGGTAGCCGCCCTTGTCCGCGGTGTCCCGGTCCAGCGCGATCTGGCCGCTCCGCGCCGGGCCCGAGCCGTCGGTGAACGCGTACCGGCTGTCCTTGCCGTGGGCGCCGGGGGAGAAGTTCCCGCCCTCGTTGGACCAGCCGTTGCCGATCAGCTTGCCCTTCTGGTCGGCGACGCCGGCGAATCCGGAGACGCGCCCGGTGGCCGAGGTGACGCCGTCCAGGCCCTTGATCCGGTCCAGGGTCTTCGCGCTGACCCCGGGGGCCTTCTTGGGGTTGTCCGAGTCCGCGTACGAGGTGACCGCGACGGCCACGTCGGAGTAGTTCTTGGCCGACTGGTTGCGGAAGGCGTGGCTGAGAGTGTCGGTGAAGACCAGGGTGCCGGAGACGAAGGCCACGCCGAGCAGCACGGCGAGGACGGTCATCAGCAGCCTGGCCTTGTGCGAGAGCACATTGCGCAGGGCGGTACGGAACATGGTGGGTGTCAGTCCTGAGGTGAGGAGCAGGCGGGGAGGGCGGGAGCGCGGCGGGGGCAGCTGGTCCGGGGCGCGCTCGGCCGGTCCCGGGTGGGGCGGCCGGGATGGTGCGGTCGGCTGGTCCGGGGCGGGAGCGGCGGCGCGGCGGGGTCAGCTGGTCCGGCCGCGGGCGTCGAACTCCTTCATCCGGTCCAGTACGGCATCGGCGCCGGGCGACAGCATCTCGTCGACGATCCGGCCGTCGGCGAGGAAGATGACCCGGTCCGCGTAGGCGGCGGCCATCGCGTCATGGGTCACCATGACGACGGTCTGGCCCAGCTCCCGTACGGAGTTGCGCAGGAAGCCGAGTACCTCGGCGCCGGAGCGCGAGTCCAGGTTCCCGGTGGGCTCGTCGCCGAAGATGATCTCGGGCTGCGAGGCCAGCGCGCGGGCCACCGCGACGCGCTGCTGCTGGCCGCCGGAGAGCTGCGTGGGCCGGTGGCTGAGCCGGTCCTTGAGCCCCACCATCTCGATGACGCTCGCCAGCCACGCCTTGTCGGGCTTGCGGCCCGCGATGTCCATCGGCAGCGTGATGTTCTCGGCCGCGGTCAGCGTGGGCAGCAGGTTGAAGGCCTGGAAGATGAAGCCGATCTTGTCCCGGCGCAACTGGGTGAGCTGCTTGTCCTTCAGGGTGCTCAGCTCGGTCTCACCGATGCGTACGGAGCCCGACGTGAAGGTGTCGAGGCCGGCGACGCAGTGCATCAGCGTCGACTTGCCCGAACCGGACGGGCCCATGATCGCGGTGAACTCGCCCTGCCGGAAGTCCACGGAGACCCCGTCCAGGGCGACCACCTGGGTCTCCCCCTGGCCGTACACCTTGGAGAGTTCGGTGGCGCGGGCGGCCACCGCGGTGGCGCGGCGGGCGGTGGTGGTCGAGGTCACGGGGAGCTCCTGTTCGGAACGGGATGCGGGGACCTCTTCATCCTGTCTGCCGCCCGCCGCCGGAACGTCCGTCCGCATGCCCGTTCCTGTGGCCCTCTTGAGAGTGACCGCGAGGGCGCCGCCTCCTCCTCCGGTATGACACCGCCCCTGAGGCCGTCCCCCGCGGGTACCGGGGCGCCTGGGCGGGGCCGGAAGGGTCGATGGCGATGCCGGGGCGCACTGCGCCGGCGCCTGGGCGGAGCCACCGTACCGGCGACTTTCCGTCAATCCCGTACCCCCCGGTACGGGCCGGTCACCGCGTGCGGCATGTGCCGATGGCGCATCCACTCGCTGACGGGCCTTCAGGCATCAATAAAATAAGACAACATCGGGTTAAGGCTCCGGTGACCGGACGGCGCGTCCGGATAGTCTCTGAATCGCGAATGCGGTGCCGCGCGTCTTGCCCGGATGGTGGAATGCAGACACGGCGAGCTTAAACCTCGCTGCCCCTCGGGGGCGTACCGGTTCAAGTCCGGTTCCGGGCACCACACCGGGTACACGCGCCGCTCAGCGGAAACCACTCAGAACCGCTCTCACCCTCTGCTCCCTTGGGCGCACGGTGCGCCTGCTGTGCGTTCACGGCGTACATCGCAGAGCGAAAGAATGCCGCCGGAGAGATCACCAGCTGTCAGGTGAAGTGGCGTCTGGGGGACGTTCGTTCGGGGCCCTTCCGGACCGAGCGGTTCGACGACGTGGACTCGGCGAAGGTCTTCAAGAAGTCCGTGGATGAGCAAGGCCAGCAGTGGCCGCCGGGCTGGGTGAAGGGCAGGGGGTACATCGATCCCGCGGCCGATGAGCCTGACGAGGCCCGCTACCGCTTCGAGACCTACGCGCTGGAGTCCGTGCGTAACAGGACAGGCGTGGAGGATTGCGACAAGGATGCGATCGAGAAGGAACTGCGCATCTATCTCCGCCGACGTTCGGGAACTGCGACATCCGCTCGACGGAGCACCTCCAGACGTGTGCCTGCCCGCTACGGCGCGGCGCGCTCCAGGAGGTCGCGCACCGCAGGGGTGTCCCGGTGTGGGGCAAGGGCATGCAGGACGGTGTCCAGGCGCCGTACGGCGCGCGGTGAGTCCGAGGCGGCGGCCAGGTCGTAGACCCGTGAGGCGACTGCCACGGCCTCGTCGATCTCGTTGGCGTTGACGTACGCCTGGGCCAGCCACGACGAGTACAGCGCGATTTCCCTGACGTGCGTGGTGTCGTAGCGCTCCAGTGCGGCCGTCAGGAGGGGGACGGCCCGCAGCGGCCGGTGGGTCTCGGTGAAGACCCGGCCCGCCATCACGTCCGACTCGTCCCGTGAACACCAGTACAGCCAGTCGGGTCGCTCGGCGTGGTCGTCGACATCGTCGTGAGATGCGGTCGAGCGTTTCACGGCTGTCTCCGCTTCCCGGACCTCGCTCGCCATGGCGGCCGTCCACGCGACCTTGTCCAGCAGGAGGGTGCGCTCCAGCGGGCTCGCGCTCCCCTCGCAGCCGGCCAGCGCGGAGCGGGCCATCAGAAGTCCTTCGGCCGCCTTGCCGTGGTTGGCGTAGGCGTATCCCGCACACCCGAGGTTCAGTGCCGCCAGTGTGCGGTCCCCGGCAGCGTGGGCGGCCTTGACCCCGGTGAGATACAGGCTCACACCCTGGTCCACTCGGCCGGCGTCGCAGGTCACCCAGCCCGCCAGCTGGGCCTGCTCGGAGAGCAACGCCAGCAGGCGGCGCCCGCTCTCCTCGGTGTAGGAGGCTTCCCGGGCGAGCTTCACCGTCTCCCGTAACTCCTGTAACACCGCCGGAAGCAGCACGGTGACGCCCGCGAAGTCGTCGAGGCGCCGTAGCCGGACGGTGCGTTGGTCGAGGTCGGCGAGGAGTTCTGTACCGATCCGGCGGCCTGCGCGCTGGTGCACGATCTGGGGTGGCGGTGTCACGAGCCACGCGTGGGCGATGGCGGTCGCGTTGTCCGCCGTCACCGCCTGGTCGCCGTCGAGCATGGCCGCGAGTGTACCGGCGTCGGCTCGGTCCCAGAGGCCGCTGGTCAGGGCCGCGGGAACGAGGGTCTGGTTGCCGCCGCGCATTGCTACGGCGAGGGCCATGGCCGCTTCCATGGCCTCTTCGGGGACGCCGAGGACCTGGCAGAGCAGGGGCCACCACTCTTGCGGCAGCCGAAGTCCGGCTTCCCACCGGTACACGCTGTGCCGCCCCAGGCTCACGGTCCCCGCCGCGGTGTTCAGGGCGTCCGCCACATCCTGCTGCGACCAGCGCAGGAACTCTCTGGCCTCTCTGATCAACTGCCCTGGTGTGTATGCCTGTTCCGTCACGGGCGCCCCCTCGTTACTGGCATACACCCTGGCATACAGCCTGGCAGCCGACTACCGAACGTCAGAGGTCGTTGACTGGTCGCAGCCGCCACACGGCGAGTGGGAGGACCCCGCCATCTGGCAAGTCACCCCATGTGCGGTCTTCCTGCGGCGTGCGGGCGCAGGCAGGGAGTGGATCGCCGCTGATTAACCGCACCACCAGCGGCTGAAGACTTCCCGCCCCGGTCAGGGGCGGGCAGGCGGGCCCCGCTGGGCGAACCAGCCCCGGGCCTGCGGCACGACCGGTACGGGCAGCCTGTCCGCACCGCCGAAATCGGCAAGAAGGAGACATCCCATGGAGCAGTCCAAGTCCGGTATCGCCGCCGCCAGCACCTCGGCTTCGATGGAGGGGACCGAGGAGATCACCGGGCCCGTGGTGGTCGCCGTCGACGTCGAGGACGAGGAGTAGTCCCCTCTCCCGTTCGCGTCCTGACCTGGGCGCCCTTCCTGTCTCGTGTGCTTATGGGCCCGCGGAGGGGCGCCCTTCGCGCTTCATCGTGGAGGAGGCCGTAGTGATTCATGTGTTCGTCGGGCCGACGCTGCTGGCGTCCGAACCCGTACTCACCGCGCCCGGCGTGCGGGTGCTTCCGCCGGCCCGGCACGGCGACCTGTTCGATACCGCGATCGGTGGTGGTGACACGGTGGTGCTCGTGGACGGGGTGTACCACCAGGCTCCGGCGCTGCGGCACAAAGAGATCCTCGCCGTCATGGGCCGGGGTGTCGGGGTGATCGGGGCGGCGAGCATCGGCGCGTTGAGGGCCGCCGAATTGGCGCCGTTCGGGATGCTCGGCATCGGTAGCGTCTACGCCGCCTACGCCTCGGGGGAGATCGACGGCGACGACGAAGTGGCGGTCGGCCAGGCCCCGGACGGTGAGCTCGGCGCGCTGACCTGGCCGCTGGTCAACCTCCGGCACGCCCTTCTGCTCGCCCGTTCGGCCGGGGTCCTCGACGGTGCACGGGCCGCCGGGCTGCTGGAGGCGCTGCGCGCGGTCTACTACCCGCAGCGCACCTGGGCCGCGGTGCGGGCCGTGTGCCGCAGCCAGAGCGAGACCGGGTTCGCCGGGTGGCTGGCCGAGCAGCGTGAGCAGGACCGGCACTTCGGCGACCTCAAGCGCGTCGACGCGCTCGCCGCCGTCACCGCCGCCGTCGACGGCGCCGCAGCCCCGGACCGGGCCGTCGTCGAGCTGCCGGTATGGGATACGGCGTACTTCCGCCGCTGGTCCAACGCCTTCACCGGCAGCTGTGTGGACGGCCTGGTGCTGTCCACCGAGGACCGCCTCGTCTACCAGCAGGTTTTCGACCCCGCGTTCCACGAGAGGTGGTCGGCCTACCTCGAACATCTCTCCCGGCACCCGGCTGACGGTGGGCGGGGGCTGGTGCTGGCCGAGCGCCTGGCACAGGTGACAGGCGGGGCGCTGTCCGCAGACCGCGTGTTCCACCCCACGGTCGACCTGCGCGACGAGCGGACGGTGGAGCTGCTGCTGGCCGGCGAGAGTCCGCAGGACCGGCAGGCGGTCGCCCGGTATGCCGAGGCTCGCCGCAGCCGGCCCGGATTTTCGGCGGCGGTGCGTGAGGAGGTGACCCGCGAGCTCCTGCTCGGGGTGTGGGGATGCCCTGAGCGGGAGTTCGACGCGGAGGCATCCGCGCGTGGGCTGGTCTGCGGGGCGCGAGCCGTCTCGGCGGCCAAGCGGCTCGTGCCCGGATACGTGGAAGAGACGAAGAGGACGGAGGCGGCCCGTGGTGGGCACTGAGGAGCTGGTGGCGCTGCCGGGCACGGTGCGCGCCCGCACACCGCAGGAAACCTGGGACGCGTTGTCCGGACGGCTGCCGGAGTTCGGTATCACCCGGGTCGCCGATCTGACTGGTCTGGACTGCGTCGGGATTCCGGTCTTCACCGCGATCCGGCCCGCCTCCATGACCTTGTCGACCTCGCAGGGCAAGGGCGCAACGCCCCTGCTGGCGAAGCTGTCGGCGGTCATGGAGGCCATCGAACTGTGGCACGTCGAGCAGCCGCTGCCCGTCGCCGCGGTGGGCCCGGCCGCCGAGGTCGCCCCCGCCTGTCCCGTGACCGCGCTGCCGATGGCCGTCCCGTACCCGGAGCGCGTCTTGTCCCGGCTGGTGTGGGAGTGGGCGGCCGGTACCGGCCTGGTGAGCGGGGCGAAGGTGCTGCTGCCGGTCGACCTGGTCCGCCGCCGCGGGCATCGCCCGCAGTGGACCCCGGACGTACTGCGCGCGACAAGCACCGGCCTCGCCTGCGGCAACTCCCGCGAGGAGGCCCTGCTACATGCCCTGTTCGAGGTGGTGGAGCGCGATGTACTGCACCGGGACGGGCAGGCGGGCGGAGCGCGGCGCACGCTGATTGGCCCCCAGACGGTTGACGACCCGCACGGCGGGGAGCTGATCGCCCGCCTGGCGGCGGCGGGCATGGCGCTGGAGGTCGCACTGGTGGACGGCCCGTACGGGCTGCCGGTGTGCGTGGCCTACCTGTGGTCGGAGGACTGTCCCGTCGTCTTTGCCGGCGGCGGCTGCCACAGCGTCCCTGGGATCGCGCTGACGCGGGCGGTGAGTGAGGCCGCCCAGTCCCGGCTGACCGCCATCGCCGGGACCCGGGACGACCTGCCCGCCGACCCGGGCAGCTTCGACACCCCGCCCTTCCATCCGCCGCAGTCCGCCGGGCTCGCGCCGTGGACGGCTGCGGCGGCCCACTTCACCCTGGCCGGGGGCGGCTTCGCCGATCAGGTGACGGCGGTGGCCCGGCAGGTCGCGCACGTCACCGGGCACGAACCGGTGGCCCTGGACCTGTCCTCCCCAGGCTGCCCTGTCCACGCCGTGCAGGTCCTCTGCCCCGGCACCCGCTCACGCATCAGGAGGTCGATGCCCCGATGAAGTCCACCACCACGGCGCCGCCGCGCGGGATGACGGCTGGACAGCGCTCCGCCCAGTACGACGCCTTCCACGCCGCCCGCGCCCGCACCGATCTGGTCGCCCGCCTGTACGCCGAGGCGATGGGCGAGGACTACCCGGTGGAGGTCGCTGCCTCCAGCTCCTGCGACTGGCCTCTGCTGGGGCTGCTGGCCGGGCGGCTGCGGATGCGTCCGGGCCAGGTCCTCGTGGACGCCGGATGCGGCGCAGGCGGCATCGGCCTGTGGCTGGCCCGCGCCCTCGCCGTCCGCCTCACCGCCTTCGACCTCTCGCCCGTCGCCACCGTCCAGGCAGCCGCCCGCCGCGGCCACTTCCTCGGCCCGGCCGCCGACCGCGCCGTCTTCCGCGTCGCCGAGCTGGAGAACACCGGCCTCCCGGACGGCTGTGCCCACGGCATCGTGTGCGTGGACGCCCTCGGACGCGCCGACCGCGGGCACGCGCTTCGTGAGCTCGGCCGCATCCTGGCCCCCGGCAGCCGTCTGGTCGTGACCCGCGCGCTGCGGCGCGGTGCGGACCCGGCATGGCACCAGCAAGTGGAGGCCGCCGGGCTGACGCAGGAGCACCTGGACGAGCGGCCCGCCGAACCCGCGATGTGGGAACGGCTTTACCGGCTGTGGATCGCCCACGCCGACCAGCTGCGGCGCGAACTGGGCGAGGCCCCGGCCGAGAACATGCTCCGTGAAGCACAGCACAAGCTCCCCACCCTGGGCGACCGCCGAGCCGTCCTGCTGACGCTGCGGCGTCTCCCCGCCTCGGACGCACCGGCAGTAGTGGGGGCGGTCGATAGGATGACCCGGCCCGGCCTCCAGACCGGCGACAGGCCCGCGCCCGGCGAGAGGACCCCGCAGTGAACCAGCATCACGTCCGTGCGGCCGTGTTCTCGGCCGGATCCTGGGGCACCGCCGTCGGCAAGATCATGGCAGACGCCGGCACCAGCGTGACGATGCACGCCCGGCGCGCTGAGATCGCCGACGCGATCAACTCCAGCCACCACAACCCCGGGTACTTCCCGGACGTCGAGCTGCCCCACACCCTGACGGCCACCACAGACCCCGCCGCCGCGCTGGACAGCGCGGACTTCCTGGTGCTGTCCATCCCCGCGCAGTCCCTGCGGGCGAGCCTCGCCGCCTGGGCCCCGCACATCGGCCCGAACACCGTCATCGTGTCGCTGATGAAGGGCATCGAGATCGGCTCCGGCCTCCGGGCGAGCCAGGTCATCACCGAGGTGACCGGCATCCCCGCCTACCGGGTCGCCGTGCTCTCCGGGCCGAACCTGGCCCGCGAGATCATGGACGGCCAGCCCGCCGCAGCCACCATCGCCTGCCCCGACGAGGACGCAGCCCACCGCGTCCAGCGCGCCTGCCACACCCCGTACTTCCGGCCCTACACGTCCACCGACGTGACCGGCTGTGAGCTGGGTGGCGCGGTGAAGAACGTCATCGCCCTCGCAGTCGGCATCGCCTCCGGCATGGGCATGGGCCACAACGCGCAGGCCATGCTCATCACCCGGGGACTCGCGGAGACCACTCGCCTCGCGACCGCCATGGGCGCCCACCCGGCCACCCTTGCCGGGCTCGCCGGGCTGGGCGACCTGGTGGCGACGTGCTCCTCCCCCCTCTCCCGGAACCGCACCTTCGGCACCCACCTCGGCCAGGGCCTGAGCGTCGAGCAGACGACGGCCGCCACCCGGCAGACCACCGAGGGTGTCAAGAGCGCGGAGGCGATCCTCGCACTGGCACAGGCCCACGGCGTCGAGATGCCGATCACCGACGTGATCTCCGCCCTGCTGCACGAGACGGTCACCCTCGACCAGGCCGCGGCCGCGCTGATGCAGCGGCCCCCCAAGCCCGAGCGCTGACCCCCGCGGGCGCCCCGGACACGGGCCCACCGCACTTCACCTTCACCCTCCCGACACGGAGGTCCTCGCCATGCCCCCATCCGTGCTGTCCGCTGTCCAGACCGCCATCGCCTGCACCCTCGTGGCCTGGATGATCACCGGCTTCACCTCCCTGCCCGGCCGCTGGCTTCGCTGGAAGATGTTCTGCCGGGCCACCTTCACGATCGTCTCGCTCACCGGCACCGCCAAGGACGGCCGCACCGAGCCGGTGAACGTCTACGACCACCTCTCGCCCGGCTCCTTCATCCTCGGACCACCCCAGCTCCAGGCGATCCTCGATCACCTCACCCGCAGTGGCCACTACGAACGGATCGACGGCACCGGCCGCGTCCTGACAGGCCGAGGCGAACAACGCGTGGAGGTGAGGGACAGCCGTGTGGTTCTTTGAGGCCATCGCCTCCGGATTCCAGCACCCGACCGATCCCGGACGCATCCAGTGGTTCCGCATCCTCTTCGGCACGGTCCTCACCGCCCGGTACGCCCTCTCCTTCGGGCAGGGCGGCTGGGACCGCTTTGCTCCCGGCTCGCTCAGCCTCCACCTCGCCGAAGAGCGCTTCGGCTCCCGCCGGGCCCACCTCCTTGCCGGTGTCTACCGGCCCGCGCTGATCATCCGCACGATCGCCGCCCTCACCCTGGCCGCCGGGCTCGTATTACCACGCCTGTCGCTGCTGATCGTCCTGACCGGCGCCGCCATGGAACTGCTCTACCTCAGGAGTCCCAACGCGGTGCGTTACACCCTGCTGACCGGCACCTGCCTCCTGCTCGCCGGGGACCTCGGCCACGGCCTGACCATCGAGCACGATCCGAGCACGGCCAACACCTGGGCCCAGTGCCTGATCGTGCTGATCACCACCGACATCTACTGGAACAGCGCCTGGCAGAAACTCCGCTCTCCCCAGTTCCGCAGCGGCCTCTACCTCGCCCAGTGGATCCACACCTACACCCAGGTCCGTGACCAGTTGCCCCACCGCCGGTTCCAGTACGCCGTCCCCGGCCTGATCCGCCGACACATGGGAAACCTCACCCATCGGGACGTCTGTCTCTGGCGTACGGTCGCGGCCACCGCCATCGCAGCGGAGATCGCACTGCCACCCGCGCTCCTCATCCCGCAGACGATGCCGTACGCCGTCGCAGTCGGCATCGCCATGCACGCGGCCTTCACCTGCCTCAAACCACGCCAACTCGTCACTTTCTCCGGCCTCACCGCCGGTACCTACCTCGCCTTCACCTCCTGACGGAGCGGGATGTGGCGATGGCTCGTTTGACTGCCAGGCCAGGGCATGACCTCTGGCAATAATCGGTGAAGGCCACAGGGACACCCGCTCGGTCTCGTCACGGAGCCTGAGGAACATGTTTTGGCCACTGACACGGCAGCCGGGTTCGTCAGCTTCTGGGGGGGGCAGTATGCACGCTGTGCTCCCGGGGCTGGTTGGCCGGAGTGGCCAGGCGCTATGTCGCTCGTATATGTGCCGAGTGCCGAGAGTGCTCCGCTCCCGTGCGCCCATGGGCGCACGGGGCCCAGCTGTCCCCGGCTCATCCGGGCCGGAACCCCTTCGACCGGGGGCATTTCCCGAAGCCAGAGCGTCATCGCAGGTCAGAGGGCGGGGCGATTCCGGTTCAAGTCCGGTTCCGGGCACTCCCGCCGGACGCCGGGCGCGGCCGGCGGAAGGTGCCGACGCGGGCACGTCGCCGGGAACCTCGTGCCGTCGAGCAGAGTACGTGTCCGGATTTCCTTGCCCGTGACCGATTGCCGTGGTGCAACCGGCCCGGAAACGCGGGGCGTTGGCCCGGCCCCCCTCCCGGATCCCCGGATCAGAGCTCGGTGGATGCGCCCGGGGCGAGAATCTCCAGCGGGATGCCGGTCAGTCCGTCCTCGCCGAGGAACATGGCGGCCGAACTCTGGCCCAGCTCGCTGAGCATCAGCTCGTGGATCTGGATGCTGCGGCCGGGGCGCACGGCTTGCACGAAGTCGGCGGCCTCGCCGAACTTCGTCCACGGGCCGCTGGTCGGCAGCAGCAGCGTCTCGACGGGGGCCTCGGGCACGGAGTAGGAGTCGCCGGGGTGGAAGACGCGGCCCTCCACCAGGAACCCGACGTTCTGCCCCTGCGGGATCTTCTCGTGGATGAGCGCGTGCTGCTCGCCGTGCACGGTCACCTGGAAGCCCGCGACGTCGATCCGGTCGCCGGCCGACACGGCGACAGCCTGCGCACCCAGCTTCGCCGCCGCCTCGGCGGTGGTGTGGACCGTGAGGCCGGGGCGCCTGGCCAGCTCCGCCCTGAGTGCGGCCTCGTCGAAGTGGTCGAAGTGCTCGTGGGTGACGAGGATCGCGTCGGCGTCGGCGATCAGCTCAGCCGCGTTCGGTGTGAAGGTGCCCGGGTCGATCAGCAGGGTGCGGTCGCCGTCGGTGAGGGTGACACAGGCGTGGGCGTGCTTGGTGAGGCGCATGGGATTCCTCTCTCTGTTCTCTGTACTCAATCTCTGCATCTGATCTCTGCACTGATCTCTGCAACGAAACTGTACAGCCACATTGTATATTTTCCGGATGGACCTTGATGACGAAGACATCGCCGAGGAGCTGCGGCGCTCGATCGGGCGGTTCGTGCGCGCCGTCCGTGCCCGCGCCGACACGGTGCCGCCGATGCAGGCCACGGCGCTGGGGACGCTCGACCGCGAGGGCCCGCAGACCATCGCCGGTCTGGCCGCCGCACACGGGGTGAAGCACCAGAGCATGAGCCGTACGGTCATCGAGCTGGAGGCGCTCGGTCTGGTCAGCCGCTCCCGTAACCAGCGCGACGGGCGCTCCTTCCTCATCGCGATCACTCCGGCGGGCGCCGAGGCCCTCGACGGTGACCGGCGCACCCGCCGTCGCTGGGTGGCGGACACCATCGCGGAGCGGCTGACCGCCGACGAGAGACGCACCCTGCTCGCCGTCCCGGACCTGCTCGACCGTCTCTCGGGCGCTGCCGAGCGGCCGGAACGACCCCGGCCGGGGTCGGTGGGGGCCCATGCCAGGGAAGCCGGTCCGGATCGGCCGTGAGGTGCCCGCGCCGGGGATGACCACGGTCCGGCCCGCATCGAAGGCACCGAAGGCACCGAAAGCACCGAAAGATCCTTCCCAGGCACTACGTCCTTCTCTTTGCTCTCCCATTACTCTGGTCCCGAGGCCACGCACCGTGGCCACTGAGGAGTGAGATGAGGAGCAGCAACCCGGTCTTCTCGCGACGGGGCTTCAGCCGCGACAACGGCTACGCGGGGTTCAACGCGGCGCCGCAGGCCGGGGGCCCAGCGGTAGGGACCAACCCGTACGCGCAGAACCCGTCAGGCCAGAACCCGTACGCCGCCAACCCGTACGTGACCGACCCCGACGGCCCCCAGGCGCCCGCCCGCGCCGGCGCGATGACGATGGACGACGTCGTCACGCGTACGGCCGTCACGCTCGGCACGGTCGTGGTCGGCGCGGCTCTGGCCTGGGTGCTGCTGCCGGTCTCGTCGACCAGTTACGGACTGGCCTTCGGCTCCGCGCTGGTGGCCTTCGTCCTGGCGATGGTGCAGTCCTTCAAGCGGACACCGGCGCCCGCGCTGATCCTCGGTTACGCGTTCTTCGAGGGCATCTTCCTCGGCGTGATCAGCGAGATGTACAACAGCCAGTGGTCGGGTGCGCCCTTCCAGGCGGTGCTGGGCACGATGGCGGTGTCGGCCGCGAGCCTGGTGGCGTACAAGCAGCGCTGGATCCGGGTCACCGCGCGGTACGCCTGGATCGGCATGATCATCGCCATGGCCTTCCTCATGGTGATGGTGGTCAATCTGCTGCTGGTCGCCTTCGGTGTCGCCGGTGACGGCGGACTGCGCGACTTCGGGCCGCTCGGCGCGCTCGTCGGGGTGCTGGCGATCCTGATCGGCTGCTTCTTCCTGACGCTGGACTTCAAGCAGATCGAGGACGGCATCACCTACGGCGCTCCGCGCGAGGAGTCATGGCTCGCGGCCTTCGGGCTGACCATGTCGCTCGTCTGGATCTACCTGGAGATGCTGCGGCTGGTCGCGATCTTCAGCGGTAACGACTAGATCGGTAACGACTGGATCCAGAGCGGCCATCGGCCGACAGTGAGGGGCCCGTCCGGACGTTCTCGTTCCGGGCGGGCCCCTTCGGCTTCACTGGACCGGTGTTCACTGGACCGGCGTTCACTGGATCGGATGAGCGGCTCTGTGGTGCCGGGTGAGTTCCCGGAGGGCTGCTACAGCAGGCGCCGTGCGGCTCGTCTCAGGTCGTACTCGTGGATGATCGCCTTGGCATGGCCGTAGGCGAGGTGGTGTTCGGTCCTGAGCCAGCTGACCTTCTCGTCGAAGCGGACGAGGGTGGGGCCTTCGTCGACGGCGCGCAGCCAGTCGGACACTTCACGGCCCGTGCACTCGGGGATGCGGGAGAGCATGTTGCGATGGGTCTCTTCGGAGAAGACTTGGGACATCGGCGCCTCCGGAGGCATTGCGCTGAGTCGGCCTTGCTGAGTCGGCCTTACTGGTGCCTTCCCTGCACCGTGCCTCAGCATCGGCCCGTTGGCAACAGTCCGGGGCGGGCGCGTAGGGTCGCGGCGTGCTCGATACGACCCCTCTCACCGCCGCCGCCGACCGCTTCGCCGACCGGCTGCGCTCCGCACCGCAGAGCCGGCTCCAGCGGGGTGCCGCCGCCGTCGGGCTCGCGCTGGCCAGGGAACTGTCGTCGCGTGCCCAGCGCCTGGAGTCTCCGGACTCCGCCGTGCGGACCATGCCGGATGCCGGGATGTTCGCGGTGGCCGACCAACTCGCCGTCGCCGCACACGACTTGGCCGAGGAGCTGCGAACGGCCCCGTCCGTCGAGCTGGACGAGGCCGTGAAGTCGGTGGAGTCGGCGGAGGCCGGATCGGGGCTGTGAGGGGCGCGAGCGGTGCGACCCGGGGGGCGTGAGATACGCAAGTCCCGTGCGGGCGCGCCCCGGTGGTGCGTTACAGCGACGCTATGACGCGGTCCGCGAGGATGTAGACGTTCTCCTCGCCGCAGGTGAAGGTCAGCGCGTACGCACCGGAGATGCCGGAACCGCCCAGCAGGACCGGGTTGTCGCCCGCGCGCAGGGCCTCGGAGAGCCGCTCGGCGGTCTCGCGGTGGCCCGGGGTCATGCAGAGCGTGGTGCCGTCCGTGAAGACGTACACATCGAGCGTCCCGAGCGGGCCGGGACGGACGTCGGAGAGCGCGGTGCGGGTCTCGGCCAGCTCTTCGAGGCGGGTCACCATGCGCTCGTGCTCGGTCACCACCGGGGTCTGCACCGGGACGAAGTCGGGGTGCGAGGGGTGCCTGCGGCGGGCCGCGGCCAGTTCGGCGCTGTCCGGCGCGTACTCCTCGGCGCCCGGCTCCTCGTCCGCTTCGGCGCTCTGCTCGACGGCCGACTCCAGCTCAGGACCGAAGCCGGTCTCGAAGGCCGGGTCCATGCCGGTGAAATCGGTCTGGCGCGGCAGGAAGAACGCGGCGTCGTCCCCGAGGCCGGTCAGACCGCCGAGGAGGGACGGGGCGTCCGCCGCGTCGCGGGACTCCTGGGCGGCCCAGAAGGCGCGCGCCTCGGCCAGCTCGCGTTCGCGCTCCTCGGCCAGTGCTTCGGCGACGGCCGCGCGTATCTCGTCCGCCGGGGTCTCCTCGCGGGCTGCCGGTATGGCCGCGCCCCGGGCGTTGCCGCCGGAGGCGCCCGCGAGGTCGTCGCGGAGCGCGGCGATCTGGCGGCGCAGGCCGTGTGCGGCATGCAGGGACGCAGCGCCGACGGCCGTGGCGGCGGCCGTCGTCAGCAGCAGGGCAATCGACAAAGTGCTCACTGACTTACTCCCGGATTCAATCGTTCCCCGACTTCCTACATCAGCTTGTCGTGAGAGCGCGCCCCCCGGCAGTGCATTACGTCATGAATTGGACAGGTCTTTGGGCCCTGGTTTTCCCTCTGAGGCTGCTGTGACCTGCGGGAATCAAGTGACCCCGGGAGATAGGTCACATCCTGGGGGAGATTCGGTCACGACTGGGCGGCGAGAGGCGTGAGTGGCGGTGAGTTGTGACAGTGCCGTCATCAACCATGCCTCTGGGTAGCGGAGTTGCGAGCGCCCCGACCCCTCCGGCAGGAGGGATCGGGGCGCATGGTTCGACGCGGTGTCACTGGTTGACCACGCTGTGTATCGCAGGGGCGGCCTGCGCCGCGCGGCCGGATTCAGCTCTGCGCCAGGGGTCAGCTGAGGCGCTCGATGACCATCGCCATACCCTGACCGCCGCCCACGCACATCGTCTCCAGGCCGAACTGCTTGTCGTGGAACTGGAGGCTGTTGATCAGCGTGCCGGTGATGCGCGCGCCGGTCATGCCGAAGGGGTGGCCGACGGCGATCGCCCCGCCGTTCACATTCACCTTGTCCAGGTCGAGGCCCAGGTCGCGGTAGGACGGGATGACCTGGGCCGCGAACGCCTCGTTCAGTTCGGCCAGGTCGATGTCGCCGATCGTCAGGCCGGCCCGCTTCAGCGCCTGCTTCGACGCCTCGACGGGGCCGTACCCCATGATCTCGGGGGAGAGGCCGGTGACACCGGTCGAGACGATCCGGGCCAGCGGGGTCAGACCCAGCTCGCGCGCCTTGGTGTCGCTCATGATCACCAGAGCCGCCGCGCCGTCGTTGAGGGGGCAGCAGTTGCCCGCGGTGACGCGGCCGTCGGGGCGGAAGACCGGCTTCAGCCCCTGGACGCCTTCGAGCGTCACGCCCGCGCGCGGGCCGTCGTCCGCGGAGACGACAGTGCCGTCGGGGAGCGTTACGGGGGTGATCTCGCGGGCCCAGAAGCCGTTCTTGATCGCTTCCTCGGCGAGGTTCTGCGACCGTACGCCGAACTCGTCCATGTCCTGGCGGGTGATGCCCTTGAGCCCTGCCAGGTTCTCGGCGGTCTGGCCCATCGCGATGTACGCGTCGGGGACCAGGCCGTCCTCGCGGGGGTCGTGCCAGGAGGCGCCCTCGCTCTTGGCGACGGCCTCGGTGCGCGCCTCGGCCTCGGCGAAGAGCGGGTTGTGCGTGTCGGGCAGGCTGTCGGAGTTGCCCTTCACGAAGCGCGAGACCATCTCGACACCGGCCGAGATGAAGACGTCGCCCTCGCCCGCCTTGATGGCGTGCAGTGCCATCCGCGAGGTCTGGAGCGACGACGAGCAGTAGCGGGTGACCGTACAGCCGGGGAGGTGGTCCATCCCCATGGCCACGGCGACGATACGTCCCAGGTTGTTGCCCTGCTCGCCGCCGGGCAGCCCGCAGCCCAGCATCAGATCGTCGATGTCCCGGGGATCCAGCTCGGGGACCTTGGCGAGCGCGGCCTGGATGATGGTGGCGGTGAGGTCGTCGGCGCGCAGGTCCTTCAGCGATCCCTTGAAAGCGCGGCCGATGGGGGAGCGGGCGGTTGAGACGATCACGGCTTCGGGCATCACGGCTCCATGGGGCTGAGGCGGGGACAGCGGGCTGATCGGGCGGCGGTGCTGATCGGGCGGTGGTGCGGGTCGGGCGGTGGTGCGGGTCGGGCGGTGGTGCGGGTCGGGCGGTGGTGCGGGTCGGGCGGTGGTGCGGGTCGGGCGGTGGTGCGGGTCGGGCGGCGGTGCGGGTCGGGCGGCAGCGCTGCCGGGGTGGCAGTGCTTGACGCTGCGCTGCTGACGGGACGGCCGTACGGGTCGGGGGCAGGGCTGATTGGAAGTTACCCGTACGTACCGCCGAGGTCACCGGGGTCGGTGTGTGATGCGGGCCTCTTTTCTAAGCGACCGCTCAGGATGGTGGCGCCTGGGGCTGCGCGGACCGTTCAGGACGGCGGCGCCGGGGGCTGCGCGACCCCCGGCTCCCGGTCCTGCCCTGCGGCAGGACCGGAGCCGGGTTGGGGAGCGGCCGGCGGGTGCGCCCCGGTGGGGCGGTTCCCGGTGGGCTGCCGCCCGTGCTCTCGCTCCTCGGGAGGCGCGGGAGCATCCGTGGTCTCAGCCGTCGCAGCCGCCCCGGTCACCCCAGCTGTCCCCGTAGCCCCAGCTGTTCCAGGAGCCTCCGCGATCTCGGCCGCCTCGGCACTCCCGGCGGCCTCAGCAGTCCCGGCCGCCTCCGCCGTCTCGGGAAGCCGCCGCCTCCTGCGGTGTTTCAGCAGGGCCCAGGGTGCGCGGGCGCCCGTGACCTCGGTGCCCGCCTCCGAAGCCGCGGCCGACGCGGCCTTGGCCACCGGCAGCATGTCCTCGTCGCGGGTGGCGTCCAGGTGGTCGGTCTCCGGCCACAGACCGAGTACGGCGCAGAGCGTGGGCAGTACCGCCATCGCGGCCGTCGCGTACCCCTCGGCCGAGGGGTGGTAGTTGTCCGGGCCGAAGAGCTCGCGGGGGTTCGCCGCGAACTCCGGGCCCAGCATCTCGCCCAGCGACACCGTACGGCCGCCCTGTTCGACCACCCCGATCGTCTGGGCCGCCGCCAGCTGCCGGGAGACCCGCCGGGCCAGCCACCGCAGCGGCTGGTAGACCGGCTCGACCGTGCCCAGGTCGGGGCAGGTCCCGACGACGACCTCGGCCCCCGCCGTACGCAGCCTGCGGACCGATGTCGCGAGATGGCGTACGGACTGGGTGGCCGGCATCCGGTGGGTCACGTCATTCGCACCGATCATGATCACGCAGACCTCGGGCAGCTTCCCGGGGTCGCCGAGCACCAGCCCGACCTGCCGGTCCAGGTCGTCCGACATCGCACCCGGCAGCGCGACGTTCCGCAGGTCCACCGGCCGCTCCGCCACCGCGGCGAGCCCCGATGCGAGCAGCGCTGCCGGGGTCTGGCCCGCCCGGTGCACGCCCTGGCCCGCCGCTGTCGAGTCGCCGAGCATGGCCAGCCGTAACGGCTCCAGATGCCCCGTACGGCCCGCGAACGCCAGTCCGTACCGCCCGTCCGCGCTCGGTGCCTGAGGGGCCCGTCCGCCGCCCACGGAACGTTTCGCCAGCTGGACCTCGGCCAGCAGCACTCCCACCGCGGCCGCTCCGACCAGCCCGATGCTCCCGCCGCCGTATGCCGCGCCCGCGGCGATCCGTCGCGCCACCCTCGCCCTCGACACTGCCGCCTCCTCCATAGCCGTACTCGTGCGTCGTGCTCGTGCGCCGTACCCGAGCGCTGTGCTGCTGCGCCGTGCCCCTGCGCCGGACTCGTGCGCCGTGCTCGCACCACCTAATTGCCCGCAGACCTGTGCTGCCCAATCTTGTCCAATACGCTGACCGCCATGGTGCAATTCCACGACTCGATGATCAGCCTCGTCGGCAACACCCCGCTGGTGAGGCTCAACAATGTGACCGCAGGGATCAGGGCGACCGTCCTGGCCAAGGTCGAATACTTCAATCCGGGCGGTTCTGTGAAGGACCGTATCGCCGTCCGCATGATCGAGGCGGCGGAGCAGAGCGGCGAGCTGGTGCCCGGCGGCACGATCGTCGAGCCGACCAGTGGCAACACCGGCGTCGGGCTGGCGATCGTGGCCCAGCAGAAGGGCTACAAGTGCATCTTCGTCTGCCCGGACAAGGTGTCCACGGACAAGATCAACGTACTGCGGGCCTACGGCGCCGATGTCGTCGTCTGCCCCACGGCAGTGGACCCCGACCACCCCGACTCGTACTACAACGTCTCCGACCGGCTGGTCCGCGAGACGCCGGGCGCGTGGAAGCCCGACCAGTACAGCAACCCGAACAACCCGCGCTCGCACTACGAGACCACCGGGCCCGAGCTGTGGGAGCAGACGGAGGGGCGGATCACCCACTTCGTCGCGGGTGTCGGCACGGGCGGCACGATCAGCGGGACCGGCCGGTACCTCAAGGACGTGTCCGACGGACGGGTCAGGGTCATCGGCGCCGACCCGGAGGGCTCCGTGTACTCGGGGGGCTCGGGGCGGCCCTATCTGGTCGAGGGCGTCGGTGAGGACTTCTGGCCGACCGCGTACGACCGGACGGTGACCGACGACATCGTCGCCGTGTCCGACAAGGACTCGTTCCAGATGACCCGCAGGCTCGCCAAGGAGGAGGGCCTGCTGGTCGGCGGCTCCTGCGGGATGGCGGTCGTGGCGGCGCTGCGGGTGGCCGAGGGGCTCGGGCCCGACGACATCGTGGTCGTGCTGCTGCCGGACAGCGGGCGCGGCTATCTCTCGAAGATCTTCAACGACGAGTGGATGAACGACTACGGCTTCCTGGAGCAGCCCGGCACCGAGCCCCGTGTCGCCGATGTACTGCTCGGCAAGGAGGACGGCATCCCCCATCTGGTGCACATGCACCCGGAGGAGACCGTCGGCGACGCGATCGACGTGCTGCGCGAGTACGGCGTCTCCCAGATGCCCATCGTGAAGCCGGGCGCCGGCCACCCGGACGTGATGGCCGCCGAGGTCATCGGTTCGGTGGTGGAGCGCGAGCTGCTCGACGCGCTGTTCACTCAGCGGGCCTCCTTGGGTGACGCGCTGGAGAAGCACATGTCCTCGCCGCTTCCGCTGGTCGGCTCGGGCGAGCCGGTCGCCGATCTGATGGCCGTTCTGGGCAAGGCGGACGCGGCGATCGTGCTGGTCGAGGGGAAGCCGACGGGCGTGGTCAGCCGTCAGGACCTGCTGTCGTATCTGGCCCGCACGGCCCGGACCGCTTAGGGGCGCAGGGCAGGGGGGCGGCGGACCACTGGGGTCGTACGGTTCGCGCCCCCGGGGATTCGTGCCCCAGTGGCCCCGGGGGTGCGGGCGGCGTGGGACCCGCGCGCGGGGGAGAGCCCCGGGGCCCCGCGCGCGGGGCTCGGCCTCGCCGTCCGGTGCGTGGTCCGGTGCGTGGGGTTCAGGCTCCGGCGGTCACGGCCTTGAGCTCGGTGAGCGCCTCCCCGATGAGCTGCGACAGATCCCGTTCGCCGCTGTCGCCGATCCAGCTCTGGAACGCGACCCGGAAGACGGCGACCCCCGCCTCGGCCGCCAGGCTCGCGGTCGGCTCCCCGGCACCGCGCTGCCGCAGCGCCTCGGCCAGCGCCGACGCGAGTGAGGCCAGCTTGATCAGCTCGCGCTCCCGCAGCTCCGGATTCGCGGCGATGACGGTCTGACGACGCCTGGCCTGCTCGCGGCGCTCATGGAAATAGCCGCCCAGCGGTTCCAGCGCCACCGCTACCGCGTCGATCGGCGCCGCCGACGCGGGGGCTTCGGTGAGGTGGCCGACGAGCAGATCCTGCAGTACTTCCGAGCCCCCGAACAGCACCTCACGCTTGTCGGCGAAGTGCCGGAAGAACGTGCGCTCGGTGAGCCCGGCCCGCTTGGCGATCTCCGCCACCGTGGTCTGTTCGTACCCTCGCTCGACATAGAGCTCCAGCGCGGCCTGCGCCAGCCGGTCCCTCCCGTTCGGCTCCCATCGACTCATGCCGCAGATCCTACGCGATGACAGTGACTGCCGTCAGATGTTACGGTGACGACGACAGTCACTGACATCAATGGCGTCGGCCGTCCGGGTGCAGCTCCTGAACCCTGAACCCCGAACCGGGACGCCGGAAATCCGGAGGTTCTCCCATGCGTGTCTTCGTCACCGGAGCGTCGGGCTTCATCGGCTCGGCCGTCGTCGCCGAACTCATCGGCGCCGGACACCAGGTCACCGGGCTCGCCAGGTCGGACGCCTCGGCCGCCGCGCTCACCGCGATGGGGGCCGGGGTGCACCGCGGCGACCTCGGTGACACGGACAGCCTGCACGCCGGGGCTGCCGCGTCGGACGGGGCGATCCACCTCGCGTTCATCCATGACTTCTCGCAGCACGAGAACGCTGTACGTGTCGATCTGCGCGCCATCGAGACGCTGGGCGCCGCGCTGGAGGGATCGGGCCGCCCGCTGGTCATCGCATCCGGCACGCTCGGGCTTCCGGCCCTGGGCCGGGTGGCGACGGAGAAGGACATGCCCGCACCGGACTCACCCCGGACGGCCGCGGCGGATGCGGCGCTCTCCCTGTCCTCGCGCGGTGTCCGCTCGTCCGTCGTACGTCTTGCCCCCTCGGTGCACGGGGAGGGGGACCACGGCTTCGTACCGGTGCTGATCGCCACCGCACGGGAGAAGGGCGTCTCCGGGTATGTGGGGGACGGGTCCAACGAGTGGCCGGCGGTGCACCGGCTCGACGCCGCACGGCTCTTCCGGCTGGCTCTGGAGAAGGCCCCGGCGGGCTCCGTGCTGCACGGGACCGGCGAGGAGGGCGTGCCGGTCCGCACCATCGCCGAGGTGGTCGGCCGCCATCTCGGGCTTCCGGTGGCCTCCGTCGCCCCCGGGGACGCGGCCGGGCACTTCGGCTGGCTGGGCGGTGCTCTCGGGGCCGGTGTCCCGACGTCGAGCAGCCTGACGCGTGAACTGCTGGGCTGGCAGCCCGAGCACCCCGGACTCGTGGCGGACCTCGAAGAGGGGCACTACTTCGGCGTCCGGACCGCCTGACGGTCTTTCCGGCGTCCGGCCGCGGTCAGGGTTCGCCCAAGTGGTACACGGGTGACACGCCCGCGCAGCACCGGCTTAACACGGCTGCGGCAGATTGGTGGATGCCGGAGGGGAGACCCCCGGCACCACGAACGGCGTCACGGACCTCCGGAGCGGCTCCCGGCCTCCAGGACGCCATGGACGCGGCAACCCGGCCCTGACCCGGACCCGCGTCCCTCGCGGGGACCGTCGTCGTCCCGCCCCCCGGTCCGCCGGGGGTGCGACGGCCCCCGCGATTCTCCCCGTGGTCGCGTGGTCCCCGGTGATTTCCCGGGTTGTCTCGCGTGGCCCCCCGCGGCCCCACGATCCTGCGACCTGTGGTCCCTGCCCCCGATTCCCCCGACCTCCTGGCACGGCGGCAGGGCGTACGCGGGACCGGCGCCGCCAGTCAGCCCCCGCCAGCCAGCCCCCCCGTCAGCCGGCCCCCCCGGCGACCTCACCCCTCCCAGTCGGATCCCGACGAGGACGGCGACGGCTTCGAGCGGCTGCGCAGATGCCGGAACAGGCCGCCGTCCCGGGCGGCGTGGACCGTATTGACGCCCACGATCCCCAGCCAGGTGACGATCAGCCCCGGCAGCTCCGCGTTGATCACCGCGATCGCCGACAGCGGGACGGCCAGGATCATCGTGACGATCCCGAACCCGAACCGTTCGCCGAAGCCGCTCTCGGGCTGCTGCGGGCGGCTGCTGCCCCGGGCGACGACCATCTGCTGCTCGGCCATCTGCCGGCGCACCCGGCGGTCCACCGTGCCGTCGAGCCGCTGCTCGACCTTCTCCAGGAACGATTCGACCAGGGCCGAGTCGTAATCCTCGCCCAGTTCCCTGCGGGCGTGCAGGGCGGCGTCGAGTTCCTTCTTCAACTCCTGGTCGCTGGCTTCCATGGTGTCCACGGTATGAATCCGGGGCCGGGGAGGCAGTGGTGCTAACCCCCCAATCCGCAGGGGTACTTCCACCCCCCCAGGATCCGTACCGCGTACCGCCCTACGGGGAAGGCACCCGCTCCGGTACGGGGTCGGCGGCCGGGGCCAGGATGGTGGCCTCCGGGATGTGCGCGGTGTTGCGCCGCGCCAGCACCCAGTACACCGCCGCCGGGACCACGAGCCCCACGATCCAGGAGATGTCCGCGCCGCCGAGGTGGCTGACCAGCGGGCCGGTGTAGAAGGACGTGGCGAGGAAGGGGAACTGGGCGACCAGGCCGATTCCGTAGACCAGCAGGGCGTCCCAGCGCCAGGCGCCGTAGCGGCCCTTCGGGTCGGAGAGGGCCGGGATGTCGTAGCGCTCGCGGGAGACCAGGTAGTAGTCGACCAGGTTGATCGCCGACCACGGTGTGAAGAAGGCCAGCAGGAAGAGCAGGAAGTCCTTGAAGGAGTCGAGGAAGCTGTCCTTGCCCGCCAGCGCCACCACCGTGCCGGCCACCATGATGACCAGGATGTAGAGGGAGCGGCCGCGCGGGGTGAGGGTCTTCTGGCCGCGGAAGCCGCTGATGCTCGTCACCATCGACATGAAGCCGCCGTACGTGTTGAGCACGTTGATCGTGAGCTTGCCCAGCGCGATGACGAAGTAGAGGAGCGAGGCCATCAGACCGGTGCCGCCCAGGCCCACCACATAGCCGACCTGGCTGTTCAGGAAGGCGTCGCCCGCGGTCGCCGCCACCAGGACGCCGAAGGTCATCGACCACTGCGAGCCGAGTGTCGTACCGCCGAGCGTCCACCAGAACGTGGCGCGGCCACTGGTCGTACGGGGCAGATAGCGCGAGTAGTCCGCCACATACGGGCCGAACGCCAGCTGCCAGGAGGCCGAGAGCGAGATCGCGAGCAGGAACAGCGGGAACGAGAAGCTGTGGTCGTGCAGGACCGTTCCCAGGTCGATGCGGTCGAGCAGCCGGATCCCGAGGTAGATGAAGGCGATGGCGCAGATGATGCTCGCCACCCGGCCCAGAGTGTGGATCACCCGGTAGCCGATGGTGGCCACGGCGGCGGTGATCACCGCGAAGACGACGATCCCGGTGGTGTCCCCGAGGTGGGTCAGCTTGCCCACCGCCTGGCCCGCCAGGACCGTACCGCTGGCGAAGAACCCGACGTACATCAGGATCACCAGGGCCAGCGGCACCACCGCGCCCTTGACGCCGAACTGCGCCCGGGACGAGATCATCTGGGGCAGCCCGAGCCGTGGGCCCTGCGCCGAGTGGAGGGCCATCACCGCCCCGCCCAGCAGATTGCCGAGCAGCAGCCCGACGATCGACCAGAGCGCGCCGCCGCCGAAGACCACGGCGAGCGCCCCGGTCACGACGGCGGTGATGTGCAGATTCGCGCCCACCCAGAGGGTGAACTGGGAGAAGGCGCTGCCATGGCGCTCCTCGTCGGGGACGACATCGATCGACCGCTGTTCCACCAGGCCTGCCACCGGACGGCCTCCCTCTCACCACTGCGTTGCCCACGCGGGCCGGTAGGTGTGCCGACCGCGATGTATCGATCTATGCAGAGTGTGTCGTGATGAATGGAAGGTCAATAGGTCCAGGTCAATTAGCTGCTTCTTCAGGCCGCCGAACTGTCCATTGGGCGTAGTTCGTCCGCATATGAGACGGAAATTCGACGCATCAGACCGTCGTCGCTGATGTCGTACTGGCCGAGCCGCCAGAGCGGCGGCGAGTACGCGTGGATCGAGACCGCGTCATCGGTCGCCCCGGTCAGCCGGTGGATGTGGTCGGGGCCGAAGCAGAAGGAGGTGCCGGCGCCGACGGCCGTCGCGAGGTGCTGGCCGCCGATGCGCGGGTTCGACTCGGTCAGTACGCCCTGGATCACCCGGACCGCACCCGACGAGATGTCGTGGTCGTGCCAGCCGGTGTCGTTCTGCCGGGTCCAGCAGAGCAGCCAGATGTCGACGTACTCGTCACGGTGCAGTGAGGCGTAGTGCCGCTCGGTGTCCGAGAAGGCGACCTCGGAGCGCCACAGCTCGGGGCGGGTGGCCAGGTCGTCCACCAGGGACTGGAGTTCACGCTTGTCGAGGGCGCGGTCGGGCAGTGCGGCGTCGTAGGTCACGGGGTTGCTCCGTTCAGGAGGCGGGCGGGGTTGGTCGCGCGCAGCGCGTGGAGGGCGGCTTCGGCGCCGAGGTCGGGGGTTACGGGACCGGGGGGTGCGGTGCGTGGCGGCTTGTTGGAAGGGTGGTGGTGGGTGGCGGGATCGAGAGGTGTGGCGCGCAGCGCCTCGTTGGGAGGGTGGTGGTGGGTGGCGGGGCGGGCGTACGGGCGGTCGCTGCCGTTCACGACTCCGTCGATGCCGACCACCCGGACCAGGCTGTCCACGGCCCGGGTGCCGTACGAGGAGGTCTCGTAGAAGACGTCGCGGTCGACCGCGCCCCGGCCGCCGCCCCGGGCCGCGAGCCGCTCGCCGTGCAGCGGGGCGAGGCCCGCCAGGGCGGCGAAACAGACCCGCAGCCCGGGGTGGCGCGGTCGGCCGAACGCGCGGAAGGCGAACCAGGACGCGTGCAACTGCTGGACGTACGGCACCAGCGCCGGCCACCACGGCGGGGTGCCGGGGCCGCCTGGCGGCGCCGCGCCCGGGTGGACGAAGAGCGGCCGGCCCGCGCGGCTGAGGGCGTCGAGCAGTGGTGTGCAGTGCGCCCAGCCCGCCTCGTCCTGGAGCGCGGTCGCGGGCAGCTGGAGACCCACGCACCCCCGGTCCAGGGCGCGGGCCAGCACTTCCGGGTCCGGTGCGACGAGCCCGGCCGACGCCCATACGCCGAAGGGTGCCGGAAGGGCCAGGGCGCCGTCGTGGAAGGCGGCGAGCAGCGGGTCCGCCTCGGCGGGCGGCAGGTACTCGATGCCGAGCGGACTGGAGAGCGAGACGAGCGCGAGGCCGAGCCCGTCGGCACGGGCCAGTGCGGTGCGGGCCGCGATGTCGTGATCGGCCGGATCGACCTCGTACGGCGGCTCGCCTCGCAGATGGAGGGTCCAGCCGTCCAGGTACGGGGCGGTGGTCCGGGCGCGCAGCAGGGCGGTGAAGGCCGGTGGCCAGAGGTGCTGGTGGACGTCTACGTGCAAGGCCGACCTCGGGTCGAAGGGAAGTGAAGGGAAGTGAAGCGGTTAACTGATGCGCTTAAGTGAAGCGGTTAACCCCTTGCGGCGTCAAGATGGGGCGGCAGGATGAGGCAGTAAGGCGCGATGTCGGGGAGCGGCACCGGGGCGCGGGTAGGCTTCCTCCATGGCCAGGCCGAGCAAGCGCACCACCCTCCGCGAGGTGGCTGAGGCCACCGGCCTCTCCACTGCCGCCGTCTCGTACGCGCTGCGCGGCAAGCAGGTGTCCAAGGAGACCGAGGAGCGGGTCCGCAAGGCCGCCGCCGAGCTGGGCTATGAGGCGGACCCCATCGCCCGCGCCCTCGCCAGCGGCCGTACGAGCATGGTCGGCGTCATCGCCGGTGACCTCCAGGACCTCTGGCAGCAGCAGCTGATGGCGGCCATAGGGCGCGAACTCCTGGCGGGCGACCGCTATGCGCTGATCCTCGACGCGGGCGGCGACCCCCGGCGGGAACTGGTCCTCGCCAAGCAGCTCAGGGACCAGCGGGTGGACGGTCTGCTCGTCTCGCCCGTCGACCCCTCGGCCGAGGGGTGGGCGAAGATCGCGGACGCGGTCCCCGTGGTCTCCGTCGGCGACTCGCTCCAGCGGGCCAGGACCGCCGGGGAGGTGCTCTTCGACAACCGCGCCGGGATCGACGCGGTGCTCGGATACCTGGCACGGCTCGGGCACCGCCGGGTGACGGTGCTGACCCCGACCGGGCCGAGCACCCCCGACCGCCCTGCCGACGTCTATGTGCGCGAGGCCGCGGAACGGCTCGGTCTCGACGTCGAAGTAGTGCCGTGCGCACAGGAGTTGGGTGAGGCGACCGGGGTGGCGCGCGGGGTCGTGCGTGGGGTGGTGGACGGTGGCTCCACCGCGGTCTTCTGCTTCTCGGACTCGATCGCGTACGGGGTGTACGCGGCGGTCGCCGAGGCGGGCCTGGTGATCGGCCGGGACCTGTCGGTGGTCGGCTTCGACGACCACCCGGTCTCCCGGGTGCTGACGCCCGCGCTGACCACCCTGGACTGGGGGCTCGCGGAGATCGCGGCGGAGGCGGCGCGGCTGGCTGTGGCGGCGATCGAGGGGCGGCGGGTGCGGCGCAAGCGGATTCTGTGTGCGCCTCGCCTGGTGGAGCGCGGGTCGGCTGCGGGGGCGCTGCCCCCGGGCCCCGGGGCATCAAGCGCCGGCCGGGCTTGACGTGTGGCCTCAAACGCCGGCCGGGCTTGTTCTGGGCTGGGGTCTGCCCTCTGGCGCCGGCTGGGCTTGATTTGGGCTGGGGTCTGCCCTCTGGCGCCGGCCGGGCTCGTTTTTGCTGAGGTCTGCGCTCAAGCGCCGGCCCCGCTTGTCGCAAGGGGGCTGATGCGGGCTGACGGGCCAGGGGCCCGGTGGAGGCGGGCGCCGTGGCAGCCGTCAGCTGCCGATGGTCTTCCAGAAGCCGCACTGGTGTTCCTGGGCGAGATCGGCCGGTTCCGTCTTCCCCGGTTGCAGCGTCTGGACATGCTCGCCGGTTCCGAACCGGGGCCAGGGGGCCGCGCCGTGGCCGTTCGGGTTGCCCGTGCGGGCGAACTGGGCCCAGTAGCGCACCATCGTGTCCGCGAGCCGGTGCTGAGCGGGTGTGGCCGGGCCGGGGAGCTGCTCGTCGGTGAAGAGATACTGCAACTCGCTGCCGTGGAACGCCCCGGTGGGGAAATCGGGTTTCTTGAGGGTGCTGAACCAGGGGGCCCGGGCGTCGTCGAACTCGTAGGCATAGGTCGGCACTTGACGGTTCAGGGTCCGGTCCCGATCGAGGACCGTGCACCCCCAGGCCCAGTCGCTGACGACGGTGGACAGCGCCTCGCCGGGGGACCGGAAGCGGCCGACGGGGTAGCGGGCCAGGACGCGGGCCGCGTCGGCCGGGGTGAAGAGCGTCCGGATCTGCTGCCGGTAGGCGGCGTCGGTCGTCCTCCGGCCGGTCGCGGCTTCGATGGCCGCGGTGAAGAGGCGGTGTTCGTCCCGGGTGGTTCCCTGGATGACGGGGACCCGGTTGAAGTGGCCGGTGGCGAAAGCCTTTTCCGGGCTCACGGGCAGGATGCCGCCGCCGACCGCCGGTCCCGACCCGAGTCCGTAGTCGGACCACTTGGCGAGTTCCGCCACGGGTACGGCGCGCAGACAGGCTGCTGCTGTGCGGGGGGCGGAGCAGCCGACCTTGGCCGCTACGTCGAGCCCGTGCCGCTCGCGCTCCGCGCGCGGCAGCGGGAACCAGGTCGCCGGACCCGGTGACCACTTGCGTCCTGTGCACTGGGCGCTCTGCAGAATCGCCTTCTGGAAGAGGCCCGCCGACCCGGGCGCCACGAGATGCGCGCAGACGCTGGTACCGCCGGCCGACTCACCGAAGAGCGTGACGTTCGCCGGATCGCCGCCGAATGCCGCCGCGTTGCGCCTCACCCACCGCAGCGCGGCCTGCTGGTCCTCCAGGCCGAAGTTGCCCGACAGGTGCCTCGCCGGACCGTGGTCGAGCGCGGGGTGGGCGAGGAATCCGAAGACACCGAGCCGGTAGTTGAAGCTCACCACGATCACCTTGCCCATGGCGGCCAGGCGCTGTGCGTCGTAAAGGCTCCCTGCGCCATTGATGAAGCCGTTGCCGTGGATCCACACCATCACCGGCAAATCGCGGGCGCTGCCGCGCACCGGCGTGGTGACGTTCAGATAGAGGCAGTCCTCACTGCTGCTCTGCTGGTCGATGAGGCCCGCTGCCTGTGCGCACCGGTTGCCGGGCCCTGTGGCGTTCCGTACGCCTGACCAGGACGCGGCCGGCCGGGGTGACGCCCAGCGCAGCCGCCCGACCGGCGGGGCGGCGTAAGGGATGCCCTGGAACATCCGGGTGTTTGCGCCGAGGCGTCCCTCGACCAGGCCGGTGTCCGTCCTGACCACGGGGGCGGGGGCGCTCCGGCCTCCCCCGGCGTGACGCGCTGCCTGTGAGCTTCCGGCTGCGCCGCTGATCATGGCGCCGCAGAGCAGGACGGTCAGCAGGGCCCGCAGGCGCGACCGCACCGTGACCTGCCGACGGCGGTGCGCCGGTAAGAGATCCTGACGTAGGGAAGACACCGATGTTCACATCCTCAGAGAGTTCGTGTGTGGCCCACACGAATATAAAGTGTGGGGCACCCACAAAGTCAATGCCCCGTGGACGGAACAGTGCCCCTGTGGACGAGACATGGAGATGAGTGAGCCCGATGCCGACAAGTGACGACGAGCGGCTGCCACCCGGCCTCGCCCTGGCGTGGGGGCTGCCCGTCAAGACGGGGCGGCTGGGCCGGAAGCCCTCGCAGAGCGTCGAGGGAATCGTCGAAGCAGCGGTCGGGCTGGCCGACGAGAAAGGCTTCGCGGCCCTGTCCATGCCGAACATCGCCAAGCGGGTGGGGCTCACCGCCAACGCGGTCTACCGGTACGTCAGCTCGCGGGACGAACTGCTGGTGCTCGCAGCCGAGACCGCGTGGGGACCGGCGCCTGACCTGGAAACCGGCACGGGCCGGTGGCGGGCCGCCGCCGCCAGGTGGACCAGGGCGATGATCGAGCGCTGCGACACCCATCCATGGCTGCCCGACCTGCCCATCCGCGGAGCGCCCGCGACCCCGAACCTGCTGCGCTGGACAGAAGTACTGCTGGAAGCGCTCACCGGCGCCGGGCTGAGCTCCGCCGAATCGCTGCGGTGTGCGCTGTTGCTCGACGGCTACGCGCGGCGCATCGCCAGTGCCCGCCGGGACGTGCGCGACAGCAGTGCGGCGCCGGTCGAGTCGGCCGCTGTCGCACGGTTCCTCCAACCGCTCCTGCACGAGCACGGATATCCGATTCTGGCGTCCATGATGGCGCACCACGAATACGACGACGAGGTCGGCGACGATGACGTGGAGTTCGGTCTGACCCGGATCCTGGACGGAATCGAGGTCCTGATCGCCCGACGGACGCAAGACCGCTGAACTGCGGCTCGACCAGCGTGACATGGCTTCTCAATCGCCGGACGGATCCAAGCCCGTCCGGCGATTGAGGACCGGGGATTGAGAGGCCGGGGCCCGGGGCGGCGCCCCGGGAGGGTGGCTCCGTTACGCCGTCACCTTGTGCTGCTTCAGCCACGCGTCCGCGACCCTGTCGGGGTCCTTCTTGTCCTTGTCGACCAGGCGGTTCAGCTGCGTCAGCTCCTCCGTCGTCAGCGCGTTGCCCAGCAGGGCCAGCGCCTTGCGGACCTTGCCGTCCGCCTTGCGGGCGGCGATCAGCGGGACGACGTGCTGGGCGGGCACCAGATGCTTCGGGTCCTCCAGGACGACCCACTTGTTCGCCGCGACGTCCACGTCCGTCGTGAAGACATTGGCGACGTCCACATCGCCCTTCTTGAGCGCGCCCTTGACCAGCGGCCCCGACGAGTCCAGCGCCTTGAACTCCTTGAACTCCACGCCGTACTGGTCCTTGAGGCCGACCACCCCCACGACCCGCTTCTTCATCTCGGCCGCGGCGCCGAACACCAGCTTCCCGTTGGCCTTTCTGAGGTCGGCGAGGGTCTTGAGACCGTACTTGTCGGCCGTCTCACGCGTCACCGCGAAGCTGTCGCGGTCCTCGGCCGCCGCGTACGGCAGCACCTCCAGGCTCGCGGGCAGCACGGCGGCCAGCGCGTTCTGCATCGCGCCCGCCTCCGTCTCGGTGGCCTTCTTGTTCAGATAGAGCAGCAGACTGCCCTGGTACTCCGGGAGCAGATCGATGTCGCCCCCCTTCAGCGCGGGGACGATGATCTCGCGGGAGCCCAGGTTGGGTTTGACCGTGGCCTTGATGCCCGCGGCCTTGAGGGCCCCCGCGTACAGATAGCCGAGTATCTGGTTCTCGGTGAAGTTGGCGGTGCCGATGACCAGCCCGCCCGAGCTGCTCCCCGAGTCGCCGCCGGATCCGCCCCCGTTGAGGGACGTGATGCCGGACGAGCAGGCGGCGAGCGCGGGTGCGGATGCGCCGGCCAGCAGGGCGGTGAGTGCGGTACGTCGGTTCATCTCGGGTCTCCAGAAGTCAGCGGGCGGTGTCGGGTCGGCCGCGCAGCAGCAGCCGCTGCACCCCGCCCAGGGCGAGGTCGGCGAGGACGGCGAGGACGGCGACGAGCACCGCGCCGCCGAGCACCTGCACCAGATCGCGCTGGGCGAGCCCGTCGAATACGTACCGGCCGAGTCCGCCGAAGCTGACATAGGCGGCGATGGTGGCGGTGGCCACGACCTGGACGGTCGCCAGCCGGATGCCGGTCATGATCAGGGGCAGCGCGAGCGGGAGTTCGACCTGCCAGAGGACCTGGTGGCCGCGGAGCCCCACGCCCTTCGCCGCGTCCTTGACCTCCGGGTCGACGGCGGCCATGCCCGCGTACGTATTGGTGATGATCACCGGTACGGCGAGGGCGACTAGCGAGACGTACACCGGCCAGATCGAGAGCCCGCCCGCCAGGAAGACCAGGGTCACCAGGCCGACGGTGGGCAGCGCACGGCCGAAGGACGCCAGGTTGACCGCGATGAACGCACCGCGTCCGGTGTGGCCGATCAGCAGCCCGACGGGGAGCGCGATGACGGCGGCGACGAGGGTGGCGAGCAGCGAGTACTGCAGATGCTCGACCAGCCGGTGCGCGATGCCTTCCGAGCCGGACCACTGGGCGGAGCTGGTCAGCCAGGACGCGAGGTTCTTGAGGAGTTCCAGCATGGGTCAGGCGCCCCTCTTCATGGAATGGCGCTGCCTGGCCCAGGGCGTGCAGAGCCACTGGACGGTGACGAGCACCGCGTCCGCCACCAGGGCGAGCAGCAGGGTCAGGACCACCCCGGCGACGACCGGGGTGGGGTAGTTGCGCTGGAAGCCGTCGGTGAAGAGCTGGCCGAGGCCGCCGTATCCGATGTAGCTGGCGACGCTCACCAGCGAGATCGACATCACCGTGGAGACCCGGATCCCCGCCATGATCACCGGGAGCGCCAGCGGCAGTTCCACGGTGAGCAGGGTGCGCAGCGGCCGGGTGCCCATGGCGGTGGACGCCTCGCGCACCCGGGCGGGCACCGCGTCCAGTCCCTCGACGGTGTTCCGTACGAGCACCACCAGCGTGTACGCGGTCAGTCCGGTGATCGCCGTCGTCCGGGTGAGCCCGGTGATCGGCAGCAGCAGGACGAAGAAGGCCAGCGAGGGGATGGTGTAGAGGATGTTGGAGAGGCCGAGTACGAAGCCGCGCAGCGCCCGCACCCGGTGGGCCAGGACCGCCAGCGGGAGCGCGATCAGCAGGCCGATGAGGACGGCGGGCACCGCGGTGGAGAGATGGTCGGCGGTGAGGTGCGCCATCTCGCCCGTGTGATCGGGGAACCAGCCCCAGTCGACGGTCATGCGGCGGTACCGGAGTCCGTGGGGGCGCCGTCTGCGGGGGTGCCGTCCGCAGAGGTAGCGGAGTCCGTGGCGGCCCCCGGGGCTGCGGGGGTGCCGGAGTCCGCGGGGATGCCGGAGTCCGCGGTGGTGGCCGGGGCCGTGGTGGTTCCGGAGTCCGTGGTGGCTCCCGGGTTCGCGGTGGTGCCCGACGCTGTGAGGGCGCCGGTGGCTCCCGCGGTCAGATGGGCCTCGCCCGCGCGGTCGTGGATGGCGTCACGGGAGGTGACGCCGGTCAGGGTGCCGGCGGCGTCGACCCGGGCCACCAGGCCGGCCGGGGAGGCGACGGACTCGTTGAGCGCGGAGAGCAGCGAGTCGCTGTCGCGCAGCGCCCGGACGGGGAGCAGCGGGGCGTCGCCCGCGGTCCCGGCCGCCGGGGCGTTGTCCGTGTCGAGCCAGCCCAGCGGCTTGCCGTCGGCCGATGTCACCAGCTGCCAGCGGCCCGTCCGCAGCGCGTCGGATATCCGCTCGTCGGCGCGGACGGCCGGGGCGGTGGCCTGGGGTATCCCGCCGAGCGTGGAGAGCGACAGCAGCTTCAGCCCGCGCTCGGCGCCCAGGAAGTCCGCGACGAAGTCGTCGGCGGGCCGGGCGAGCAGTTCGGCGGGCTCGGCACACTGGACGAGATGGCCGCCGGTACGGAAGACCGCGATGCGGTCGCCGAGCCGGACGGCCTCGTCTATGTCGTGGGTGACGAAGACGATGGTCTTGTTCAGATCCTTCTGCAGCCGCAGCAGCTCGTCCTGGAGCTGGGTGCGGACCACCGGGTCCACGGCGCCGAACGGCTCGTCCATCAGCAGCACCGGCGGGTCCGCCGCGAGCGCGCGGGCCACCCCGACGCGCTGCTGCTGGCCGCCGGAGAGCTGGTGCGGGTAGCGCTTGCCGGTGTCGGCGTTCAGCCCGACCGTCTCCAGCAGCTCCGCCGCGCGGGCCCGCGCCTTTCTGCGGCCCCAGCCGAGCAGCAGCGGGACGGTGGCCACGTTGTCCAGGACCGTCCGGTGCGGGAAGAGCCCGGACTGCTGGATGACGTAACCGATACCGCGCCGCAGCTCGGCGGCGTCCGCTTCGAGGATGTCCCTGCCCGCCAGGCGGATCGTGCCCGACGACGGGTCGACCATGCGGTTGATCATGCGGAGCGTGGTGGTCTTGCCGCACCCGGACGACCCGACGAGGACCGTGATCTGTCCTTCCGGCATGTCCAGGCTGAGGTCGTGGACCGCTGTGGTGCCGTTCGGGAAACGTTTGTGCACGGCGTCGAATTTGATCATCGGTCATCCCTTGCCCGACTGCATATGGTCATGCAGAGTTCTCGGTGTCTGAATAATTTGTCAATGGGCTGCGATAGAACACCGGTGACGCCGGTCCATCAGGCAAGACCGAATGTCGGAAAAAGGAGGCGTTCGCGCATGATGTCGTACCGCACGGTGGAGACCCAGACCGGCATCGTGGTCCTCGACGGTGAGTCCCTTCCGGTCGCCGATGTGGTCCGGCTCGCCCGCGGTACGGCCAAGCCCGTACCCGGAAACGAAGCGATGAAGCGCGCCGAACAGTCCTGGGACGCGGCCCGTGAGCTCGCCGCGTCCGGCCGCGTGTACGGACGCTCCACCGGTGTCGGCGCCAACCGTAACGAGTCGGTGCCGTCCGAGGCCGCCGCCGACCACGGACTGCGGCTGCTGCGCTCGCACGCCGGGGCGATAGGCGACCCGCTGCCGGGCCACGAGGTCAGGGCCATGCTGGCGGTGCGGGCCAACCAGTTGCTCGCCGGAGGGGCCGGGCTGCGGCCCACCGTCGTCACCGCGCTCTGCGAAGCCCTGGAGTCCGGCGCCCACCCCGTCGTCAACGCCTTCGGCTCGGTCGGGACCGGCGACATCGCGGCCCTCGCCCAGATGGGCCTCGCGCTGGCCGGTGAACACCCCTGGCAGGGCGGCCGGGCGCCCGCGGCGCTGAGCCTCGACAACAACGACGCCCTCGCCCTGATCAGCAGCAACGCCCTCACCCTCGGCCAGGCCGCGCTCGCACTCGACGAGCTGCGCGCCCTGGTCGACGCCACCCAGGTGGTGGCGGCGCTCTCGCTGCTCGCCGTGGACGGCTCGTTCGAGGCGTACGCGGAGCCGGTGCACGCGGCCCGCCCGCACCCCGGTTCGTACGCCGTCGCCGCCCGCAGCCGCCGCCTCCTCGGCGCACCCGAACGGCCCACCCCGCCGCTCGGCCGCATCCAGGACCCGTACGGCTTCCGCTGTGTCCCGCAGATCCACGGACCCGCGCAGGACGCGGCCGACCTGCTGGAGCGCACCATCGCCGTGGAGATCAACGCGGCTGCCGAGAACCCGCTGATCCGTGCGTCGGACATGGCCGCCTACCACCACGGCGGCTTCTACATGGCCCAACTGGCCCTGGCGCTCGACCATTTCAGGCTTGCCCTCACCCAGACCGCGCGGCTCTCCACCTCGCGGCTCTCCGCGCTGAACGAGCCCGGCTTCACCCGGCTCAGGCCCTTCCTCGCGGACGGCGAGGCGGCCTCGTCGGGCGTGATGATCCTGGAGTACGCGGCCGGGGCGGCCCTCGGTGAGCTGAGCGCGCTCTCCGCACCGGCCTCGCTCGGGCATGCCGTCCTCTCCCGCGGTGTCGAGGAGCAGGCCAGCTTCGCCTCGCTGGCGGCCCGTCAGGCGCTGCGGGCCGGACGGGCGTACCGCTATGTCGTGGGCTGCGAACTGGTCGCCTCGGTAAGGGCGTTGCGTCAGCGGGAGCTGCGTATCGACCCCGATCTTCCGGTTGGCCGCGCCTTCGCCCTGGCGGACGCCACGCTCGACCCGGACGTCGCGGACCGGCCGCTCACCGACGACGTGGAGACGGCCGCCGCGCTGCTCGACCGGTTCCATGACCTCTGAGGCGGACGGGCCTTCCGCGGCCGGTACCTCTCCCGGGCGGACGGCCCACCGGGGGCGGACCACGCTCCCCGGCGGACGGCTGCCAGGGGCGGGCGGTTCAATGAACTCTGATGTGGATGCGGAACTTGAGGGGGACGACGGCATGAGCGACAGCCCGGCCGCACGGCTGCAACAGCTCTTCGAAGGGCACCGGCTGACACCGACCCAGCGGCGCATCGCGCACTGCATGGTGCGGCAGGCAGCCGAGGCGCCCTTCCTCTCCTCGGTCGAACTGGCCGAACTGGCCGGGGTCAGCCAGCCGTCCGTCACCCGGTTCGCGGTGGCGCTCGGCTTCGACGGCTACCCGGCGCTGCGCCGCCATCTGCGGGAGGTCGCCCCGGCCGGCCGCGAGGCGGACGACGACAGCCTCAACGAGTACCAGCAGGCCGTCCACGCCGAGATGGAGAATCTGCGCCAGCTCGCCGAGATACTGGCCGATCCCTCCCTGGTGGAGCGCGCGGGCCGGCTGCTCGCCCAGTCCCCTTCCCTGCCGGTACTCGGGCTGCGCGCGGCCTCCTCGCAGGCCAGGGGCTTCGCGTACTTCGCGGCCAAGGTCCACCAGGACGTACGGCTGCTGGACGAGGGCGGCACGATGCTGGCCGACCGTATCGACGCCTCGGTACGGGCGGGGGCCACGGTGCTGCTCTGCTTTGCGCTGCCCCGCCACCCGCGTGAGGTGGTCGAGGCGCTCGCGTACGCCCAGTCGGCCGGGCTGACCGTGGTGACGGTCGCCGACTCGGCCTTCGCGCCGGTCGCCCGGCACAGCGACATCCTGATCCCGGCGGCGGTCGGCACCGGGCTGGCCTTCGACACGGTGTGCGGGCCGATGCTGCTGGGGCGGGTCCTCCTGGAGGCGATGTGCGACGACCTGCCGGATGCCCAGTCCCGGCTGGAGGAGTTCGACGCGCGGGCGGCGGCGCGGGGGCTGTTCATGGAGTAGCCGGGCTGTTCACGGAGTGACGGAGCAGCTGTCTCCGTGGCCTGTGCGGCCCCGGTGGCTTCTCACGGCGTACTCAGAAACCGTCGCTAATCTCCGCCCGGTCCGGAGCAGACGAGCGAGGGAGTACGCGACGTGGGGCGCGGCAGTGCGCAGACGCAGACGCAGACAAAGGGGCGGGGCCGGGAACGGCGGCCGGACCGTCCGGGGAAGAGCCGGCCGCGGACCGTGGCGAGGGTCGCGGTGCTGGTACGGGCCGGGGCCGCCCCGATGGGGTGGCTGGGGCTGGTGGCCGCTGCCGCCGGGATGCTGCCGCCAGGACTGACCGGGCGCAGGATCGGAGTGCTCGCCGGGGCCGCGCTCGCGCTGATCACCTGCGCGGTGGTCGCCCTGGTCCGCAGGCGCAGATTCGTCCATCTGGCGAAGTCGCCCGTGCGGGCGGGCCGGTCCGACTTCCTCCAGGACCGGCGGGTGACGGTACGGAACTGGCGGCGCGCCCACCGCTGGTGGCTGCTGGCCGCCTTCGTCGCGGCGCTCGGCTCGTCGTTCGCGCTGCCGGCCGCGGGCGGGCTGGTCCTCGCCGGAGCGGGGGCCGGACTCTGGCTCAGGGCGGTACGGCTCGGCCGCCGCGAACGCGCGGACGATCTGCTCCTCTGGGTCCGTACCGACTGGATCGCGCGGGGCCCCGCCGGGAAACCGGTCAGGGGCTACAGCTCGACGGGTGTCCTCGCGGGCGACGCCGCACCCGGCGGGGCACGGCGTCGCTGACGGGGCCGGGCACGGCCGGTCACACCTCCAGGCCGGCCTCGATGTTCTTCAGCTGGTGGCGGGCCATCGCGAGGTTCGAACGGGACTTGTCCAGCGCCAGATAGAGGAAGAGGCCGTTGTTCCCGCGGCCCTTGAGCAGCCGGATCAGGTGGTACTGCCCGCCCAGCGTGATCAGGATGTCCTCGATCTCGTCCTTGAGGCCGAGGTGCTCCATCGTCCGCACCTTGGCACGCACCACGTCCGTGTTCCCGGCCGCGGCCACGGCGAGATCGAGGTCCTTGCGGCCGCCGAGCGTGCCGAGGGCCATTCCGCTGGTGTAGTCGACGAGCGCCACCCCGATGGTGCCCTCGATCGAGTCCATCGCGTCCTTGAGTGCGGTTTCGGTGTTCGCCATGGGAGGCGTACTTCCTCTCTTCTTGTGAGCGTCTGAGCCGTGGGTGTCTGAGTCGTGGGTGTCTGAGTCGTGCGTGTCTGAGCCGTGGGTGTCTGAGCCGTGGGTGTCCCGGCCGGTGGTTTCCGGGGAGGCGCGGGGGCGGGTACGGGGGCGGCGGGCCCGGGAGTCGGCTCCCCGGGCGGGGCCGCCGGTCACGGGCTGTCCGCTCGTGGGCTGTCCGGCCGTGGGCTGTCCGGCCGGTCGAGGGCGCCGTTGACCAGCTCGCCGATCCGGGTGCTCGACCTGCGGGCCTCCAGATGCAGTCGGCCCACGTTGATACGAGGCTGGGCGAGCAGCGTGAGCACGGCGGACGGGCCTGCCGCGTACGTCGCCACATAGCCGTGCTCGCCACGGACCAGCAGCTCACGGAAGGCGCCCTGCCCGGTCGTCTCGGTCAGCCGCTGTGCGACCCCGAGGGCCGCCGCGGTGAGCGCGGCGACCGACTCGGCCTCGGCGGACGTGGTGTCCTGCGCGAGCACCAGGCCGTCGGCGCTGGCCGCGAGCGCCCCGCTGATCAGGGGCACCCGGACTCTCAACCGCCTTAGTTCGTCCAGCACTTCGGCCTCCGCGGACATCAGTTGTCTCCTCTCGGCGCGCTGCCGCAGAGCGCGGATCACAGCGTGGCCTCCAATGCGTCTCGCAGCCGGCGGAGCAGGGCGACATCCGGGTCCTGCGACACTTCCGCGACCGCGTCGGCGTACCGGGCGGGGACCGGGGACGGCTGCGGTACGGGGGCGTGCGGGGTCTCCACGGCGCCGGCGGCCGCGAGTCTGCGGATGTCGATGAGGGTGTGGAAGGCCGGACGGCCCAGCTCCCGGGCGATACCGGGCGGTGTGCGGACCCCGTCCACCAGGGCGAGCACGGCCCGCTGGCGCGGGGTGACCGGGACGACCGGGCTGCCGGGGTGGTTCCGGGCCCGTACCACCGGGGCGGTGTCGATGTCCGGGTACGGCCAGAGCCGGTCGAGCAGTTCCCGGCGGCGGGCGGCCTCCCGCTCCACCGCTTCGGCCGGGACCGGGTGCACGGTGCCGATCCAGTGGGCCACGCCGTAGCGGAAGCGGGAGGGGCCGCTGCTGGGGGCGAGTGCGAAGTACGCCGCGTCGTGCAGGGCGCCGATGTGGCAGATCTCCAGCTCGCCGTCGGTGACCTGGCCGCTCTCGACCAGGAACCGGCCCACCCGGCCGTGCGCCCCGGCCCGGTCCAGGGCCTGCCGCCAGCCCTCGGGACGCAACCGCCCCGACGCGGTCAGCAGGACGTCTATCCCGGGGGCGGCCGGGCTCTCCGCGTGCACCACCTGGCCGTCGACCAGATAGAGCGTGCCGCGGTCACGCAGCAGGGCGCCGGTGGCGCGTTCCCCCGCGAGGCGCACGAGCATGGGCGAGACGCCCGGGGGTCTGGGGCCTGTCGCGGTGGTCATCACAGCACCAGTCGCCCGGCCAGATCCCGCAGCCGTAATCGGGCGAGTGCCAGATTGCCCTCGTCGCGGTCGAGCCAGAGGTGCAGGAAGACACTGCTGTCGAAGGTCGTCTCGACGAAGCGCAGGATGTGGTAACCGGTGCGGTTGGTGACGATGACGTCCTCTACGGGAAGTCCCTCTCGGGGGAAGGATGTGGGGACTTCGGCGCCGGACGGTGCGCCGGGGCCCACGGTGCCTCCGGTCATGCCCGAAGTGTCCTCAGTCGTGCCCGCGGTACCCGTCGCCGTGCCCGCGGTGCCTCCGGTCGTGCCCGCAGCGGCCGGGGCGGGGGCGAACGCCGGGTGCTCGGCGGCCATCCGGGCCAGCTCCGCGGTCTCGGCCGCGGTCGTCTCGTGGTCCTTGTTCGGTGACTCGCCGATGGTGCCGAGAGCGAGCCCGCTGGTCCAGTCGACCACGGCGGCACCGAGGGAGCCGGGCAGCCGCATGGCTTCCAGCAGACACTCGTCGATTCCGGGCACGCGGAACTCCCCTCCCAGCGTGGTGCGCGTGACCGCGGGGGCGGCCGTGCGGCAGTGACGGCCAAGTTACGCAACGCTCAGCCTCCTGAGGGGAGTTCTGGCATTTTCCAGCGGAACATGCGCGACGGGATTAGGGTCCGCCTCCCGGCGGCGCGACCTCGTCGCGGGCCGCCCACAGGGCGGCGCCCGCACCGCCGCGTACTTCACGTACTTCACGTACTTCACGTACTTCACGTACTTCACGTACTTCACGGGGCCGGCGGGGTTGTTACGGAATGTGTTCAGACCGTTCCGGAACCCGCCCAAGACCCCGATGCGCAAGCCTTTCGCGCACCACGTGATCCGGCCAATCATCCGCCGGTACGGGTCCGGGGTGCCCCGGACGTATTGACTAGCTCTATTCACCTGGTCAAGATGTGAATAGTTCGTGCAACAGTGTGAGAACGAGGAGGCAGACCATGTCAGGACCCCGGCCGGTACGGGCACCGCGCGGTACGGAGCTGAGTGCCCTGGGATGGCAGCAGGAGGCCGCCCTCCGCATGCTCCAGAACAACCTGGACCCGGAGGTCGCCGAGCACCCCGACAAGCTCGTCGTCTACGGCGGCACCGGCAAGGCTGCCCGTGACTGGCGCTCCTTCGACGCCATGGTGCGCACCCTGCGGACGCTCAAGCAGGACGAGACGATGCTCGTCCAGTCCGGCCGCCCGGTCGGCGTGATGCAGACGCACGAGTGGGCGCCCCGGGTGCTGATCGCCAACTCCAACCTGGTGGGCGACTGGGCCAACTGGGAGGAGTTCCGGCGGCTCGAAGCCCTCGGTCTCACCATGTACGGCCAGATGACGGCCGGTTCCTGGATCTACATCGGCACCCAGGGCATCCTCCAGGGCACCTACGAGACCTTCGCGGCCGTCGCCGCCAAGCGTTTCAACGGCACGCTCGCCGGGACCATCACGCTCACCGCGGGGCTCGGCGGCATGGGCGGCGCCCAGCCGCTCGCCGTGACGATGAACGACGGCGTCGCGATCTGTATCGACGTCGACCCGCGCGCCATCGACCGCCGTATCGAGCACCGCTACCTGGACGTCCGGGCGAACTCCCTGGAGCACGCCCTCCAGCTCGCCGTCGAGGCGCGCGACGCCCGTAAGCCGCTCTCCATCGGCCTCCTCGGCAACGCCGCCGAGCTGCTGCCCCGGATGCTCGCCGAAGGCGCGCCGATCGACATCGTGACGGACCAGACCTCCGCGCACGACCCGCTCGCCTACCTGCCGGTCGGCGTCGACTTCGACGACATGGCCGCCTACGCCGCCGAGAAGCCCGCCGACTTCACCCAGCGCGCCCGTGAGTCGATGGCCCGGCACGTCGAGGCGATGGTCGGCTTCATGGACGCAGGGGCCGAGGTCTTCGACTACGGCAACTCCATCCGCGGCGAGGCCCAGCTGGCCGGTTACAGCAGGGCGTTCGACTTCCCCGGCTTCGTGCCCGCCTACATCCGGCCGCTCTTCTGCGAGGGCAAGGGCCCGTTCCGCTGGGCCGCGCTCTCCGGTGAGGCATCGGACATCCACAAGACGGACAAGGCGCTCCTGAAGCTCTTCCCGGAGAACGAGTCGCTGCACCGCTGGATCAAGATGGCCGGTGAGCGGGTCCACTTCCAGGGCCTGCCCGCCCGTATCTGCTGGCTCGGCCAGGGCGAACGCGACAAGGCCGGCGCCCTCTTCAACGACATGGTCGCCGACGGTACCCTCGCCGCCCCGCTGGCCATCGGCCGCGACCACCTCGACTGCGGCTCGGTCGCCTCTCCGTACCGCGAGACCGAGGCCATGCTCGACGGCTCCGACGCCATCGCCGACTGGCCGCTGCTCAACGCCATGGTCAACGTCGCGTCCGGCGCCTCCTGGGTCTCCATCCACCACGGCGGCGGGGTCGGCATGGGCCGCTCCATCCACGCCGGACAGGTCTCGGTGGCCGACGGCACCCCGCTCGCGGGCGAGAAGATCCGCCGGGTGCTCACCAACGACCCGGGCATGGGCGTCATCCGCCATGTCGACGCCGGATACGACATCGCCGAGCGGGTGGCCGACGAGCGCGGCGTCCGGGTGCCCATGCGCGAGGGCGACACCGGTGGAGCCGAGAGCGCCGACGGCACCGGCAGCGCCCATGGTGCCGGCAGCGCCGACAGCGAGGGCGGCCGTCAGTGACCTCCTCGTTCCACGAGATGTGGGCCGAGCTGCTGCCGGTCGGCCGCAGCTCCGCCTCCGGCGGGTACCGCAGGTACGCCTGGACCGCCGCCGACGCCGACTCCCGCGCCTGGTTCAAGGACCAGGCCGAGACCCGCGGTCTCACCTACGAACTCGACCGCAACGGCAACCAGTGGGCCTGGCTCGGCGACCCGCTGGGTACCGACGCCGTCGTCACCGGCTCGCATCTGGACTCCGTACCGGACGGCGGTGCCTTCGACGGACCGCTCGGGGTGGTCTCCTCCTTCGCCGCGCTCGATGAACTCCGCCGCCGGGGTGCTGAGTTCACCCGGCCGCTGGCCATCAGCAACTTCGGTGACGAGGAGGGCGCCCGCTTCGGGCTCGCCTGTGTCGGCTCCCGGCTCACCGCGGGACAGCTCACCGTCGACCAGGCCCACCAGCTCCGCGACGGCGAGGGCATCTCGCTGCCCGACGCCATGGAGCGGGCCGGATACGACCCCGCTGCCATCGGCGCCGACCCCCAGCGGCTCGCCAGGATCGGTGCCTTCGTCGAGCTCCATGTGGAGCAGGGGCGCGCCCTCGACCTCAGCGGCGACCCGGTCGGTATCGCCTCGGCGATCTGGCCGCACGGCCGCTGGCGGTACGACTTCCACGGCGAGGCCAACCACGCCGGGACCACCCGTCTCGTGGACCGGCGCGACCCGATGCTGACGTACGCCGAGACGGTCATCGCCGCCCGCCGCCAGGCCGAACTCGCGGGCGCCGTGGCCACCTTCGGCAAGGTCTCCGTCGAGCCGAACGGTGTCAACGCCATCCCCTCCCTGGTGCGCGGCTGGCTCGACTCGCGCGCCGCCGACCAGCCGACGCTGGACACCGTCATCGCCGGTATCGAGCAGGCGGCAAAGGAACGCGGCGAGCGGGACGGCGTGGACGTCCGGGTCACCCGGGAGTCCTTCACCCCCGTCGTCGAGTTCGAGCACGCCCTGCGCGACGAGCTCTCCAAGATCCTCGGCGGTGGCGGCACCGATGTGCCCGTTCTCGGAACGGGCGCGGGACACGACGCCGGGATCCTCTCCGCGTCCGTCCCGACCGCCATGCTGTTCGTACGCAACCCCACGGGTGTCTCGCACTCCCCGGCGGAGAACGCCGGCGAGGACGACTGCCTGGCCGGGGTGACCGCACTCGCCGATGTACTGGAGGGCCTGGCGTGCAGGTGACGTACTGGCTGGAGCACGCCTGGCTCGACACCCATGTCGAGCCGGGCGTCGTCCTGGAGACCGACCAGGGCCGGATCACAGCCGTCCGCAAGGAGGTGCCGACACCGCCGCCCGGTGCGACGGCGCTGCGCGGACTGACCATCCCCGGCCTGGCCAATGCCCACAGCCACGCCTTCCACCGCGCCCTGCGGTCCGCCGCTCAGGTCGGCTCCGGCACCTTCTGGACCTGGCGCGACGTGATGTACGGCGTGGCCGCCCGGCTGACCCCGGACTCCTACCACGCGCTCGCCCGCGCGGTGTACGCCGAGATGGCGATGGCCGGGATCACCGTGGTCGGTGAGTTCCACTATGTGCACCACGCCCCGGGCGGCACCCCCTACGACGACCCCAACGCGATGGGGGAGGCGCTGATCGCGGCCGCCGCCGACGCCGGTATCCGCATCACCCTCCTCGACACCGCCTACCTGGCGTCCGGGATGATCGACAAGTACCGCAGCGCAGAGCCCGAGAAGCACCAGCGGCGCTTCTCCGACGGCTCGGCACAGAGCTGGGCCGAGCGGGTCTCCCTCCTGAAGGACCGCGACCACGCCCGGATCGGCGCGGCCGTCCACTCCGTACGCGCGGTCCCGGCCGGTCAGCTCGCCACCGTGGCCGCCTGGGCCGGGAGCCGGAACGCCCCGCTGCATGTCCACCTCTCCGAGCAGACCGCCGAGAACGAGTCCTGCCTGGAGGCACACGGCTGCACCCCCACCCGGCTGCTCGCCGACCACGGAGTGCTCGGACCCCGGACCACCGGCGTCCACAACACCCATCTCACCGACGAGGACATCAGGCTGCTCGGTGAATCGGAGACCGGCACCTGTATGTGCCCCACCACCGAACGCGACCTCGCCGACGGAATCGGCCCGGCCGTCCGGCTGCAGCAGGCGGGCAGCCCGCTCTCCCTGGGCAGCGACAGCCACGCCGTGATCGACATCCTCGAAGAGGCGCGCGCCATGGAGCTCGACGAGCGGCTGCGCACCCGCACCCGCGGCCACTGGACCGCGGCGGCGCTGCTCCGCGCCGCCACCGGCGGCGGATACAACGCGCTCGGCTGGCCCGAGGGAGGCGTCATCGAGACCGGCGCGCTCGCCGACCTCACGACGGTCGCCCTCGACACGGTCAGAACCGCGGGCCCGGTACCGCGGCTCGGAGCGGAGACCGCCGTATTCGCCGGCTCCGCCGCCGACGTACGCCACACGGTCGTGGCAGGCCGCCATGTCGTACGCGACGGAGTCCACGCGCTCGTCCCGGATGTCCCGGACGCGCTGGCCGAGTCGATCGCGGCGCTGCGCCCCTGATCCCCCACCCGAATCCGGAGAAGCACACCGCGATGACGAACCCAGCGACGGCGACCCCCGCGACGACGAAGCCCGCCACCGCCCTCATCCACATCGGCAGTCTGGTCACCAACGACCCCTCCCTCGGGGACGGATCCCCGCTCGGTCTGATCCAGGACGCGGCGCTCGTCATCGACGGCGACCGCATTGCCTGGGTCGGTGAATCAAGCAAAGCACCCGCCACTGACAACGCGGTCGACGCGGGCGGCCGGGCGGTGATCCCGGGGTTCGTCGACTCGCACTCGCACCTGGTCTTCGCCGGTGACCGGACGGCCGAGTTCAACGCGCGTATGTCGGGACGCAGTTACTCGGCGGGCGGGATCCGCACCACGGTCGCCGCCACCCGTACGGCCACCGACGAACAGCTCTCGGCGAACGTCGCGTCCTACCTCCAGGAGGCGCTCCGCCAGGGCACCACCACACTGGAGACGAAGTCCGGCTACGGCCTGACCGTCCAGGACGAGGCACGGGCCCTGCGGATCGCGGCCCGCCACACCGACGAGGTCACCTACCTGGGCGCCCATATCGTCGCGCCCGAGTTCGCCGACGACCCGGACGGCTATGTCGCCCTGGTCACCGGCGAGATGCTCGACGCCTGCGCGCCGCACGCCCGCTGGGTCGACGTGTTCTGCGAGAAGGGCGCCTTCGACGGCGACCAGGCGCGCGCGATCCTCACGGCGGGGCGGGCCAGGGGCCTGCATCCGCGCGTCCACGCCAACCAGCTCGGCCACGGCCCCGGGGTGCAGCTCGCGGTCGAGCTGGACGCCGCATCGGCCGACCACTGCACCCATCTCACCGACGAGGACGTCAGGGCCCTGGCGGACGGCGACACGGTCGCCACGCTGCTGCCGGGCGCCGAGTTCTCCACCCGCGCCGACTGGCCGGACGCCCGCAGGCTGCTCGACGCCGGAGCGACGGTCGCGCTCTCCACGGACTGCAACCCGGGCTCGTCGTTCACATCCTCCATGCCGTTCTGCATCGCCCTGGCGGTGCGCGACATGGGGATGAGCCCGGACGAGGCGCTCTGGTCGGCCACCGCGGGCGGCGCGCGGGCCCTGCGCCGTACGGACATCGGCCGTCTGGTGCCGGGTGCCAGGGCCGACCTGACGCTGCTGGACGCCCCGTCCCATGTCCACCTCGCCTACCGGCCCGGCGTCCCGCTGGTCTCGGCGGTGTGGCAGCGCGGAGCCCGGGTGGTCTGACGGGCCCCTGAACAGCCGCACACGCGGAAGAGCCGGTCCCGACGAGCGGGACCGGCTCTTCCGTCGAGGCGCTGCCCGGCCGGCGGACCGGACGGACGCTCCTCGGGACGTGCCTCACTGCTCCAGGGTCAGCCCCTTGCGCAGCTTCACCAGGGTGCGCGACAGCAGCCGCGACACATGCATCTGCGAGATGCCCAGCTCTTCGCCGATCTCCGACTGCGTCATGTTGGCGACGAAGCGCAGCGAGAGGATCTGCCGGTCGCGTGCGGGAAGCCCGGCTATCAGCGGCTTGAGCGACTCGATGTACTCGACGCCTTCGAGGTCGTGGTCCTCGTAGCCGATCCGGTCGGCCAGCGCGCCCTCGGACTCGTCCTCCTCGGGCTGGGCGTCGAGCGAGCTCGCGGTGTACGCGTTGCTCGCCGCCATCCCCTCGACGACCTCTTCCTTGCTCAGGCCGAGACGCTCGGCGAGCTCTGCCACGGTCGGGGAGCGGTCGAGCTGCTGAGCGAGCTCGTCACCGGCCTTGGCGAGGTCGAGACGCAGCTCCTGGAGACGGCGCGGCACCCGCACCGACCAGGACGTGTCACGGAAGAAGCGCTTGATCTCGCCGATGATCGTCGGCATCGCGAAGGTGGGGAATTCCACGCCGCGGCTGAGCTCGAAGCGGTCTATCGCCTTGATCAGGCCGATCGTGCCGACCTGGATGATGTCCTCCATCGGTTCGCTGCGGGAGCGGAACCGGGAGGCGGCGAACTTGACCAGGGCCAGGTTGAGCTCGACGAGCGTGTTGCGCACGTACGCGTACTCGTGCGTTCCCTCCTGGAGGGACTCCAGCCGCGAGAAGAGCGTCTTCGACAGTGCCCTGGCGTCCAGCGGACCCACTTCGGTGTACGGCGGAATCTCAGGAAAATCCTCGATGCCGGACTCGATCGGGTCGGACGGGGTAGGACGTGCAGTCGACGTACCGCTGTGGGTTTCGTCGAGCTGGGGTGACATGGTGTCCTCCATGGTTCTCGGCATATGGCTGCCGATGCCTGTGTGCTGCGGTGTAGCGGCGCCTCCGAAGCCGGCCATGTTCGAATGTGGTCGCTACTACCCCTATCGGCTCCGGATGCACAAGCGCAAGTGTCAAATGTCCGTATTGCACTAGTTCGTTGGGGTTGTTCCGCTACCGGTCGGCGTGCGGAAGGCGTAGTCTTCGTCGCACGTCAGCGACATCTCCAACACGGCGAAGAGGGACGGACATGGACCGCGGGACGGTCGGCAGCGCGAACCAGGGCCGGCTTCGGGTCGAAGTCAGGTCCGAGGGCCGGAGCGAGGTCGTGACTCCGGCCGGTGAGCTGGATCACCACACGGCCGGTTTGCTGAGCGAGCCGCTGGACAAAGCGCTGGAGCAGGGCCGGTCACGGCTGGTCATCGACTGCTCCCAGCTGGAATTCTGTGACTCGACGGGGCTGAACGTGCTCCTGGGGGCCCGCCTCAAGGCGGAGTCCGCCGGGGAAGGGGTTCATCTGGCCGGAATGCTCCCTGTGGTGGCCAGGGTGTTCGAGATCACAGGTGCCGAGGCGGTCTTCACCGTGCACGATTCTCTTGAAGATGCGCTGCGCGACTGATCCGCACACTCTGTAGAAAGAAATGAGTGTTGTCACCATTAAGCAGGGCAGGAGTCCCTCCGCAATCTCTGTACCGCTGACTTTTTTGAACTGGTGAATCGGTGAGGTGAAGCGCTGATGAGCACCACCCGGCAGCAGCCGCCGGGGGACCTCGGCCCCGAGCGCGACGGCGCCGGACCAGCCTTTACCGTGTCCGCCGAAGGCCGTAGCCGCACGCTCTCCCTGCTGAGCGCGAGCGGCATTGTCCCTCTGGCGCGTGATTTCACGCGCCAGGCGCTCTACGACTGGGCCTGGCTGCCCGCCGAGAGCGCCGACCGCCGTGCCGCGGCTGAGGACGTCCTGCTGGTCGTGTCCGAGCTGGTGACCAACGCGTGCCTGCACGCCGAGGGCCCCGAGGAACTCCGTGTCTCGTACGGGCAGAAAGTGCTCCGTCTTGAGGTCGACGACCGCGGCGCGGGCCAGCCCGCACCGCGCAGCCCGCACCGGGCGGGCCGGCCCGGCGGGCACGGCATGTTCATCGTGGAGCGGCTCTGCCTCGACTGGGGCGTGGTCCGCACACCGGGCAGTCCCGGCAAGATGGTCTGGGCCGAGCTGGCCGCACCGGCCTGAGCCGACCGCTCAGCCCCCTGACGGCTCATATGGCTCGTATGGCTGACAGGGGGCGTCAGCGGCTGCCGGGCAGTGGCTGACGCGCTGGGCAGCCACCGTCACCCCTGGTTCCGTGCCCGCGACACGGCCCGCCGGGCCGCCCTCAGCCGTCTCCCCGGCGGCGACGGGCCAGAAGGGCCGACCCGGCGGCCACGCATCCGATGGCCATGACCTTGCCCGCTCCGTAGTAGAGGGCCCAGTCGTCGTCGGCCGACTTGCCGGACAGCAGCAACCACAGCAGCAGCGCGACGCCGGCCGCGATGAGGAGTACGCCTCCCGGCCCGCCGGTCCCCGCCCACCAGGGTTCGTCGCCGGTCGGCGGGTCCTCGGCCGCCTGGGGTTCGCTGCTGTCTCCTTCGCCGTTCCGCAACTGCTCTCTTCTCCTCCGGTGTCACGGCGTCCGGGCGCCTCGTGCTGTTCGTTCCGTACGGGCCGCTCGTGTTGATCAGCCACAGGGCAGGACGAAGCGCGCTCCGGAAAGGTTCCGACCGGTCCGGGGCGCTGAACCCCGGTGCGCTGCACTTCGGGCATCTCCCGTGAACGCGCCGATCCGGTGCGCTCTTTGTCTTCCCTCGGCAAGGGCTCGGGCGTACCTTGAGCGCCCAATCTGATGTGTCGTCAGTTACCCAGCGGCGGCATCCGGCATAAGGGGTTTCGAGGTGTCGTACCAGAAGCGGACAGCGTTTGCGCTGGCGGCGGCCGTCGCGGGCTCGGTGGTGCTGATGACCGCACCAGCAGCTCAGGCCGACGTGGTGGACGTCAACTACCAGTGCAAGACGCCGATCGGGAACAAGGGAGCCGTCTCGCCCATCGACATCAAGGGCGTCAAGAGCGGCAGCGGCTACACCCTCACCATGTCCTTCCAGAAGGGTGTCTCCTCCAGCCCGGTCGAACTGGGCAAGGGCGCCATGAAGCCCAGCGCGCTCATCAAACTCGGCGGCGCGGAGAGCGGGACGGTCCCGGTCTCGGGCGCGACCAACTCGGCGGCCATCCCCGCCAACTCACCCATCAAGATCAGCGACCTGTCGGGCACCTACACGCCCAAGAAGAGCGGCAAGGTCACCTTCACCGCGTCGACGCTGACCATCAAGGCGCTCGGCACGACGACCACCTGCACCCCGTCCAACAGCCCGAAGCCCTCCCTGGAGCTGACGGTCGCCGGATCGGGCGGTGGCGGTACGAGCGGGGGCGGCGGCTCCACGGGCGGCAGCAGCGGCGGCAGTTCGAGCGGGGGTTCCGGTACGTCGCAGAGCGCGTCGGGCGGCAGCCTGCCGAAGACCGGGCCGCTCGACTCCACGATGGCGCTCGGCACGCTCGGCGGGACCGTGCTGCTCAGCGGAGCCGCCGGCGTGCTGTGGCTGACCCGGCGGAGCCAGCGGTCCGCGTGAGACCCGCCGGGCACAGGGAGGCGGTCTGAGACCGACCGGCACAGCAACAGGGAGCCCTTTCATGCTCACGCGCACCATCCGTTCCGCCGTGCTCACGGCCGCCGTACTGCTCTGTCCGGCCGGGCCCGCGCTCGTACCCGCGTCCGCGTCCGCCGCTGGGCCGTCGGCCGCGGGGCCCGGCTGGACGGCCGCGCCCGCGTCCGGCGAGGGGACCAGGCCCAGCGCGGACGGCCGCCCGTACTTCTATCTGGAGGGCGCGCCGGGAACCGTCCTGGAGGACACCCTGGCGCTGACCAATACGGGCAGGAAGGCGGTGACGGTACGGCTGCGGGGCGCCGAGGCGTACAACACGGCATCCGGCGGGTCCGCGCTCCGCGCCGCGGACGACACCTGGATCACCCCGGCGGCGCGCACGGTGAAGGTCCCGGCGCGCACCAGCGCCCGGGTCCCCTTCAGCGTCACGGTCCCCGCCACCGCAGGACCGGGCGACCACCCGGCCGCGATCGTGGCGGCGTCCGGCGGCCACGAGACCGGGGTGCGGGTGCAGTTGCGGGTGAGCGGGCCGACGCTCTCGGCCCTGACGGTGGAGGACGTACGGGTCGACAAGGGCCCGGGGCTGGTCCACTACACGCTGGTGAACCGCGGCAACACGGCCCTCACCCCGCACCTCGCTCTGCGCTCCGACGGCCTTCTCAGCGGCGGCCACTCCATCGAGGAGCGCACGCTCCCGGTGGAACTGCTGCCCGGACGGCGCGTACGGCTCACGGAGAAGTGGCCGCATCCGCCGGCGCTCGACTCGGCCTCCGTGCACCTCGTGGTGACGGCAGGCGGAGGGGCGCGCGGGACGGGATCGGCCTCCGCGGTGTTCGTGCCGTGGTGGCGGGTGGCGGGGGTGGTGGCACTGGTGCTCGCCGGTACGGGCGGCTGGTTCACCGTACGCCGCCGACGTGCCCGGGACACGGGAGCGTACGAGAGCGACAGCGGCACTGACAGCACCAGCACCAGCACCAGCACCAGCACCACCGACAGCGAACCGGCGACGGCGGGAGCGGCAACGTGAAGATCGAACCCGCCCGGTGGCTGCGGGCCCTCGGGAGCTGGGGGGCGTCCCTGGCCTTCCTCCTGGCGCTGCTGCCCGCTCTGGCCCTGGTACCGGCCCCCGGCGCCGCCGCGGCCGGGAAGCCGGGCGCTACGCTCTCCCAGCAACAGGCGGGGAAGGGCGGCGACATCACCGTCAAGGGCACCGGCTGGCGCCGCGACGCGCTGCTGATGCTGCTGATCTGCGGTCAGGCCACCCCGGCCCGTGGCGTGATCGGCGGCACCAACGCCTGCGCCAACTCCGAGGGCCGGGCCGTCACCACCGACTCCAAGGGCGCGTTCACCAAGAAGCTGCCGGTCGCCGAGCCGCCCAAACCATGCCCGTGCGTGGTGCACATCGCCACGGTGACCGGTGAACAGGCCGCGGCCGATGTCGTGTTCAAGGTCGCGGGCCATCCGGTCGCGGCCCTGCCGAAGCCCCCGCCGGGCGGGCGGCTCGCGGTACTCTCCGGCGCCCGGCTCGAAGGGTCGAGCGGCCTCCTCACCTGGTTCGGGGCGCCGCCCAGCAGGACCGTCGTCTTCACCGTGGGCAATCTCGGCTCGACGCCCGTCAAGGACCCGCTCTTCTCCCTCGGCACCTCGCACGGGGTGTTCGCCCCGCAGTGGGAGGACCGCCAGTGGCACGGCACGGTCGCGCCCGGCAAGAAGGCGCGGATCAGACTGGACGCCGAACTGTCGGCGGGCGCCCACGGCGACTACCAGATCGCGGTGAAGTACGCGGGCAAGGTGCTGATCGAGCAGCCCTGGGGGGTGGGGCGCCCCTGGGGCGTCACCTTCTTCTGGCTGCTGCTGTGCGTGGTCGTACCGGCCGCCGTCTTCCGTATCGGCATGGCGGTCGTCGACAAGGTCAGGCCGCGGGCCGCACGCGGTACGCCGGGTGGCGCGGGCCGTCACCGGAACGCGCTGCTGCCGGGGATCACCGTACGCATGCCCGCCTTCCGCAGGCCCGAGCGGGCGGCACCGCCGTCCGGTGCCGGGCCGCATCCCCCGACGACCACGGCTCTGCCGTGGTTCACCCCGGACACCGCACCGTCCGAGCACCACCTGTCTGAGAACCACCCGGCCGAGAAGCACCCCACGACGAAGGGAAACCCGTGATCAGACAACGGAGGATGAGCGCGGCAGGGTTCGCGCTGATGCTCGGCGGTGCGGGGATCATGCTGGCCGCGGGCCCCGCCCATGCCGCGGACGTCTCGTACAAGACCGAGTGCATACCGCCCGCGATCTCCGGCCTGCCGGCCATCGAGGGCACGACGGAGGTGGCGATCACGGCGCCCGCCACAGCGAAGGTGGGCGACGAGGTCGACGTCGTGTGGAAGACGGTCTCGGCCGCCTCCAAGAACCCGGACATCCTCGACCTGGACGCCAACACCGTGCAGCCCACCGGCACGGTCAAGGTGGCCGGGGCGCAGACCGCCGACCTGGCCATGCAGGGGCCCCGGACCAATCCGCCCATCGCCAAGGGCGCCCCGATGGTCCTCTCCGACATGACGGGGAAGCTGAAGCTGACCAAGGCCGGTGACGTCACGCTGACGGCCGACAAGTACAACATCAACGTCAGCAAGCCGATCTCCACGGACACCAAGTGCTCGCCCAAGGAGACGGTGAAGTCGTCGGCCACCATCAAGGTCACGGACGGCGGCGGCACCACCAGCGGCGGCACCACCACGGGCGGTACGACCACGGGTGGCACCACCGCGGGCTCCACGACCGGCGGTACCACGGCCGGTACCACCGGCGGGACCACCACCGGCGGCACGACGGCCGGCAGCACCACCGGGGGCACCACCACCGGTGGGAGCAGCACGGGCGGCAGCAGTTCGGGCGGCACCGGGGGCGCCACGGACTTCACGGGCAAGCAGGTCTCCGTCCCGTACGCCTGCAAGACGCCCATCGGCGACAAGAACGCCACATCGCCGGTCCAGATCAACGCGAAGAAGAGCGGCGGGGACTACGGCCTCACCGTGAAGTTCAGCAAGTCCGTCATGGACAGCCCGGCCGACATCCCCGCCGGTTCGGTCGTCCCGTCCATGGAGGTCAAGCTCGGCGGCTCCGACAAGGGCACGGTCCATGTGGCGGGCCCGGCCAACAAGTCGGCCATCAAGTCGGGCGCGCCCATCGAGATCCCCGATCTCACCGGCACCTACAAGCCGGGCGCGGACGGCAAGACGACACTCAGCCCCGGCGTACTGACGGTCAAGGCGCTCGGTACGACCACCACCTGCACCCCGCCCGCGAATGTCGCCGTCTCCCTGCAACTCGACACTTCGGCCCAGCCGGGCGGTGCGTCGGGCGGCACATCGACCGGCGGCGCCACCGGCGGCTCGGCGACCGGCGGTTCGGGCGGCTCCGCCAGCACCAGCGGTGGTCTCGCCGAGACCGGCGCGAGCGACAACGGCGGCCTGCGGGCGCTCGGCCTGGTGGCCGGCACGGTGATCCTGCTGGGCGGCGCGGTCTTCACCTTCACCCCTTGGAGGAGGCTGCGCGGCACCCGCTGACCCCGGACACGGGGCCGACGGCCCGCCACCCTCACGGCGACGGGCCCCGCACCTACGAACAGGGCCCCGCACCTACGAACAGGGCCCCGCACCTACGGAACAGGCCCCCGCACCTACGGAACAGGCCCCGCCGCACTGACCGGTGCGGCGGGGCCTGCGTACAGCACGAGCGGAACGCGTCAGCGGACGTCGCCCATGAGCTCCTTGACCTTGCCGCGGTACATCCAGACCGCGACGGCCGCGACCACCGCGAGCGCCGCCTCAAGGCCGACCATGCCGGACTTGTTGAGGTTCACGCCGGAGAGCGACAGCAGACTGGTGACGCAGTCGCCCGCCGTGACGGCGAGGAACCAGACACCCATCATCTGGCTGGCGTACTTCGCCGGCGCCATCTTCGTCGTCACCGAGAGGCCGACCGGGGAGAGGCAGAGCTCACCGACGGTCTGCACGAAGTAGATCGCCACCAGCCACATCGGGCTGACCCTGGAGCCGTCCGTCGTCGACATCAGCGGCAGCATGAAGACGAAGAAGGAGACACCGATCAGGAAGAGACCCGAGACGAACTTGACGACCGTGCTCGGCTCCTTGCCCCTCTTGTTGAGGGCCAGCCAGATCCAGGCGACGACCGGGGCCAGCGCCATGACGAAGACCGGGTTCACCGACTGGTACCAGGACGTCGGGAAGTGGAAGCCGAGCAGGCTGTTCGTCGTGGAGTTCTCGCCGAAGAGCGACATCGTGGAGCCGCCCTGGTCGTAGATCATCCAGAAGACGGCAGCGGCTACGAAGAACCAGATGTACCCGGAGATCTTCTTCTGCTCCAGGCCGGACAGCTCCCGGTCGCGCTTCATGCGCACCAGGACACCGATCGGGATGAGCAGCCCGAGCACGGTGATCGGGTAGAGCGCCCAGTTCTGGGTGAAGGCGCCGCTGAAGACCACGATGCCGTAGAAGACCGCGGCGATGATCAGGCAGATCAGGCCCTTGGTCAGGACCGAGCTGCGCTCCTGCGCCGACAGCGGCTTCGGGACGATCGAGCTGCGCTCGTTCAGATGGCGGGTGCCGATGAGGAACTGCAGCAGGCCCAGACCCATGCCGACCGCCGCGAGGGCGAAGCCGAGGTGCCAGTTGACGTTCTCGCCGACCGTGCCGATCACCAGCGGCGCGAAGAACGAGCCGATGTTGATGCCCATGTAGAAGACGGTGAAGCCACCGTCCCGGCGCGGGTCGTCGGGGCCCTTGTACAGGTGCCCGACCATCGTGGAGATGTTGGCCTTCAGCAGTCCGGAACCGAACGCGACGAGCGCGAGACCCGCGAAGAACGAGCCTGTGCCGGGCAGCGCCAGGACGAGGTGCCCGACCATGATGACCGAGGCCGCGATGGTGACCGTCTTGCGGGCACCCCAGACACGGTCGCCGAACCAGCCGCCCGGCATGGTGAGCAGATAGACCATCGCCAGGTAGATCGAGTAGATCGCCGTGGCGGTGGCCCCGCTCAGATGCGGGCCGGCGCTGGACACCAGGTACAGGGGGAGCAGCGCCCTCATGCCGTAGAAGCTGAAACGCTCCCACATCTCCGTCATGAAGAGCGGTGCCAGGCCGCGGGGGTGTCCGAAGAAGGTCTTTTCCGGGGTCTCCGGAGCCTTCGTCAGGCTTGACGCCATGGTCGTTCCTTGCTTTTCGGGACGCGTCGCAGATCGGTGACGCGCCCGGTGGGGGGTGGCCGGCACCGGCACGGTCCTTCCCCGCCCCACGCCAGAGGGGCCAGCCGGATGGGTTCCGTACCGAAGGGGGAGACCGTGTCGGGATCCACGCTCCACGTGCTTCCTCGCACACGGGGCCCGGCCGCTAGGTCATTCACTGTCCACGCGGCCGGGGTGCCAACCGCGCACAGAAGAAGGAGTCTTTGGCGCAACAAGGCATGCCAAAGACGTCCACGTACTGCTACAGGCGTCTCGCCACCATAAAGAGGCAGCTGCGGCATTTGAAAGGGGTTGAGACATGGATCACAGGTGAATGCCGGAACCGGCGACCGTATTCGAAGGTAACAACCCGTACGGCCGCCCAGGGTCCACCGTCCGGATCCGGCCTGGCTCAAACCGGAGCCCCCGCGCCCGCAGCCCTGTGCGATCACCTCACGAGCACGACCTGTCGCGGTCTACCATCACCTTCATGACCCGTGTACTGCTCGCCGAGGACGACGCATCCATCTCGGAGCCGCTGGCCCGCGCACTGCGTCGGGAGGGTTACGAGGTCGAGGTGCGGGAAGACGGACCGACCGCGCTCGACGCCGGCCTTCAAGGAGGGATCGACCTGGTCGTCCTGGATCTGGGCCTGCCCGGCATGGACGGTCTGGAAGTGGCCAGGCGGCTGCGCGCGGACGGGCACACGGTGCCGGTCCTGGTGCTCACCGCCCGCGCCGACGAGGTCGACACGGTGGTCGGCCTGGACGCCGGCGCCGACGACTACGTCACCAAGCCGTTCCGCCTCGCCGAACTGCTGGCGCGGGTGCGGGCCCTGCTGCGGCGCGGCGCCGCCGACACCGCCCCGCAGCCCGCCACCCATGGCGTACGGATCGATGTCGAGTCGCACCGCGCCTGGATGGGCGACGAGGAACTCCAGCTCACCGCCAAGGAGTTCGACCTGCTGCGGGTTCTGGTCAGGGACGCGGGACGGGTCGTCACCCGGGACCAGCTGATGCGCGAGGTCTGGGACACCACCTGGTGGTCGTCGACCAAGACGCTCGACATGCACATCTCCTGGCTGCGCAAGAAGCTCGGCGACGACGCGGCGAACCCGCGCTATATCGCCACCGTGCGGGGCGTCGGCTTCCGCTTCGAGAAGAGCTGAGGCCGGGGGCCGTAGCCGGGGCGGCACCGTCCCGGCCCCGCGGGCGCCGACTGCGACACTTGCCGCATGCGCCGCCGACTCATCAACTCCACGCTCGCCGTCGTACTCGTCGTGATCGCCGTCTTCGGTGTCTCGCTCGTCATCGTCGAGACGCGCACCATCAGCAACAGCGCCCAGGAGAGCGTGGACTCCGAGGCGCTGCGCCTCGCGAGCATCGTCGAGAGCCGGATCCTCAGCGACGAACAGGTCACCGAGACGATCCTGCACGACCAGGTCGACGCCCACCGCTACGCGGTGATCAAGATCCCCGGCCGGGACACCATCAGGCTCGGCACCGAGCCGCAGGGCAGCGTCATCCGGTCCAGGGCGACCGGCGCCGACGGTGAGGAGGTCACCGTCGAGGAGGCGGGCTCCACCGTGACCCGCGAGGTCGGCCGCACCCTGCTGATCATCGCCGCGGTTGCCCTCCTCGCCATCGTCTCGGCGGTGCTGCTCGCCGTACGCCAGGCCAACAAGCTCACCTCGCCGCTCACCGACCTCGCCGAGACCGCGGAACGCCTCGGCTCCGGCGATCCGCGCCCCCGGCACAAGCGGTACCAGGTGCCGGAGCTGGACCGGGTCGCCGATGTGCTGGACTCGTCGGCCGAGCGGATCACCCGGATGCTGACCGCCGAGCGCCGGCTCGCGGCCGACGCCTCCCACCAGCTCCGTACGCCGCTGACCGCGCTCTCCATGCGGCTGGAGGAGATCACCCTCACCGAGGACCTGGACACGGTGAAGGAGGAGGCGACCATCGCGCTGACCCAGGTCGAGCGGCTGACGGACGTCGTGGAGCGGCTGCTGACCAACTCCCGCGACCCGCGCACCAGCTCCGCCGTCACCTTCGATCTGGACGAGGTCGTCACCCAGCAGCTCCAGGAGTGGCGCCCGGCCTACCGCAGCGCGGGGCGCGCGATCGTACGGTCGGGCAAGCGCGGGCTGCGGGCCATCGGCACGCCGGGCGCGGTGGCCCAGGTGATGGCCGCGCTGATCGAGAACTCGCTGATGCACGGTGGTGGCACCGTCGCGGTCCGTACGCGGGTCACCGGTACACAGACGGTCGTCGAGGTGACCGACGAGGGGCCCGGGGTGCCGCCCGACCTCGGGGCGCGGATCTTCGAGCGGACCATCAGCGGACGCAACTCCACCGGCATCGGCCTCGCCGTCGCCCGCGATCTGGCCGAGGCGGACGGCGGGCGGCTCGAAATGCTCCAGCAGCATCCGCCGGTCTTCGCGCTCTTCCTGAGCCGGGTGTCGAGGAACCCGTCCAAGGAACAGGGCCCGCAGGACCCCTCGCAGAACTCCGGGAACCCGCGGCCGACGATCCGGTGACCCTGGCCCGGTGGCCCGGTGGCCCGGTGCGGGCCCTACTCCGGCCCGGCCTCCACCAGGGGCCCGGGGGCCGGGACCTGCGCGGGCAGCGCCCGGAACACCCAGGTGCGGTAGGACCAGAAGCGGAAGAGCGTCGCGACGGCGATACCGAGGAACTTGAAGAAGTTGCTCTGCAGGGGCGAGTTCCAGTCGGCGCCGTACGTCGCCGCGTAGAGGATCCCGTTCTCGATGACCGCCCCGACCAGGCTGAACAGCAGGAAGAGCCCCATCTCCCTGCCCCGGCCGCTCTTCTCGCGGTCCCGGTAGGCGAAGTACCGCAGACCGATGTAGTTGAAGACCACCGCGATGACGGTCGCCAGCACACTGGCCCGTACCACCTGGAGGGATGTCGTGTGGCGGAGCAGATTGAACGCCGCCATGTTGACCAGCAGGCCCAGCGCGCCCACCGCGCCGAACTTGGCGACCTCGCGCCAGAGCCGCTGCACCCGCGTCCGCATCCCGCCGGAATCGCTCATGGTGGTGGAAAGCCCCGTTCGGTCGAGTGTGTCAACGCGCCCATGCTAGTCAGTGCTCCGTTCGGGTGCCCCGGCCAGGCCGTGACGTGCTGGTACGCCGGTCCTGGGCTGCGGATACCCTGGGGTACGTGACGTTCCCCGTAGTCGGCATGGTCGGTGGCGGACAGCTCGCCCGGATGACCCACGAGGCGGGTATCCCCCTCGGCCTCAGATTCAAGCTGCTCAGTGACACCCCGCAGGATTCGGCGGCCCAGGTGGTCAGCGAAGTCGTCATCGGCGACTACCGCGACCTGGACACGCTGCGCGACTTCGCGCGCGGCTGCGATGTGATCACCTTCGACCACGAGCATGTGCCCACCGCGCATCTGCGCGCCCTGGAGGCGGACGGCATTCCCGTCCGGCCGGGCCCGCACGCACTGGTGCACGCCCAGGACAAGGGGGTGATGCGCGAGAAGCTCACCGCGATCGGCGCCCCCTGCCCGCGCCACCGCATCGTCTCGGACCCGGCCGACGCGGTCGCCTTCGCGGACGAGGTGGGCGGCTTCCCGGTCATCCTCAAGACGGTCCGGGGCGGCTACGACGGCAAGGGCGTCTGGTTCGTACGCTCCCTCGCGGACGCCGAGGCCCCCTTCAAGGCGGGTGTCCCGGTCCTCGCCGAAGAGAAGGTCGACTTCGTACGGGAGCTGGCGGCCAATGTCGTCCGCTCCCCGCACGGCCAGGCCGTGGCCTATCCGGTCGTGGAGTCCCGGCAGGTCGACGGGGTCTGCGACACGGTGATCGCCCCCGCGCCCGGCATCGATGAGGAGCTGGCGGGCGAGGCCCAGCAGCTCGCCCTGCGGATCGCCGACGAACTGGATGTGACCGGCCATCTCGCGGTCGAGCTCTTCGAGGTCCGCGGCCCCGACGGCACGCCGGGCATCCTCGTCAACGAACTGGCGATGCGCCCGCACAACTCCGGCCACTGGACCCAGGACGGTGCGATCACCTCGCAGTTCGCCAACCACGTGCGCGCGGTCCTGGACCTCCCGCTCGGCGATCCGCGCCCGCGCGCCCGCTGGACGGTCATGTGCAACGTCCTGGGCGGCGACTACCCGGACATGTACCAGGGGTACCTGCACTGCATGGCCCGCGACCCCCAGCTCAAGATCCATATGTACGGCAAGGACGTGAAGCCGGGGCGCAAGGTCGGCCACGTCAACACCTACGGCGACGATCTCGACGTGGTGCTGGAGCGCGCCCGTCACGCCGCCGGATATCTGCGAGGGACGATCACCGAATGACCTCTCCGTCAGCTTCCACGGCCTCCGGGTCCCCCGTCGTCGGCATCGTGATGGGCTCGGACTCCGACTGGCCGGTCATGGAGGCCGCGGCCAAGGCCCTGGACGAGTTCGGGGTGGCGTACGAGGTGGACGTCGTCTCCGCGCACCGGATGCCGCGCGAGATGATCACGTACGGCGAGGAGGCGGACGGCCGGGGCCTCAGGGCGGTCATCGCTGGCGCCGGGGGAGCGGCCCATCTGCCGGGCATGCTGGCATCGGTCACCCCACTGCCGGTCATCGGCGTCCCCGTACCGCTCAAGTACCTGGACGGCATGGACTCGCTGCTCTCCATCGTGCAGATGCCGGCCGGTGTCCCGGTGGCGACGGTCTCGGTGGGCGGCGCGCGCAACGCGGGGCTGCTCGCGGTCCGCATCCTGGCCGCATCCGACGCCGGTCTCCAGGAGCGGATGCGGGAGTTCCAGCAGAAGCTGAACGACGAGGCGACGGAGAAGGGCGCCCGGCTGCGCGCCAGGGCGGCGGGGGCGGAAACCTTCGGATTCGGAAAGTAGGCGGTCCTCATGAGCAATCACCTCACCGAAGCGCTTGACCTGCTCGCCGAGTACCCGGTGGTGGACGGCCACAACGACCTGCCCTGGGCGCTGCGCGAGAACGTACGGTACGACCTCGACGCGCTGGACATCGCCCGCGACCAGACGGGCCACCTCCACACCGATCTGCACCGGCTGCGCAAGGGCGGCGTCGGCGCGCAGTTCTGGTCGGTCTACGTCCGCAGCGACATGGCGGGCGAGGACGCGGTCAGCGCGACGCTGGAGCAGATCGACGCGGTGGACCAGCTGCTCACCCGCTACCCCAACGACCTGGTACGCGCGCTGTCCGCCGACGACATGGAGAAGGCCAGGAGCCAGGGCCGGATCGCCTCACTGATGGGGGCCGAGGGCGGCCACTCCATCAACAACTCGCTGGGCACGCTGCGCTCCTTGTACGCGCTGGGCGTGCGCTACATGACGCTCACGCACAACGACAACATCGCCTGGGCGGACTCCGCGACCGATGTCGTGAAGGCCCACGGGCTCACCGCCTTCGGCCACGAGGTCGTCCGCGAGATGAACCGCACCGGCATGCTGGTGGACCTCTCGCACGTGGCGGCGTCCACGATGCGTGACGCGCTGGCGACATCGACGGCGCCGGTGATCTTCTCGCACTCCTCGTCCCGTACGGTCTGCGACCACCCGCGCAACATCCCGGACGACGTACTCGCGCTGCTCCCGGCCAACGGCGGCATCGCGATGGCCACCTTCGTCCCGAAGTTCATCCTCCCCGATGCGGTCGCCTGGACCGCACGCGCGGACGAGAACATGCGCACCCACGGGCTGCACCACCTGAACACCACACCCGCCGGGCTGAAGGTCCAGCGCGCCTTCGAGGAGGCGCACCCCCGCCCGATGGCCACCGCGTCGACGGTCGCCGACCACCTGGACCACATGCGCGAGGTCGCGGGCGTCGACCACATCGGCATCGGCGGCGACTACGACGGCACGGCCTTCACCCCGGCCGGCCTGGAGGACGTGGCGGGCTATCCGAACCTGATCGGCGAGCTGATCGCCCGCGGCTGGTCGAAGCCGGACCTGGCGAAGCTGACCTGGCAGAACGCGGTACGGGTGCTGCGCGCGGCGGAGGACGTCTCCCGCACCCTCCGGACCGAACGCGGCCCGTCGAACGCGACTCTGGCCGAGCTGGACGGCTGAGCCGGCCCGCCCGGAACCCGTTCGCCCGCTGCGCGCGGCGGCAGAACGGGTTCCGGGCGGGTCCGCGTACATCCGGTCGCCCTTCCGGACGCGACCCGGGGACGGACCGGTCCGGCCCGTCCCGGTCCGGCAGACCCTAGGCCCGCGGCCGTCCCATCGCCCGGTACACCCAGCCGGCCTCCCGCCACGCCGCCGGGTCCAGCGCGTTGCGGCCGTCCAGCAGTATCCGCTCGGAGGCCACCGCGCCCAGCGCCGCCGGGTCCAGCTCGCGGAACTGGCGCCACTCCGTCAGGTGCAGGACGACATCCGCGCCGCGCACCGCGTCCAGCGCGCTCTCCGCATAACCGAGCGTCGGGAAGAGCCGGCGGGCGTTCTCCATGCCCTTGGGGTCGTAGACGGTGACCTGGCCGCCCTGGAGGTGGATCTGCCCCGCGACGTTCAGTGCGGGGGAGTCCCGTACGTCGTCCGAGTCCGGCTTGAAGGTCGCGCCGAGCACCGCGACCCGCTTGCCCAGGAACGAACCGCCGCCCACCGCCTCGCGAGCCAGCTCCACCATGTGGCCGCGGCGGCGCATGTTGACCGAATCGACCTCACGGAGGAAGGTCAGCGCCTGGTCGGCGCCCAGTTCGCCCGCGCGGGCCATGAAGGCCCTGATGTCCTTGGGCAGACAGCCGCCGCCGAAGCCGATTCCGGCCCGCAGGAACTTGTTGCCGATGCGCTCGTCGTACCCGAGCGCCTCCGCCAGCTTCGCGACATCGCCGTCGGCGGCCTCGCAGACCTCGGCCATCGCGTTGATGAAGGAGATCTTCGTGGCGAGGAAGGAGTTCGCCGCCGTCTTCACCAGCTCGGCCGTGGGGAAGTCGGTCACCACGAACGGGGAGCCCTCGCCCACCGGGCCCGCGTACACCTCGCGCAGCAGCTTCTCGGCCCCCGCGCTCTCCACCCCCACGACGATCCGGTCGGGGTGCAGGGTGTCCTGGACGGCGAAGCCCTCGCGCAGGAACTCCGGGTTCCACGCCAGCTCCACGCTCTCACCCGCGGGCGCCAGCTCCCGGAGCACCCCGGCGAGCCTGGCCGCGCTGCCGACGGGCACGGTCGACTTCCCGACGACCAGCGCGTCCCGCTTCAGATGCGGGGCGAGCCAGCGGAACGCGTTGTCGACGTACGACATGTCGCAGGCGTACTCACCGTGCTTCTGCGGGGTGTTGCAGCACACGAAGTGCACATCACCGAACTCGCCCGCCTCCTCCCACGAGGTGGTGAAGCGCAGCCGCCCGGTGGACCCCTCGATCCCCGCGACATGGCGCTGGAGGATCTCCTCAAGGCCGGGCTCGTACATCGGTACGCGCCCCTGCGAGAGCATCTCGATCTTCTCGGGCACGATATCGAGGCCGAGCACATCGAATCCCAGCTCCGCCATGGCCGCGGCGTGGGTGGCACCGAGATAGCCGGTACCGATCACGGTGATTTTCAGGGCCATCGGAAGCTCCAGGGGGCGTACGGGATCGGGTGCGCGCCCGAGCATAGCCGGGCCGTTCGGCGCCCTGCTCCGGCCCTGTCGCGCACTCCCGGCCCGCCCTGCCGCGAACCTGTCGCCAACCTCACGTATCCCTGGACGCGGGCAGCCCCTAAAATTGGGTTACTTAACGGTAGTTAGCATCCTGGGGAGTGAGTGACCTTGGCAGGTTCGCCCGATTTCGACCTGTACCGCCCGGCCGAAGAGCACGACATGCTCCGCGACTCGGTCCGTGCCCTAGCCGAGGCGAAGATCGCGCCGTTCGCCGCCGCGGTCGACGAGGAGGCCCGCTTCCCGCAGGAGGCGCTGGACGCGCTGACCGCCGCCGACCTGCACGCCGTCCACGTACCCGAGGAGTACGGCGGCGCCGGGGCCGACGCGCTCGCCATGGTCATCGTCATCGAGGAGGTGGCCCGCGTCTGCGCCTCCTCCTCGCTGATCCCCGCCGTGAACAAGCTGGGCTCGCTCCCGGTGATCCTCTCCGGCTCCGAGGACCTCAAGAAGAAGTACATGGGCCGCCTCGCCCAGGGCGACGGCATGTTCTCGTACTGTCTGAGCGAGCCCGACGCGGGTTCGGACGCGGCGGGCATGAAGACCAGGGCCGTGCGCGACGGCGACTTCTGGGTGCTCAACGGTGTGAAGCGCTGGATCACCAACGCGGGCGTCTCCGAGTACTACACGGTGATGGCCGTCACCGATCCCGCCAAGCGCTCCAAGGGCATCAGCGCCTTCGTGGTCGAGAAGTCCGACGAGGGCGTCTCCTTCGGCGCCCCCGAGAAGAAGCTCGGCATCAAGGGCTCCCCGACCCGCGAGGTCTATCTGGACAACGTCCGGATCCCCGCCGACCGCATGATCGGCGAGGAGGGCACCGGCTTCGCCACGGCGATGAAGACCCTGGACCACACCCGCATCACGATCGCCGCCCAGGCCATCGGCATCGCGCAGGGCGCACTCGACTACGCCAAGGGATACGTCCAGGAGCGCAAGCAGTTCGGCAAGCCGATCGGCGACTTCCAGGGCATCCAGTTCATGCTCGCGGACATGGCGATGAAGCTCGAAGCGGCCCGCCAGCTCACCTACTCGGCCGCCGCGAAGTCGGAGCGCGTCGACGGCGACCTGACCTTCTTCGGTGCCGCGGCCAAGTGCTTCGCGTCGGACGTCGCGATGGAGGTCACGACGGACGCGGTCCAGCTGCTCGGCGGATACGGCTACACGCGCGACTACCCGGTGGAGCGCATGATGCGGGACGCGAAGATCACCCAGATCTACGAGGGCACCAACCAGGTCCAGCGGATCGTGATGGCCCGGAACCTGCCGTAGCGGCTGTCACCACGAACACGGGGCGCTAACCCCTGAACCCCTGAGCCCGAAGCCCCGAAGCGGGGCTTCGGGCTCAGGTATCCCGGGTACGCACGGCCGTGAACCAGACAGATATACGGCAGCGCCCACCGATGCGGACCCTCTTTCGGCATTCCCTCGCCCGGTGTGACCGGACGCCTGCACACTGTCGCCATGGAGGAGCAGGAGCAGCAGACACAGGCCCCGGGGCAGTTCTTCATCAATGTGCGGCGGCGGGACGACCCCGTGTCCGAAGTCACCGAGCTGGACGCGATGGCGTCGGCGCGCACCTACGGCGAGATCGTGGTGCGCGGCCCGCTCTTCGGTTTCGCGGAGCAGCGGCGGGGCGAGCGGCCGCGGTGGCGGCTGCTCGGCGGCATGGACACCGGCTATCCGCAGGACGCCCGGGACGAGCTCAACTCGTACCTCTGGCTCAAGGCCAAGGACGATACCGACGACCATCTGGAACGGCGTGAACTGCTCGCCGCGGTGGCCCGGCTGGAGACCGAACCGGTGAACGCCGTGTCCGCCTGGGGTACTCGCTACCGCATCGTGCGCGCCGACGAGTTCGCCAGGATCGGCGGCGGCCGGCTGGAGCCGCCCAGGGCCACCGACGTCGATACGGACGGCTGGGACGAGCCACCCGTCCGTCCGGTGCCGCGCACCAGTGGCTTCGTGATCGACCACAGCGCGGCGGTCGGGCTGACCGAGGGCATGGACCGGGTCGGCCTGCTCTCGCTCTCGTACACCTCGCGGCGCTTCCCGCCCGACGTACTGGCGGACTCGCGGCGCGCGGTGGCGACCCACCCGGGCCTGGTGCTGCTGCCCGTCGCTTTCCGGATCATGGAGCACAAGGAGCACTCGTGGTCGATGGTGGGCGCGCAGTGCGACACCCCGCAGGAGGCGAGGCGGCTGCTGGTCCACTATCTGACCGAGTCGCTGCCGGTCTCCGGGGAGATCGGCGAACGGGACGCCGCGGTGTACGCGAAGGCCGCCGAGAGGTTCACCCGGCAGCGCAGGCCCAATGAACTGCGGGTCAGGGGCCGCTGCTTCCAGATCGTCCGGGTGGAGCGCATGATGCGCATCGGCCCGGACGGCCCCGAGCCCCCGCGCCGCTCGGACACGGACATCCAGGAGCCCATCAAGATCCGCCCCACGATGGACGAGTGGGGCACGATCACCCAGGGGGCGGAGTCGGAGTAGCGCCGAAGGCGGCGGCGCGCAGGACGCGGCGGCGCGCAGGAGACAGAACAGGCCCCCGGAGCCGTCTCCGGGGGCCTGTTGCGGGGTGCGGGGTGTCAGTTGCCCGAGACCGTCACCGTGTCGTCGTCCTTCATCTCCTGCACCAGCTGCTTGACCTTGGTCTTGTCCCAGACCAGGTTCCCGCCGGTGGAGCCCGAGATCGGCATGTTCATCTGCTTGCCGTCACCGCCCGAGACCCCCTTCATCGCCCAGAACATGGACGCCAGGTTCCACAGGCTCATGTCCTTGTCCACGATCACCGTGTCCAGGCCCGCGCCCATCACCGGGTAGAGCTTGAACGGGTTCATGAGCGTGGAGGGGGTGGCCGTCTGGGAGGCCAGGGCCGCCAGGAACTTCTGCTGGTTCTTCGTGCGCTGGAGGTCGCTGGCCGCGAAGGCGTGCCGGGTGCGGACGAAGGCCAGGGCCTGGCTGCCGTTGAGGGTCTGCTTGCCCGCCGGGAAGTCGGCGCCGGAGTCCTTGTCCTTGAACGCCTGCGGAATGTCCATCTCCACACCGCCGACCGCGTCCACGATGCTCGCGAAGCCGTCGAAGCCGATCTCCGCGTAGTGGTCGATGTGCAGACCGGTGTTGTACTCGATGGTGCGCACCAGCAGTTCCGGGCCGTCCTCCGCGTACGCGGCGTTGAGCTTCGTCTGCCGGCCGGTGTTCGGGTAGAGCTTGCCGGAGTCGGAGCCCTTGTACGACGGGATCGTGACGTTCGAGTCACGGGGCAGCGAGACCATCGTGTTCCCGTGGTCGCCGACATGCAGGATGATCATGGAGTCGGTGCGCTTGCCCTCGGCGGAGCCGGTGTGCAGCTTCTTCTTGTCGGCCGCCGACATGCCCTCGCGGCTGTCCGAGCCGACGATGAGGTAGTTGGTGCCCTTGCCGGTGGCGGGGCGGTCGATCACCTTGGACAGGTCGACCTCGCGGCGCAGCTTTCCGTCCGCCCAGAAGTACGTACCGATGGAGACCCCGAGGAAGGCGATCACCAGGACCAGCGCGCCGATCCTGATGCGGCGGCCCCAGTTCGGCGTGGTACCCGGGCGGGCGCTGGGGCGCGGGCCGCCGTAGCCCTGGCCACCCTGGCTTCTGCGGCTGCCGGGTCCGCTGGGGCCGCCCTGTCCGTAGACCTGGCCCGTGTTGTAGCCACTGTCGTACGGGTCGTCGTACCCGTCGTCGTACCCCTGTCCCTGCTGGCGTCCGCCGTACTGCCGCTGGGCGGGAGGCGCCGGGCGCTGCACGTGCCGCATGACCCGGGCGCCCTCGGGCTGCACGTTCTCACTGCCACGTCCGTAGCGGTCCCTGTCGTCCATGTGGACCAGTGTGCCGTCACGGTGCGTATGTAATACAGGGCGGGTGTGGAATCGCGGCAGTGCTGTTGCAGAGCTGATGCAAAGTCCCGTGGTGCCGGGCCGCTCTAAGGTGGCACGTATGACAGATCTTCCGGGCAAGCCCACCTCGGCCTCACGAACCACCCTGAGCCACATCATGACGGGCAACGACACCAATCTGCTCGGTACCGTGCACGGTGGCGTGATCATGAAGCTGGTGGACGACGCGGCGGGCGCGGTGGCGGGCCGGCACTCCGGCGGGCCCGCCGTCACCGCGTCGATGGACGAGATGGTCTTTCTCGAACCGGTGCGGGTCGGCGATCTGGTCCATGTGAAGGCACAGGTCAACTGGGTCGGCCGGTCCTCGATGGAGGTCGGTGTACGGGTCCTGGCCGAGCGGTGGAACGAGTCCTCACCGGCCCAGCAGGTCGGCAGCGCGTACCTCGTCTTCGCCGCGGTCGACGCGGACGGCAAGCCCCGGGCCGTACCGCCGGTGCTGCCCGGCAGTGAGCGTGACAAGCGGCGTTACGAGGAGGCGCAGATCCGCCGCACCCACCGGCTGGCCCGGCGCCGCGCGATCAAGGAGCTACGGGAGCAGCGCATCGCCGACGGCATCGACGACTGAGCCCACCGGAGGCGGACCGCCCCGGCCCTGATGACCGAGGGGCACGTGACGACGGGGTGGCACGTGACGACCGGGTGGCACGTGACGACCGGGTGGCCCGTGGCCGGGCCCCTACTTGCAGGCCACCTGATCGCCCGTGACCGCCGCGAACCTGCCCGGGTCCGGCTCGTCCGCCCGGACCGGTGTCACCGTTCTGAAGTCCGTGCCGAGCGTCACCTTGAGCGTGGAGCCGATCCCCGCCACCGCGCGCAGCTGCGCGTGCGGCAGCGCCGCCGCGAGCGAACGCACCGACCGGTTCCAGCGCGGGTCGTACTCGATGACGGTGTGCGCGGCGTCGGAGGCCGAGTGGCCCGGTGCCGTGGCGGCGACCGAGGAGAGGAAGCCGGTGGCGCGCAGGCTCTTGTCCGCGCGAGCGGCCAGTCCCGTGGTCGATGTGCCGTTCGCCACCTGGACCCTGATCTGGTCGGGCGGCACGTCCACCGTCCGGGCCTTCGCCTCCGACGCCCTGTGCACCGCGATCGGCACGTCCTCGCGGATCTCCTTGAAGAGCTTCCCGGACTTCGCGGGGTCCCACTTCACCGTCGAGCCGATGCCGGGGACCCGGTAGTTCATCTGCCCGATGGGTACGGAGGTGAACTCCGACGACGACGGCTTGAAGCCCCGCATCGCCTCCCCGATGGAGAGCATCTCGTCCGGGCCGAAGCCCCTGTCCGCCCGGACCGAGCCGAAGACCGTGGACGCCACATCGCGGAACTTCACCGGGTTCAGCAGCACACCGCTGCCGGTCGCCCTGGCGATCAGGGAGGCCATGAAGCGCTGCTGGCGCTGCATCCTGCCCAGGTCCGACGCGGCGTCGAGGTGCCGGGAGCGTACGTACTGGAGCGCCTGGCCCCCGTCCAGCTTGCTGGTCCCCGCCGGCAGGTCGAGTCCGGTGTAGGAGTCCTTCAGCGGGCGGGCCGTGCAGATGTCGACGCCGCCGAGCACGTCCACCGTCTTCATGAAGCTCGTGAAGTCGACCTCCAGATAGTGGTTGATCTGCACACCGGTCATCTTCTCCACGGTCTCCACCGTGAGCTGGGGGCCGCCCTGCGCATACGCCGCGTTCAGTCTGACCGGATGGGCGGTGACCTGCTTCCTGGTGACCGGATCGGTGTGCTCGGGCACCACCGCGTAGCTGTCCCTGGGCAGGCTCACGACGCTCACCCGGGAGCGGTCCGCCGAGACATGGACGAGCATGACCGTGTCGGTGCAGTGGCAGGGCGCGCCGCCCAGGTGGTACTTCTTCTTCTCCGCCGGCGTGATCTTGTCGCGGCCGTCGGTGCCGACGAGGAGCACGTTCATGCCGCGGCCCGGGGCGGGACGATTCTTCATGTCCTTGAACGGGTCGATACGCCCGATGCCGTCCAGCTCACCGACGAGCGCGTGGCCGATCCCGCCGGCGCCCAGCACCAGGACGGACAGGGCGGTCGTGAGGCGCATGCCCCAGCGGGGGCGGGGCGGGCGGCGCGGCGGCGGCCTTCTGCGACGGGGCGGGGGCACGGGAGAAACTGGGACACCTCCGCGGCGGACGGGCAGGAGAAGCGACCACCGTAAGCCGCTGTGATCAACATCCCGGGCAGGCCACCCGGCCGCCGCGCCCGGTGTCCCTCGTTCGCGGTAACGTGACCGTCCTATGGACGCCACGCACGCCACGCCCGCTGTTTCTGTGATCATGCCGGTCCTCAACGAGGAGCGGCATCTGCGCAACTCGGTCCGCCACATCCTGGAGCAGGAGTACGACGGTGAGATGGAGGTGGTGATCGCGGTGGGCCCCTCGTCGGACCGCACCGAGGAGATCGCCGCCGAGCTGGTACGGGAGGATCCCAGGATCCACACCGTCGCCAACCCCACCGGCCGTACGCCCGCCGCGCTCAACGCCGCCATCAAGGCGTCCAGCCACCCCGTCGTGGTGCGCGTCGACGGCCACGGCATGCTCTCGCCGAACTACATCGCCACCGCGGTCCGCCTCCTGGAGGAGACCGGCGCGATGAACGTCGGCGGGATCATGCACGCCGAGGGCGAGAACGCCTGGGAGGACGCGGTCGCCGCCGCGATGACCTCCAGGATCGGCGTCGGCAACGCGGCCTTCCACACCGGCGGCAAGGCGGCCCCGGCCGAGACCGTCTATCTGGGGGTCTTCCGGCGTGAGGCGCTGGAGCAGCAGGGCGGATACAACGAGGAGTTCATCCGCGCCCAGGACTGGGAGCTGAACTTCCGGATCCGTGAGGCCGGCGGCCTCATCTGGTTCTCGCCCGAGCTGCGCGTCCAGTACCGCCCGCGCCCCTCGGTCCGGGCGCTCGCCAAGCAGTACAAGGACTACGGCCGCTGGCGCCATGTCGTCGCCCGCTACCACGAGGGCTCGATCAACCTCCGCTACCTCGCCCCGCCGACCGCGGTCTGCGCGATCGCGGCGGGCATCGTGGTCGGCGCGGCCGTCACCCCGTGGGCCTTCCTGGTCCCGGCCGCCTACGTCGCGGCCATCGTCGCGGGCTCACTGCCGGCCGGTAAGGGCCTCTCGCCGAAGGCTCGGGTACGGATTCCGGTGGCCCTGGCCACCATGCACATGTGCTGGGGCTTCGGCTTCCTGACCAGCCCGCGCGCGCTGGCCCGCAAGGTCATCGCCAGCCGCCGCCCGGCGGTCCGCGCCGCCGTCTGAGGGGCTCACGGGGCGCCGCCGTCCGGGAGACGGCAGCGCGATACGGAAACGGGAGACGGAAAGGGCCGGACCGGTCGCCGTGAGGCGCCCGGGACCGGCCCTTTCCGCTGTGCTCACCCGGCTACGAGGTCCAGGTGTACGCCTTGTCGACGTTCATGCACGCCGACTCGTCGTCCCCGTGCAGCGCGTTGGCCGAGTCCGGCGTCTTCCCGTCGTCCGCCGTGGACTTGGGGTACGTCGTCCCCTCACGCCAGTCGCTTCCCACGACCACCGTGACCCCGGTGACCCCGGTGGACTTCTTCACCGACGTCAGCGGCACGCCCAGCGCCTTCGCCACCGCCTGGGCGTCGCCCTCCAGATCGGCGCCGGGGAAGAGCACCTGGGTCGTCTTCTGCGGGTCGAGCGTCTGATCGGCCACGGCGCGCGCGAAACCCTGGCCCGTCAGCAGCGCCGCGACCGACCCGGCCCGGCCCTTCGACGGCAGCCCGCCGTCACCGCCCGTGCCGTTCCGCACGGTGACACCGATCTCGGCCTTGGGCGCCGCCGGGTCGTCCGAGACCTTCTCGGCGGGCTTCTTCTTCTTCGATCCCTTGCCGTCCAGCGGGGTGTCGTTCCTGACCATGGCGAACAGCTTGTCCGCGTCGCCCGCCTTGGGGTCGACCTTCTCCTCGAACCCGGGCCGTACGGAATTCACGTTCGGCATGGTCGTCATGGTGATCCGCGCCGTCGGGACCTTCTTGAGCTCCCCCGCGAGGTCGTACAGCTTCTTGATGTCGCGGATCCCGTTGTCGACCTTGAGCGCGTTGGTGGCCGCCTCCGCGAGGTCCATGAGCTTGCCGGGGTCGGTGAGCTTGGTGCCCTTGCGCAGCTGGCGGACCATCGAATTCATGTACTCGTGCTGGGCCTTGGTCCGTACGACGTCGGTGTCCGGCCAGAATCCGTACCGCGTCCGCAGCCACTGGAGCGCCTGCTGCCCCTTGACCGATGTGATGCCCTTCTTCAGCTTGAGTCCCGAGCCGTGGCCGTCGCGGGTGTGCGAGTACACATTGGCGTCCACGCAGACCGGCACCCCGCCGATCGCGTCGGCCATGGAGACCACACCGGAGAAATCGATCTTCATGAAGTGGTCGATGTGGATGCCGGTGAGGGACTCCCAGGTGGCGACGGTGCAGCCGGGACCGCCGCGGCCGAGCGACTCGTTGGCCAGCGTCCAGCCCGTCGCCGGGTAGGTCTTGCCTTTCTCGTCCGTGCACTTGGGGATCTTCAGCACGGTGTCGCGCGGCAGGCTGACCACCGACATGTTGCTGCGGTCCGCCGAGACGTGCAGCAGCATCTGCACATCCGCCAGGGGAGTGCCGCCGAAGGTGTTCCTGGCGCCGCCGAGCTTCTGGTTCTCCTTGGAGTCCCGTGCGTCCGAGCCGATCAGCAGGATGTTCAGCGGGGTCTGGCCCGCCGCGTTGGCCTTCGTCTTCGGGGCCTGGTGGTCACCCAGGTTGAGGGCGCTCTTCTGCAGATTTCCGTTCAGGTGGCGGTAGTAGAGATATCCCGCGCCCGCCGTGCCGATGACGAGGAACGCCACGGTGCCCGCCACCCAGCGGAGTATTCGGCGCTTCCCGCGCCGCGCCCGCCGCCGGGACTGCTTCCTGCGGCCTCCGCCCGCGCCGCCGCCCGCCCGGGCGTCGGGGGCCGGTCGGGAGGCCCCCTCCTCGTAGAGGCTCTCGTCCCAGCCGAGTTGCCCCGCGCCCGGAACGCGAGGCCGAGTCCCCTCCCCCCGCGTGCTGTTCTGTCCCACCAGGTCCCCCCTGTTGCTCAGGTCTGCGTATGCCCCGGTGACCTGGTGTCACTTGGCGCAGATGGTCTTGTCTGCTTCGACCTTCTGGATGTCCGCCGGCGCCTTGGTCGGCGCACTGATCGGCGTACCGGCCGCCTTGAAGTCCGCACCGAGGACCAGCGTCATCGGGGTGAGCCCCACGGAGTCCTTCGTGCCGGGCTTCATCGCCGCTGCCGGCAGGCCCATGATGTCGGCGAGCTTGCGGGCCTGGTCGGCCTGGTTCGGCGCGTAGGTGAGGGTCGTCTTGGCCAGATCGGGCTTGTAGTTGCCGCCGTTCTCCGACTTCAGCACGCCCTCGGTGTTCTGCAGCCAGGTCAGCGTGGTCTGCGCCGATCCCGCCTGGGCCCCGCCGTTGAGCACCTTCACCCGGACGTCGGAGGCGTTGGCCTGCTTCCCCTTGAGGAGCGCCTCCTGCTTGCTCGCGGCCTCCTTCTTCTCCTTCTTGACCTCGGTGAGCGAGACGTCGTCGCGCATCATCGAGAAGAGCGGGTCCGCCTGGGTGGGGTTCAGGACGACCGTGAGGTGGACTGTCTTCTCCGCCGGGTTGTCGACGACCGGCAGCGTGGTGAAGGTGACGTTCTTCGGGTCCACCGACTTCAGGTCCATCGCGAGGCTCTTGAGGTGGTCGATGCTGCCGATGCCGCTGTCGACGGTGAGCGCCTTGGTCGCCGAATTGGCCAGGTTGTAGAGCTTGGTGGGGCTGGTGAGCGTGTCACCCGACGTCATCTTGCGTATCAGCGAGGCCAGGAACTGCTGCTGCACCTTGATGCGGTCGAGGTCGCCGTGGTTGCCGAAACTGTGCCGGGTCCTGACGAAGGCCAGCGCCTGCTCGCCCTCGACCTTGGACTTGCCCGCAGGGAGCTTGAGATGCGACTCCTTGTCGTCCACCGGGTGTGCCACACAGACGTCGACGCCGCCCACCGCGGTGCTGAGCGTCTTGATGGCGTTGAAGTCGGCCATCATGAAGTGATCAACCGTCAGGCCGGTTATCGCCTTGACCGTCTTCATGGTGCAGCCGGGGTCGCGGTCGTCCTGCCCCAGGCTGGTGTTGAAGCGGACCTGCGAGCTGCCCGGGATCGTCTTCGTCGTCCCGTCCGGCTCCTTGACCTGGCAGTCCGGGATGTCGGTGATCAGGTCCCGGGGGATGGAGAGCGCGGTCGCGTTGGTCCGGTCCTTGGAGACATGGAAGAGGATGTTGGTGTCGGCGTGGCCGACGCTGCCCTTGTCCCCGTAGCCCTCGTTGCCCTTGCCGGTGCGCTTGTCCGTACCGATCAGCAGGATGTTGACGGCCCGGTCCTTGGTGGAGCCCGAAGTGCCGCCGACCACGTCGATCTTGTTGATGTTGTTGTTGAAGTGCTGGTACAGCAGGTACGCCCCGCTGGACCCGGCGACGAGGACGAAGGCCACCACACCGCCGGTCCACAGCAGCGCCTTCTTCTTGCGTGACTTCTGCTGCTTGCGCTTACGGCGTCCCGCGGGACCCTGAGGACCGCCCCCGGGACGGCCGTCCTGCCCGCCGCCGCCCGATCCTCTGCGGCTGCGCTGGCCCGGCACGTCGCGGCGCGGCGCCTGCTGCTGCGAGCGCCTGCGGGAAGCCTGTTCGGGCACCGAGTCCCTGCGCTGCGGCCGGGCGGGAGCGGATTCGTGCCCGGATGACTGTCTGCCTCCCGACTGCGGTCCGGAGGGGTTCAGTCGCAATTCGTAATTGCCGGTTTCCGGGTTGAGCACCCACTGGTCTGCGGGGTCGATATCGTCCCGCCCACGGCTATGCGCGTCCACGGTTGCCTGTGTCCTCCGTCGGTGCCACGCGAGGCGCCCTCCCCCCGGGCGCTCGGTCTTTCGTCCTGCAGTGCGCGACCACATGGCCGGACGCACCGGATCGCGTCACACTATCTGCCCGGGTCAATGTCGAGCGACGTCCGGGATGTATTCCTTGGCGCTTACAACTGGGCATACCACTCAATCCACATGCCCCGCGGACGCGGATTTGGGAATTGTTTACCCACAGGCCGCGGCTGCCGCATTCGTCCCCGGGAAAGTGCTCCGCGGCGAAGGAGACGGCTTGCCCTTGCCGTCGGCGTCCGCGGTGCCCCCGGTGCTCTCCGCACCCGGCGTGCCCGCGGCGGTGCCGGTACTGCCCTTGGTGACGTTGACCGGGTCGTCCTCGCGGAGCCGTTTGAAGAGCCGGTCCGCGTCCGGCTGCACCAGCTGGTCGCGGTCGCGGTTGCCGGTGTACGGCTCGCGCGGGACCGTCAGGAACTGGACCTTGTCCGTGGGGATGTCGCGCAGCCGCCGGGTCAGGTCGTACAGATCCTTCAGCGTGTCCAGACCGGGGTCCGTGGTCAGCGACTTGGTCGCGGCGTCCAGCACCGGGTAGAGCCGCGTCGGGTTGAGCAGGACGCCGTTGCTCTGCACCTTCTTCACCAGCGAACCGAGGAACTCCTGCTGGCGCTGCATGCGTTCGGTGTCGCTGCCGTTGCCGATGGAGTGCCGGACACGTACATATCCCAGCGCCTGCTCCCCGTTGAGTGTCTGGCGGCCCGCGGGCAGCTTCAGATGGGCGTCCTTGTCGTCCACCGGCTTCTTGAGGCAGACCTGGACGCCGTCGACCGCGTCGACCATGCCCTTGAAGCCTTCGAAGTCGACCACCATGTAGTGGTCGACCCGGATGCCGGTCATGTTCTCCACGGTACGGACGGTGCAGGCGGTGCCGCCGATCTCGAACGCCCAGTTGAACTGCACGAACTGCTTCTTCGTACGGCTCTTGTCCGCCTTGATGCAGCTCGGCACGTGCGACATCAGGTCGCGCGGCAGCGAGACCGCCGTCGCGCTCTTCCGGTCCGCCGCGAGATGCAGCAGGATCGTGGTGTCCGAGCGCTGCGAACCCTCGTCCCTGCCGTACTTCTTGTTGTCGCCCGCGCGTGAGTCGGACCCGATGAGCAGGATGTTCTCGGCGCCGGCCGCGACGGGCGCGGGGCGCTCCTTCTCGTACGCGCGCAGCTCCGCGGTCGCGGTGTTGTCCGTCCTGATGTTGTGGTCGAGCTTGTTGTAGAACCACCAGCCGACGCCCGCGGCGACGAGCACGACGAACGCGACCCCCAGCGCGGCCCAGCGCACCCAGTGCCGTCGGTGGCGGTCCGGCGGCTCGGGGGCCTTCGACGGATCAGTGTCCGGGGCGTCCGTCTGCGGCTCGTCGTCGGGCGTGCCAGCACTGTCCGTCACGTCTGCGTCCATCCTTCACGGAGTCGGCGACGCGCTGGGCCGCCGATCGAACGGATAGACGACTGAACCGCGCGCTTGGTTGTGCTCTCTCCCGATCATGTACCGCGGACCGCGAGTGTTCCCGGGGGCTCGTCCTGCGGTGGGCCAGACGGGTGGCCGGCGCGTGCGTGGCGCCGTACGCGACCCGCTCGTCAGTGCGGGGCGGAATGGGTCCGGGGAGGGGGCGCGCGGGGCGGCGTCGGTCCGGGACGGGGCCCGTGCGGGGCGGTGTCGGTCCGGGTGGGGGGCGCGGGAGGGCGTCGGTCCTGGCGGGCGTCAGTGCGGGACGGAGTGGGTGACCCGCTCGGTCTCGACGCGCTGTTCGAGACCGCCCTCGGCCAGCTGGTCCAGATTGCGGCAGAGCACCACCGACGCGCCCGCCGCGAGCGGTGCGTACAGCCCGGTCGAGAGACCGCCCCAGCTGTCGTACGGCCGTCCCGAAAGGAGCCGTGCGCCCGGGGCGAGTCCGACGCCCGCCGCATCGTGCATCGCCCGCTCCACCACTTGCGCACCGGACAGTTCGGTCCCGCCGACCGCGAGCGCGGGCGCGTCCGGGTCGACCGGGGCGTACGGCACGAAGCGGTCGCCCTGGCCGGGGACCTCGACCGCGTAGTCGGCGAAGCCGGCCGGCGGCTGCGGGAAACGGCCACCGAGCGGGCGCAGCGCCAGCGCCACCCGTTCCCCGCCACAGGCGCGCGCCTGCTCCAGGGTGTCGGGGCCGCTGACCACGAGATCCGCATCGGCCGGGTCGCCGCCGATGTCGGCGACCACGCCCACCGACGAACAGGCGAGCAGCCACACGGCGCTCTGCCAGTGCGCGGGGAGCAGCAGCGCGAGCCGGTCGCCGGGCTCGGCCGACAGCTCGCCCTGGAGCAGATTCGCGGTCTTGGCCACCCAATTGGCGAAGGTCGCCACGGAAAGTTCGACGCGCTCGCCGGTCGCGTCGTCGTAGAACGTGACGAGCGGGCGCGCCGGTTCCAGGGCGAGTGCGGATCGCAGCAGGTCGGCAGGGGTGTGGTCGCTGGCAGTCATGCGCGAAGCGTACGTCGCGGGGCGGGGCCGCAGACGGCTGCCGCCGCGGATTCCGCGGCCGGCCGGCCGCGCCGGTGGGCCGATGAGGCGTCAGTTCCGGGATGCCGGTGGCAGGGTGCTATGTCCAAATCGTTGCTATGCGTGCTCCTATGACTGCCTCCGTGCTCTCCGCCTCGATCGCCGTGGCCTGCGCCGCCGCGCTCACCCTCCCGTTCGCCGCACCGGCCGGCGCGACCACGCCCCGTACCGACCCGCCGGCCACGCCGTTCCCCGGCTCCACCCAGTCGCTGCGGATCGCTCCGGTCTCCGCCGACCGCTCCACGGACACCTCGGCCACCGCCGCGCTGTCCCGGCAGAAGGTCAAGCCGTTCTCGCTGGTCGGCGTCGTCTGGAACGACAAGAACGCCCGCCTCGACGGCACCGTCCAGGTGCGGACCCGGCCGGTGGGCTCCACGGCCTGGACCGGCTGGCAGCCGGTCGAGACACAGAACGAGGACCACGCGGCCGACCCGGGCACGGCGGAGGCGAGGTCCTCGGCCGTGCGCGGCTCCACCGCGCCGCTCTGGGTGGGCAATTCGGACGCCGTCCAGGTCCGTGTGCGGGCCAAGGCGCCCGCCGGTTCCACCCGCGCCGCGGCCACCCCGCTCCCGGAGGGGCTGCGGCTGGACCTCGTGGACCCGGGCCCCGATCCGACGCCGACGAAGCCGAAGCCGAAGCCGACGACGCCGAAGCCCACCGAGCCCACGGCGACCGATCCAACCGCGTCCGACCCGACGGCGACCGACCCGACCGCATCCGATCCGACCGCTGCCGACCCGACGGCGACCGACCCGACCGCATCCGACCCGACCGCGGCCGACCCCACGGCGACCGACCCGACCGCGGCCGACCCCACCGCATCCGGCGCGAACACCGCAGGCCCCGAACACGCCGCCCAGTCCGACCCCACCGAACTGCCCGCCCTCAGCAAGGAGGCCACCGTGGCCGAGCTGGAGGCCACCGGGGCCAGGGCGACCCCCTATGTCGCGCCCCGGCCGCGCATCGTCACCCGTAAGGGCTGGGGCGCCGACGAGAAGGTCCGCGAGCCGTCCTTCCGCTACACGGACACGGTGAAGGTCGCGTTCGTCCACCACACCGCCACCGGCAACAACTACACCTGCGCACAGTCGCCCGCACTGCTGCGCAGCATGTACCGCTACCACGTGAAGAGCCTCGGCTGGCGCGACATCGGCTACAACTTCGTGATCGACAAGTGCGGCACGGTCTACGAGGGCCGCGCGGGCGGGGTGACCAAGCCGGTGATGGGCGCCCACACTCTCGGGTTCAACACCGACAGCACCGGCATCGCCGTACTCGGCACCTTCACATCGGCCGAACCGCCGGCCGCCGTCGTCACCGCCCTCTCGCACTTCACGGCGTGGAAGCTCGGGCTGACCGGCGCCGACCCGAAGGGGAAGGCCACGCTGGTGTCCGGCGGCGGCAACCGCTACCCGGAAGGCGACGAGGTGAAGCTGAATGTGATCTCCGGGCACCGGGACGGATTCGCCACCGAGTGCCCGGGAGCCCGCCTCTACGCCAAACTCGGCGAGATCCGCGACGCGGCCGCCAAGGACCAGGGCCGCTGAACCGACGGGCCGCTGAACCGACAGGCTGCTGAGGCGAGGGGCTGCTGAGCAGTAGGGCCCGCTGAGCAGCAGGCCCCGCTGAGCAGCAGGCCCGCCACGCAGCCGGGGCCGTGCCAGGCCCGCCGAGCCACACCGGCCAGGACAGCCACACCGGCCGGGCCCGCCGAGCCACACCATCCAGGACAGCCGTGCCGGCCGTACCGACTCCGTACGGCCTGCCCGCACCCGCGCCTCACCCGTCTGCATACACTGGCCAGCCCGTTCGAAGGCCCGCCCCAGCAGGAAGCAGAGACGTCAAGGTGACAGAAGCGATTCTCCTGGTCGGCGGCAAGGGCACGCGGCTGCGGCCGCTCACGGTCAACACACCCAAACCGATGGTCCCGGCCGCGGGGGTCCCCTTCCTCACCCACCAGCTCGTCCGCGCGCGGGCCGCCGGGGTCGATCACATCGTGCTCGCCACGTCGTATCTCGCCGAGGTCTTCGAGCCGTACTTCGGCGACGGGTCGGCCCTGGGTCTGCACCTGGAGTACGTCACCGAGGAGGAGCCGCTGGGCACCGGCGGCGCCATCCGCAACGTCGCCGGGCGCCTGAAATCGGAGCCGGACGAACCGGTCCTCATCTTCAACGGTGACATCCTCACCGGACTCGACATCGAGGCGCTCGTCACCACCCACGAGACCTCGGGCGCCGACGTCTCCCTGCATCTGACGCGGGTGGACGACCCGCGTGCCTTCGGTCTCGTCCCCACGGACGGCACCGGCCGGGTGACGGCCTTCCTGGAGAAGCCGCAGACACCCGAGGAGATCGTCACCGACCAGATCAACGCGGGGGCGTACGTCTTCACGCGCTCGGTCATCGACACCATCCCGGCCGGGCGCCCGGTCTCGGTGGAACGGGAGACCTTCCCCGGCCTGCTCGGCTCGGGCGCCCACCTCCAGGGCATGGTCGACTCGACCTACTGGCTCGACCTCGGCACCCCGCAGGCCTTCGTACGTGGCTCCGCCGACCTCGTACTCGGCCACGCCCCCTCGCCCGCCGTACCGGGCCGCTGCGGCGACCGGCTGATCCTGGACAGCGCCACGGTGGCCCCCGGCGCCAAGGTGACAGGCGGCACGGTCATCGGTGCGGGCGCGGTCGTCGGCGAGGGCGCCAGGATCGACGGCAGCACCGTCCTCGATCATGCGGTCGTCGAGCCCGGCGCGGTGGTCACCGACTCGCTGATCGGGGCCGGTGCCAGGGTCGGTGCCCGCTCGGTGCTGAACGGCGCGGTGATCGGCGACCACGCCCGGGTGGGCGCGGACAACGAGCTGCGTGCCGGGATACGGATCTGGTGCGGGGCCGTGCTGCCGGACGGCTCCGTGCGCTTCTCGTCGGACCAGTAACCTCTACGCCGTGGCAGGACGTTTCATCGCGAGGGGCGGCCCCGTCGACCTCGCTCTGGTCCTCGGGGTGCTCCGCCGTGGCCCCTGGGACCCCACCTACCGGGCGACCCCCGACGGTGCGGTGTGGCGGGCCAGCCGTACGCCGGAGGGGCCCGGCACCCTGCGGATCACGGCGGACGGGGCCGAGGCGTGGGGCCCCGGCGCGGACTGGCTGCTCGCGGCCCTTCCCGGGCTGCTGGGCGAGCTGGACGACCCGTCGGATTTCGTACCGCGCCACCGGCTGGTCGCCGATGTGCACCGCCGCCGCCCCCACCTCAGGCTCTGCCGCACCGGTCTGGTCCTGGAGTCGCTGATCCCGTCGGTCCTGGAGCAGAAGGTCACGGCGGACGAGGCGTACCGCGCCTGGCGACGGCTGCTCCGCGCTTCCGGTACCCCGGCACCGGGCCCGGCGCCCGAGCAGATGTACGTCATGCCCGATCCGCGCGGCTGGTCGCTCATCCCGTCCTGGGAGTGGCACCGCGCGGGCGTCGACAACAAGCGCGCCTCCACGATCCTGCGCGCGGTCCGGGTGGCCCGCCGCCTGGAGGAAGCGGTGGCGATGGAGCCCGCCGACGCGGCCCGCCGCCTGGAGCTGATCCCCGGCATCGGCCCCTGGACCTCGGCGGAGACCCTCCAGCGCGCCATGGGGGCACCGGACGCGGTCACGGTCGGCGATCTGCATCTGCCGGGCATCGTCGGTTACGCGCTGACCGGCCGCCGGGGCGTCGACGACGACGGGATGCTGGAACTCCTGGAGCCGTACGCGGGCCAGCGCCACCGCGCGGTCCGACTGATCCTGCTCGCGGGCCGGGTACCGCAGCGCCGGGTCCCGAAAATGCCCCGTACGGACATCGCGCGGCTGTGACCTGCACGGGGGGCGCCGCACCGCGGCCCCGTACCCCGCCCCCAGGGTTCACCGCACCGCGATGAACCCCTCCACCGCACGCCCCGGTCGCGGAGCCGCCGACGCGGCCGGATGACCGACCGCCACCGCCCCCATCGGCTCCCACTCCGCGGGCAGCGCCAGCACCTCCCGCACCACGTCCCGGCAGAACATCGTCGACGAGACCCAGGCGGAGCCCAGCCGTTCACCCGCGAGCGCCACCAGGAAGTTCTGCACGCCCGCACCGACCGCGACGGTGAACATCTCGCGCTCCGCCGCGTCCCGCCGGGCATCCCCGTACGTGTGCGAGCCGTCGAGCACCATGCAGGGCACCGCCAAGTACGGTGCCCGCCGCAGCACTTCACCGCGGCGCACCCGTCTGGCGATGGACTCCTCCGACTTGCCGTCGCGCCGCAGATCCGCGATCCACGCGTCCCGCATCGCGTCCAGCAGCCGGGTGCGCGCCGCCGCCGACTCCAGCAGGACGAAACGCCACGGTGTCGTGTGGTGCGGGGCGGGCGCGGTGACCGCCGCCGCGACCGCACGCCGGACCGCACCCGGGTCGACCGGCTCATCGGTGAAGTCGCGGACCGTACGCCGCTGGGTGACCGCTTCCCGTACCGCCTCGGACGTACCGAGCCGGAACATGTCGTCGGCGGCGACCCGCACCAGGTCGCGGGCGCCCCCGGACGCGGAACCGGCGTCATCGGTGTCGTCGCCCGGCCCGGACGCCGGATCCGTCACGGCGTGCGGCAGACCGCGGACCACCGCGACCGGCAGACCCGCCGCCTTGCCCTTCACCAGGTCGCCCGCCGCGGCCAGTTCGTCCGCGGTGGCGACGACCGTGGCGCTCAGCGGGTTGCCGTACGCGTCGGTGCCGCCGCGCAGGTCGTCGAGGACCCGCACCCCGGCGGCCCCGATCGCCACATCGGTGAGGCCGTTGCGCCACGGTCGCCCGAAGGTGTCGGTGACGATGACACCCACCGCCACACCCAGCGCGTCCCGCAGCCCCTCGCGGATCGTCCGCGCCGAGCTGTCGGAGTCCTCGGGGAGCAGCAGGACCGTCCCCGCAGGGGTGTTGGAGGCGTCGACCCCGGCGGCGGCCATCACCAGGCCCTGCCGGTTCTCGACGATACGGAGCGTGCCGCGCCGCGCCACCACCCGTACCGTCTCCGCGTCGATGGCCGCCTCGCGGTCGTCGGCTTGCACGATCCGGCCCTCGGCCTTGGAGACGATCTTCGAGGTGACGAGGACGATATCGCCGTCCGCCAGCTCGGGCGCCGCTGTCGCGATCAGCTTGGCGAGGTCGTCGCCCTCGCGCACCTCGGGCAGTCCGGGGACGGCCCAGACGTGGAAGGACGTCACGCCCTGACCTCTTCGGCCAGGGTGAGCGCCTCACGGGCCATCACCGCGGTCGTGTCCAGGTCGGTCATCATCAGCGGCACGGCGCGGCAGCGGATCCCCGCCTCCTCGACCCGGGCCACGGACGCGGCGTCGACGGTGTCGACCAGCCAGCCGTCCAGCAGGCCCGATCCGTAGTGCTCGGCCACCGCGGCCGCCGTCGACTCGACGCCCACGGCGGCGAGTACCTTGTCGGCCATCCCGCGCACGGGCGCGTCCCCGACGATGGGCGAGAGCCCGACGACCGGCACCCCTGCGTCGGCGATGGCCTCCCGGATACCGGGCACGGCGAGGATGGTGCCGACCGAGACCACCGGGTTCGACGGCGGGAAGAGAACGACGTCGGCGGAGGCGATGGCGTCGAGCACACCCGGCGCGGGCTTCGCCCGGTCGGCGCCCACCGGCACGACCGCCTCGGCGTCGACCGACGCCCGCAGCCGCACCCAGTACTCCTGGAAGTGGACGGCCTTGCGCTCTCCGTCGATGTCGACGGCGACATGCGTCTCGACCCGGTCGTCGGACATCGGGATGAGCCGCACCCCCGGCTGCCAGCGCTCGCACAACGCCTCGGTGACGGCGCTCAGCGGATAGCCGGCGCCGAGCATCTGGGTACGGACGATATGGGTCGCGAAGTCACGGTCGCCGAGCCCGAACCACTCGGGTCCGACGCCGTACGCGGCGAGCTCCTCCTTGACGGTGAAGGACTCGTCGGTACGCCCCCAGCCCTGCTCCTCGTTGATGCCACCCCCGAGGGTGTACATCACCGTGTCGAGGTCGGGGCAGACCTTCAGCCCGAACAGATGGATGTCGTCACCGGTGTTGCCGATGACGGTGATGTCCGCGTCAGGCGCGGCCTGCTTGAGGCCACGCAGAAACCGGGCACCACCGATGCCGCCGGCCAGAACCACAATGCGCATACGGACAGTCTGTCAGTGATTCCCCGGGGGGTGACGGCGGGGAGAGGGGAGCGGCCGTCAGGCGGGGACGGCGTCGTGGGCGGCCGGGACCGCGCACTGCGGGCTGTGCATCGGCATCTCCGTGAGCCCGGGGTAGTAGATGTGCAGGCTGACGGCCGGTTCCAGCGAGTCGTTGACGACCTCGTGGGTGTACTCCGGCGCGAAGACGCGCTGCGCGCCCGCCTCCAGTACCTGCCCGCCGTGCACCGTCCGCTCCGTCAGCCTGCCGTCGAGGACGGTCAGCACACCGGACGAACGCCCGTGGCCGTGCTCCCCGCTGCCCTGCCCGGGGACCCAGCTGAGCAGCCAGATCTCGTAGCCGAGCGGAGTCTCGCCGCTCCGGGCGTGGCCGAGGGACGGGGGAACGGCGCGCAGCCGGTGGTACCACCGCGAGATCGCGTCGTACTGGACGAGCGGGGCCCACTGGCTGCGGTCGGCGGCGATGGCCCGCGCGAGCCCGGCGAACTCGGCCACGGTGGCCGGGTGCTCGCGGGCGGGCTTGAGCAGGTGCTGGACGGCGAGGATGTCGCCTGCGATCTGGAGGTCGCTGTCGCTGTTCATGATGCGGGGGTTCCTCGGCAGTGAAAGTGCTGGGGTGTCGCAAGGAAAGTGCAGTCAGAGCTGCGGAAAGACGCTGGAGCCCGGTGGCTTCAACAGCAGGAACAGCAACAGCACGCCCGGACAGCGCTACGGAACCCACGGGCGTGGGTCACGGAGAACGCTGCGGTCGCTGGCATGGGACCTAGAAGAGCGGGCCCTCGCCTCCCCTGTCAACTTGCTGACCGATTTGGGTGCAATGTTTCACCTCATCCGGTTACTCGGCCCGGTGGGAGGTTTGCTCGTCCGCCGCCCGGGAGATGTGGCGCAGCAGGTCCCACCGCAAACGTCACGGAGATCTCGTGACCTGACTGTGATCTTGATCGCTTCAGCGGGCGGAGCGCGAACGGGGCCGGCCTCTGTGGAGTCTCAGTCTGTGAGGGCATCACCCTCCGCAGGCAGGGAAGGCGAAGGTATGGGCCAGTGGCATGTGTCAGATTTTTCGTGATTTGAACACTTTCCGCATAGCCTTGGTTCCGCAGAGTGAATAAGGGGCCCAATAGCAGATCTCGGCTTGACTGGCTCGGATCCGCACACTTGTAATTTCACTCGTGTCGTTCGGCCGAAATCGGTAGCGACAGCAACACGGGGACGCAAAGACGGACAAGGGGCGCACATGACCGAGCTGTTCCAGCAACTGCTGGTCGAGGACGCGGACGAAGAATTCGGCTGGCAGGAGCGCGCACTGTGCGCCCAGACCGACCCCGAGTCCTTCTTCCCCGAGAAGGGCGGTTCCACCCGCGAGGCCAAGAAGGTCTGTCTCGCCTGCGAGGTCCGTTCCGAATGCCTTGAGTACGCCCTCGCCAACGACGAGCGGTTCGGGATCTGGGGCGGCCTCTCCGAACGCGAGCGCCGGCGGCTCAAAAAGGCCGCCGTCTAGCCGCTCTCCAGCCGCTGCCAGGCAGGTTCACCGCCCCCGCTCCCCGGCCGCCCGGCCGGGGAACCGGCACAAGTCCCTGCACGCCACCCGGTCCGCCGTCCGTCCCCCTGGGGCGGGCGGCGGACCGCTGTCCGAACCAGCCGTTAGTGTGGGGCCCCGTCCGCGATGCACCAACGCCCCCACGGGGCGCGTGCGTCCACCGCATCCGCACACCAGCCTTCCGGGGGGCCACGCCACCCGGACTCCGGCCGGAGGGGCCCGTACCTCGATGTCCGTGCACAGCCAATCGACGGCCCCTTACGAGGCCGCAACGCCTGCGTTCGCTCCCGCACACCCACCCGAATTCCCGCAGCACGTCGTCACCGCCGTACTCGTCACCCACGACGGTGCCCGCTGGCTGCCCGACGCACTCGCCGGACTGCTCGGACAGGAGCGGCCCGTCCAGAACGTCGTCGCGGCCGACACCGGCAGCGCCGACGCCTCCGCGAGCCTGGTCGCCGAAGCGATCGGCGCCGACCGGGTGTTGCACCTTGCACGCCGCACCGGCTTCGGAGCCGCCGTCGACGAGGCGGCCCGCACCGCCGGAGTCCTCACCCCCGAAGAGCTGCCGTATCTGAAGCGGCCCAGCGGCTGGGATCCGGTGAGCCGCAGCTGGAACGACGACACCTACGACATGCCCGAACTGCCGCACGGGGAACCGGTGCAGTGGCTCTGGCTGCTGCACGACGACTGCGCCCCCGACCCCGACGCGCTCGCCGGGCTGCTGCGCGTGGTCGACAACGACCCGCACGCCGTCATCGTCGGACCCAAGCTGCGCGGCTGGTACGACCGTAAGCAACTGCTCGAAGTCGGCGTCTCGATCGCCAACAGCGGTCGCCGCTGGACCGGACTCGACCGCCGCGAACAGGACCAGGGCCAGCACGACCAGGTCCGCTCCGTACTCTCCGTATCGACCGCCGGAATGCTCATCAGGCGGGACATCTGGGAGGAACTGGGCGGATTCGACCGCCGGCTGCCGCTGATGCGCGACGACGTCGACCTGTGCTGGCGGGCCCATGCCGCGGGCCACAGCGTCGTCGTCGCACCCGACGCCGTACTGCGGCACGCGGAGGCATCCGCCCGTGAGCGCAGGCCCATCGACTGCGTGGGCCGCTCCGTCGCCAGCCCGCACCGCGTCGACAAGGCCGGCGCCGTCTACACCCTGCTCGTCAACACCCGTGGCCGCGGAGTGCCGTACGTCCTGCTCCGGCTGGTCTTCGGCACGCTGCTGCGGGTGATCGCCTATCTCGTCGGCAAGGCGCCGGGACAGGCGCTCGACGAGGTCGCCGGGCTGATCGGCACCCTGCTGCGCCCCGAGCGGATCCTCGCCGCACGGCGCGCCAGAGGAACGGGCACGGTCGAGGCGGGCGAACTGCGCCCGCTCTTCCCGCCGCCCGGAGCCACCGTCAAGGCCACCGCCGAGCAGGTGGTCGGCCATTTCGGCGGTAGCTCCGACGTAGAGGCCGGTTCGCGGCACGGCGCCGTCGAATCCGGTCCGGGCGGCGACGACGCCGACTTCCTGGAGATCGAGCAGTTCGCCCGGCTGAAGCGGATAGCCCGCAAACCGGCCCCCGTGCTGTTCGCCGTCCTCCTGTTGGTGTCGCTCGTCGCCTGCCGGGCGCTGCTGGGCGGAGGCGCACTCTCGGGCGGCGCCCTGCTCCCCGCGCCCGATCACGTATCGGAGCTGTGGAACCGCTACGCCGACGTATGGCACCCCCTCGGCACCGGCGGCACCCAGACCGCCCCGCCGTACCTCGGCATCCTCGCCGTGTTCTCCACCGTCCTCCTGGGACACACCGGACTCGCGCTGACCCTGCTCCTGGTCTGCTCGGTCCCGCTGGCGGGTCTCACCGCGTACTTCGCCTCCCGCCCGCTCACCGGATCACGGCTGCTGCGCGCCTGGGGAAGCATCGCGTACGCCTTCCTGCCCGCCGCCACCGGCGCCCTGGCATCCGGGCGGCTCGGCACGGCCGTACTCGCCGTCCTGCTGCCGCTGATCGCCCGCTGCGCCGTCGCCGCCTCCGGGATGCGCGGGGAGCGCGGCAGCTGGCGGGCCGCCTGGGCCTACGCCTTCCTGCTGACCCTCACGATGGCCTTCACCCCCGTCGTCTGGCCGCTCGCCGTGGTCACCGGGATCGGCGTCCTGGCGCTGCGCCGCGACGAGATCACCGCGTACGGGCTGCGCTTCCTCGCCGTCGTCGGCACCCCGCTCGTCCTGCTCGCGCCCTGGTCGCTCTCGCTCCTCGCCGGCCCCTCGGGCTTCTTCCGTGAGTCGGGCATGGAGTTCGGCAAGGGTTCGGCATCCGCGCTCGACCTGCTCGGTATGAGCCCCGGCGGCCCGAAGGCCGCGGGCGGGGCGCTGCTCATCGGAGTGGTGCTCGCCGCACTGGCCGCACTGCTGCGCGGTGAGCGGCAGTTCGCCATCCGCTCCGCCTGGGCGGTGGCCCTGCTGGGCCTGGTCTTCTCGGTCCTGGCCAACAGGTCGGGCTGGGCAGGACCCACGACGCTCGTCTACGGGATCGCGCTGCTGGCCGCCGCCGTGCTCGGCGCGGAGGGGGCACGCGGGCGCGTGGCCACCCAGAGCTTCGGCTGGCGCCAGCCCGTCGCCGGGCTGATCGCGATCGCCGCGCTGCTCGCACCGGTGATCGCCGCCTTCAGCTGGATGGTCAGCGGTGCGGACGGGCCGCTGGAGCGGCGCGATCCGGTGCAGGTCCCGGCGTTCGTCGCCGAGGAGAGCGGCACCCGCGACCAGGCCCGCACCCTGATCCTCGGCGGGACCTCGCCCGCCGAGGTCTCGTACACACTGGTACGCGGCTCGGGCGCCAGGCTCGGCGACGCCGAGCTGGCCCGCTCGGGCGGCAGCAGCCCCCGGCTCGACAAGGTCGTGTCCCATCTGGTCGCGGGCTCGGGCGCTGACCAGTCCAGCCAGCTCAGCGGGTACGCCATCCGCTACCTGCTGGTCAGGGGCGGTGCGCCGCGCGGGATGAGCCGGGTGCTCGACGCGACCCCGGGGCTGAGCCGGCTCAGCCAGCTGGACGGCAGCGAACTCTGGCGCGTCGACCGGCAGGTCGCGCGGGCCACGATCGTCCCCGGCCAGTCGTCCGGTACGTCGTCCGGCTCGTCGGCGAGTACGTCAACGGGTACGTCAACGAGTACGTCGGACGCGAGCGCCGAGACGCAGTCCGTCGCCGCGGGCCCGGTGGACATCCACACCACCGTCCCGGCCGGGAAGTCCGGCCGCGTCCTGCGGCTCGCGGACTCCGCCGACCCGGGCTGGCAGGCCACGCTGGACGGCCGCGCGCTCACCCGGACGACCGTCGACGGCTGGGCCCAGGGGTTCCAACTCCCCACCCAGGGCGGCAAGCTCGACGTCAGCTACGACGAGCCACTCACCCACACCCTCTGGGTCTGGGCCCAGGTGCTCCTCGCGGTCGTGCTGCTGGTGCTCGCCCTGCCCGGCCGCCGGAAGCGGAACGACGACGACCTGCCCGACGAGGAACTCCCCGTACCGGCCGAGCCGGTGGCAGGGGAGGGCCGCAGGGCCCGCAGACTGCGCGCCGCCGCCCAGGCCGAGGCGGAGGCGGCGGGCTCCCCGGACGGCCCGGCCGCACCGGGCGCGGCAGGCCCCACCGATGACGGCCCGGCCGGCGAACCCGGCGAGCAGGGCCCGTACACCCCGGCGGGAGACTTCGCAGGACACCCGGCAGGAGACTTCGCAGACCCCGCGGACGATCCCGCAGGGCACCCCGCAGCGGACCGGGCCGCACCCGCGACCGAGGACAACTTCGCCCCGCAGTATGGGACGGAGGTCCCCCAGCAGCCCGCCTACGGCGAGTGGGAGCAGTCCGCGTACGCGACGGGCGACTACAGCCCCTACCCGGCAGGGCAGTACGGCAACGAAGGCCACTACGGGAACGACGGCGGCGAAGCCCACTACGGCAGCGAAGGCGCGTACGCCCCGGGGCAGTACGGCCACGAGAACCCGTACGGCAACGACGCCACATACGCCGACGAGGGCCAGGGCGGGTACACCGGCAACGGCCAGGGCGGGGACGGCCACCCGGGCCAGTACCCGGAGGGGCAGCAACAGTACGACCCCTATCAGCAGCAGGACGCCCCCTACGACCCGTACGGCTACGCCCAGCAGCCGCAGCAGCGACCGCCCTACCCCGACGAGAACGAGCACCGCCCCGACGGGAGCAACCAGTGAACCGCACCGCCATCGCCCTCGCGGCGGCCGTCGCAGCCCTCGCGGCCATCACCGGGTTCGCCGTGGTCGCCGCCCCTTCGGACGCCGCCACCACGCCGCAGGGCGCCGCCCGGCTGCCGGTCGAGCGTTCCACCCTGACGTGCCCGGTGCCCAGCACGTCCGACATCGCGGAGACGTCGTACACCGCCTTCACCCCGGCCGGGAAGGGCGGCGGTTCCGCCGGGAGCGCCCAGTTGCTGCCGTCGGTCACGGGCGCCGGGAAGGACAAGAAGGGCGGCAAGAACGGCAAGGACAAGAGCGGCGCACCGGACGGCAAGCCGGTGGTGTCGCTCAAGGAGCCGGGCAAGCCGGTCGTCGACAAGGAGTCCGGCGGCGATTCACCGGCCCTGACCGGTTCGGCCGATGGCCCGCTGGCCCCCGGCTGGACCGCGCAGCAGACCACGACCGTCGACGTCGGCGGCTCGCGCGGGGTGCTCGGCACCAACTGCACAGCCCCGGACACGGACTTCTGGTTCCCGGCGGCCAGCACGGCGGCCTCCCGCCAGGACTATGTGCACCTCACCAACCCCGACGACAGCGCGGCCGTCGCCGATATCGAGCTGTACGGCAAGAACGGCGCCATCAAGTCCGATGTGGGGGAGGGGATCACGGTCCCCGCGAAGTCGTCGGTCCCGGTCCTGCTCTCGACGCTGACACCCGATCCGGCGGAGAACCTCACCGTCCATGTCAGCACCCGTACCGGCCGGGTGGGCGCCGTAGTGCAGTCGATGGACAACAAGCTCGGCAGCGACTGGCTGCCCGCTTCCACCGCCCCGGCCGACAAGCTGGTACTCCCCGGGATCCCGGCGGACGCCACATCCGTACGGCTGGTGGCCCTCGCCCCGGGCTCCGACGACGTGGACCTCAAGGTCCAGCTGGCCGGCGCCGACGGCACGATCTCCCCGGCCGGCCATGAGTCGCTGCACCTCAAGGCGGGCATGACGACCTCCGCCGATCTGGGCCCCGTGACCAGGGACGCGGCAGGGTCGCTGGTGCTCTCTCCCTCGGGCGGCGGCAAGACGCCCGTGGTGGCCGCGCTGCGCGTGGTGCGCGGCAAGGGCAGCAAGCAGGAGGTCGCCTTCATCCCGGCCACCTCGCCGGTGGGGGAGCGGGCATCGGTGGCCGACAACCGCTCCAAGGGCTCGGTGCTCTCCCTGGCCGCCCCGGGCGCGACGGCGAAGGTGAAGGTCACCGCGTCGCAGGGCAGCGAAGGCGGTTCGCCGGTCGTCAAGACGTACACGGTCAAGGGCGGTACGACGCTCGCGGTCAAGCCGACCCCGCCGTCCGGACTCAAGGGCTCGTACGCGCTGACGGTCGAACCGGAGGCGGGCGGCGGCCCGGTCTACGCGTCGCGCACGCTCGAACTCCCGCAGGACGGCGTCCCGATGTTCACGGTGCAGACGCTCCCCGACGACCGGGGGACGGTCTCGGTGCCGCGGGCCCGGGAGGACCTGTCGCTGCTGGACGACTGACGGCTGACGTCTGACGGCCTCGGATCAGAAACGGCAAGCGGATCAGAAACGGCCGCGGACCGGAAAGGGAAGCGGACGCGGAAGACGCGGAACAGGAAGCAGGCCCGGCGGGCGGACCGCCGGGCTCAGTCCTGTTCAGCACTGTTCAGTCCTGTTCAGTCCTATTCAGTCCTGTCCGTACCGCGGATCCACCGACTCCGGCGCCAGGCCGAGCAGTTCGGCGACCTGCTCCACGACGACCTCGTGCACCAGCAGCGCCCGCTCGTCGCGGTTCTTGGTGCGGATCTCGACGGGGCGCCGGTAGACGACGATCCGCGCGGGCCGGTCCTTCTCCGCGGAGACCGCGCTGCCGAGCGGTACGGAGGTCTCGCCCGGCCACTCGTCGGCACTTCCGGCAGCCCCCGCGCCCTCGACGCGTGGGACGTCGAGCACCAGGAAGTCGACTTCGGAGAGTTGGGGCCAGCGCCGTTCCAGGCGCTCAACGGAGTCCGCCACAAGATCACGGAAGGAGTCCCCGCGACTGGCCGAGAGCGGAACCTGCGGAGGTGCCACGGGCCCGCGCATCCCCCTGCCGTGCCGGTCGCGTCGGCGCGGTCTGGGGTCCGCGGGCTGGGGCGGTAGTGAGCTGTCCATCACTGACGCAGGGTAGCTCTCCGTACGGTACGGCGAGGCCGACGGCGGCAGCAGGGCCGTCATGTCGCGGAATGAACATTCCGGACAAGTTCGCGACCGGCGGCTCCGCTGCTTTCGATCGGTGATCTCACGTCGGTTGACTGGATATCGACGGAGGAATGACTGGATTCGATTCGTCACTCGCTGTATGCGCCTGTACCCGTGCAGGTCAAGCGAGTTGCCCCGGCCCGGACGGGGCGGCCTCCGCGCCACGACACGGTGGGGTGACGCCGGGGCGAGTCGTCGCGGCCCGCTCAAGAGTGCGGTACCGTCCAATACCGTGAGCCCTGTACGTCGCTGTTCTCGCACCGCGTGCGGCCGCCCCGCCGTCGCGACGCTGACGTACGTCTACGCCGACTCGACCGCGGTCCTCGGTCCGCTCGCGACTTACGCTGAGCCCCACTGCTACGACCTGTGCGCCGAGCACGGCGAGCGGCTGACCGCCCCGCGCGGCTGGGAGGTCGTCCGCCTCACCGACGGCTCGGCCCCCGCCAGGCCCAGCGGTGACGATCTCGAAGCGCTCGCCAACGCCGTACGGGAAGCCGCCCGGCCGCATGAGCGCGCACCCGAGCCGGGCGGCGGCATGCGCCAGGCCGGCCCGGCCGAGAGCGGCCGAAGGGGCCACCTCCGCGTACTGCGCTCCCCGGAGTCCTGACACCGGCGAGTGTTCCCGGAGTTCGTGCACAGGGCACGTTCCCGCACGCTCCGCATGCCGTCCGGAGCGTCCGGTCCGGAGCATTGACTTCCGGTTGCCATGAACATGAGCATTCCTCCACCCGCGAGGATCGAGGCCCCGTGTTTGTGCAGCCGCTGGAACCCGTAGCCGATTCACTCGCCCTGTCCGCACTCGTCGCCGCTCTGTCGCTGCTCACCGTCCTGGTGCTGCTGGGCGCCGTACGGATGAGAGCCCACTGGGCAGGCCCGGCCGGGCTGGCCGTCGCCGTCCTGGTCGCCCTGTTCGCGTACGGCATGCCGCTGGGCCAGGCCCTGTCATCGGGCGCGCAGGGGGCGCTCTTCGGCCTCTTTCCCATCCTGTGGATCGTCGTCAACGCCCTCTGGGTGTACCGGATGACGGTCCGCACCCGGCACTTCGACATCCTGCGGCGCTCCTTCGGCCGGTTCTCCGACGACCCGCGCATCCAGGCCCTCGTCATCGGGTTCTGCTTCGGCGCGCTGCTCGAAGCGCTCGCCGGATTCGGGGCTCCGGTGGCGATCTGCGCGGTCATGCTGGTCGCGCTCGGCTTCGTTCCGGCGCGTGCCGCGGTCGTCGCGCTCGTCGCCAACACCGCGCCGGTCGCCTTCGGCGCCATGGGAACCCCCGTGGTGACGCTCGCACAGGTCAGCGGAGTGCCGCTGCACACGGTCGCCTCGGTCGTCGGCCGGCAGACCCCGCTGCTCGCCCTCGTCGTACCGCTGCTGCTCGTGGTCATCGTGGACGGCCGGCGCGGACTCCGCGAGACCTGGGCGCCCGCGCTCGTCTGCGGAGTGGCCTTCGCGGCCGCGCAGTTCGCCGCGTCCAACTTCGTCTCCGTCCAGCTCGCCGACATCCTGGCCGCGCTGACCGGCGCCGCGGCTCTGATGGCGGTGCCCGGCGCCCGCAGGCCCGTCGCGGAACCGGTGCGGGCCGCCGTGCTCACCGGCGAACGCAGCGAGGACCTGGACGAGGCCGACCCGCGGCGCGAAGTGGTACGCGCCTACGCCCCGTACGCGCTGATCGTCGTGGTCTTCTCGCTCGCCCAGATCCCGCCCGTGAAGCGGCTGTTCGACGGGGCGACCCGGCTCTTCGACTGGCCGTTCCTCGATGTCGCGGGTCCTGGCGGCACACCGGTGCCGGGCAACGCCTTCTCGCTCCCGCTCCTCTCGACCGGCGGGACACTGGTCCTGTTCGCGGGGGTGTTCACGGCGGCGGTCATCGGCGTACGGGCGGGCGCCGCGCTCCGCGAATGGGCGGCGACCGTGCACGAACTGCGGTACGCGATCCTCACGGTCACCTCCGTACTCGCTCTCGCCTACGTCATGAACCTCTCCGGACAGGCCGCCACCATCGGCCACTTCGTCGCCGCCGCGGGTGCCGGACTGGCCTTTCTCTCACCCGTGCTCGGCTGGTTCGGGGTCGCGGTCTCGGGATCCGACACCTCGTCCAACGCGCTCTTCGGCGCACTCCAGGTCTCCGCCGCCCATGAGTCCGGACTCTCCCCGCAGCTGCTGGCGGCCGCCAACAGCTCGGGCGGAGTCCTGGGCAAGATGATCTCCCCGCAGAATCTGACGATCGCGTGTGCGGCGGTGGGCCTGAAGGGACAGGAGGGCGATCTGCTGCGCAGGGTGCTGCCGTGGAGCCTGGGGCTGCTCCTTGTGATGTGCCTGATCGTGACGGCGCAGAGTACGGCGCTCCTGGGCTGGATGCTGCCGTGAGGGACCGCTTCCGCGGTGCGGGCCTGAGCGGACGCCACCGGCTCCGGCACCTGGACGCCACCGGCTCCGGCATACCGCCACTATCGGCTCCGGTGCGCGAAGAGTGCCGATTCCTCCAGGTAGTTTGATGGACCCGTAGCGGACAGAGCGGATATCAGGAGGACCGACGTGGCTGGTGCTGTCGATTTGTCACAGGTCGTGAAGGCGTACGACGTGCGAGGGGTCGTACCCGACCAGTGGGACGAATCGCTCGCCGAGCTGTTCGGTGCCGCCTTTGTGCAGGTGACGGACGCCTCGGCGATCGTCGTCGGCCATGACATGCGCCCGTCGTCGCCCGGCCTCGCCGGGGCCTTCGCGCGCGGCGCGGCCGCCCGCGGCGCAGACGTCACCCTCATCGGCCTCTGCTCGACCGACCAGTTGTACTTCGCTTCCGGCCAATTCGACCTGCCGGGAGCGATGTTCACGGCCTCGCACAACCCGGCCCGGTACAACGGCATCAAGATGTGCCGGGCCGGAGCCTCACCGGTCGGTCAGGACACGGGCCTCGCGGAGATCCGTACGCTCGTCGAGACCTGGTCCGCCACGGGCGCCCCCGAACCCGTACCGGCATCGGGAACCGTCACCGAGCGTGACACGTTGAAGGAGTACGCGGCCCACCTGCTCTCCCTGGTCGACCTCTCGGCGATCCGCCCGCTGAAGGTCGTGGTGGACGCGGGAAACGGCATGGGCGGCCACACGGTCCCCACGGTGCTCGCCCCGCTCCCGCTCGAAGTGGTCCCCCTCTACTTCGAGCTGGACGGGACCTTCCCCCACCACGAGGCCAACCCGCTGGACCCGGCCAACCTCGTGGACCTCCAGGCGAAGGTCCGCGAGACCGGCGCGGACCTCGGCCTGGCCTTCGACGGCGACGCGGACCGCTGCTTCGTCATCGACGAGCGCGGCGAGGGCGTCTCACCGTCCGCCATCACGGCACTGGTCGCTGCCCGCGAACTGGCGGCGCACCCCGGCGGCACGGTCATCCACAACCTGATCACCTCCTGGTCGGTCCCCGAGGTCGTACGGGAGCACGGCGGCACCCCCGTACGCACCCGGGTGGGGCACTCCTTCATCAAGCAGGAGATGGCCACGACCGGGGCGATCTTCGGCGGTGAGCACTCGGCGCACTACTACTTCCGGGAGTTCTGGAACGCCGACACCGGAATGCTCGCGGCGCTCCACGTCCTGGCCGCCCTCGGCAACCAGCCGGGCACCCTCTCGGAACTGGTCGCTCCGTACGACCGCTACACCGGTTCGGGCGAGATCAACTCCGAGGTCGCCGACCAGGCAGCCAGCGCGGCGCTGGTACGGGAGGCGTACGAGCACCGCGAGGGCGTCACGACGGACAGCCTGGACGGTCTGACGGTGACCTCCGCCGACTGGTGGTTCAACCTCCGCCCGTCCAACACCGAGCCGCTGCTGAGGCTGAACGTGGAGGCGCGTGAAGAGGCGACGATGGCCGGAGTCCGGGACGAGGTTCTCCGTCTGGTACGCGGAACCGGCTGACGGGACTGGCCGATGAGAGGGGCGGACGGGCTGAAGGGACCGGCTGGTGGCACCGGCTGACGGGACTGGCCCACGGAGTGAGGGGCCCGGCTGAGGCACACGGCTGAGAAACCCGGCTGACGGGCCTGGCCTTCAACGGCCCGGCCCGGCCCGGCCCGGCCCGTTCGCCCGGCCCGGTCTGTTCCGCTGGACCCCACCCGTTCCTCCGGCCCCGCCCGAACCGTCCCGATGCCCCGCACCCGCCCCGCCCCGGCGGTACGCTGACCTGGCCCAAACCGTATGTTCGAAGGGACCACCCCCATGCCGCTCGAAGCCGGTCTCCTGGAGATCCTCGCCTGCCCGGTCTGCCACTCCCCGCTCAACGACCAGTCGGCGGCCGATGAGAACCCGGAACTGATCTGTACGGGCAAGGAGTGCGGCCTCGCGTACCCCGTCCGCGACGGTATCCCGGTCCTGCTCGTCGACGAGGCCCGCCGACCCGCGTAGGACAGCGCGCCCCGGGCCCCGGCGCCGCACGACAGCCGCGCACTGTCGCGCCGCAGCCACGGCGTAGCACCCAGCACCGGCGCCGCCCCCAGCACGCACCCGTATCCGTACGCACCCGCACCCGCAAGGGGAATCGGAGAGGCACCCCCGATGCTCGACGAGTCGTTGCTCGATGCCCCCGAGGCCCTGGCCCGAGCCGACCGACGCGGCCTGCTCCGCGGCGCAGCCGAGGCCGGAGCCCGCGTCCGTACCGCCGCCCGGCACGCGGCCGAGGCCGGCCTCGGCGACCTGCGGCCGGAAGGGCGGCCCCGCGCCGTACTCGTCGCCGGGTCCGGCGCCGCCGCGACCGGTGTGGCCGATCTGCTCACCGCCCTGGCGGGCGGGGCGGCCCCGGTCACCCGGCTGCGCCCCACCGGCGTGGCCCCCGCCGCCGGCGCACTGCGCTGGGCGCTGCCCGGCTGGGCCGGCTCCGTCGACCTGCTGCTCATCGCCACCGCCGACGGCACCGAGCCCGGCCTCTCGCTGCTGGCCGAACAGGCATACCGGCGTGGCTGCACCGTCGTCGGTGTCGCCCCGCGCCGCTCGCCGCTGACCGAAGCGGTCAATGGTGCGCACGGCCTCGTCGTACCGATGGCCGAGGCACCGTACGAGGAGGAGGCCGAGGTCCCGTTCACCGACGTCGGCCCCGGAGCCCTGTGGGCGCTCCTCACCCCACTGCTGGTCCTGCTCGACCGGGTCGGCCTGGTCGGCGCACCGCCCGAGACGCTGCAACAGGTGGCCGACCGCCTGGACAGCACGGCGGAACGCTGCGGTCCGGCCATCGCCACCTACAGCAACCCGGCCAAGACCCTGGCCTCGGAGCTCGCCGACTCCCTCCCGCTCGTCTGGACCGAAGGCACCGCAGCGGCCTCCGTCGGCCGCCGCTTCGCCGCCGTACTGACCGAGCTGGCGGGCAGGCCCGCTCTCGCCGCCGAACTGCCCGAGGCGCTGCCCGCGCACGGTGCGCTGCTCGTCGGCCCCTTCGCGGGCGACGCCGACCCGGACGACTTCTTCCGTGACCGGGTGGACGACCCGCAGGCGCTGCACGCCCGTGTGGTGCTCCTCCGCGACCGCCCGGCCGGCGGCCTCACCGCGGCCCCGGCGGCCCGCGAGATCGCCCTCGCCCAGGACACCCCGATCAGCGAGCTCGAACCGGAGGAGGGCAGCGAGCTGGAATGCCTCGCCGAACTCCTGGCAGTCACCGACTTCGCCGCCGCCTACACCGCTCTCGCCACGGTCTGACACCACGGTCCGACCGCCGACCGCCGACCGCCGACCGCCGACCGCCGACCGCCGACCGCCGACCGCCGACCGCCGACCGACCGCCCACCCCACCCCGTCCCGTTCCCGGGCGCACGCCGGTACGAGAGCCCGCCGCACCGCACCACCCCGCGTTGCACATCACGCAGCACCACCGCGCATCACCACCCCCGTACCGCCCCACCTCACCGCAAACCATCACGTCCGCCCCGCGACCAGCCCCGCCCCGCGACCAGCCCCGCCCCGCGACCCACCCAGCCGCGCGGGACCCGCCCCGAAGCCGACCCAGCAGCCCGGAAAGTAGCCTCATGGACCGCCTCGCCAACACCGTGCGCCCCTACGCCTGGGGTTCGACCACCGCCATCCCGGCCCTCACCGGCACCGAGCCCACCGGCGAACCGCAGGCCGAGATGTGGCTCGGCGCGCACCCCGGAGCCCCCTCCCGTATCGACCGCGGCGGCGGAGACCAGGCGCTTTCGGCCGTCATCGACGCGGCCCCCGAGGCCGAGCTGGGCGCACCGGCGGTGGCGAAGTTCGGCCCGCGACTGCCCTTCCTGCTCAAAGTCCTCGCCGCCGGAGCCCCTCTCTCCCTCCAGGTCCACCCCGATCTCGCCCAGGCGGAGGAGGGATTCGCGGCGGAGGAGCGCCGGGGCATCCCCATCGACGCCCCGCACCGCAACTACAAGGACGCCAACCACAAACCCGAACTCATCTGCGCGCTGACGCCCTTCGACGGCCTCTGCGGATTCCGGGCCCCCGCCGAATCGGCCGACCTGCTCGCCGCCCTCGACGTGGACTCCCTCAAGCCGTACGTGGACATCCTGCGCGCGCACCCCGAGGAGGCGGCGCTGCGCGAGGTCCTGACGGCCATCCTGTCGGCGGACCCGGCCGAGATGGCGGCCACGGTCACCGAGGCCGCCGCCGCGGCCGAACGCCTCGGCGGCCCCTACACCCCGTACGCCTCGCTCGCCCACCACTTCCCCGGCGACCCGGGCGTCATCGCCGCGATGCTGCTCAACCACGTACAACTCCAGCCGGGCGAAGCACTGTTCCTCGGCGCCGGCATTCCGCACGCGTACCTCGACGGCCTCGGTGTCGAAATCATGGCGAACTCCGACAATGTGCTCCGCTGTGGTCTGACCCCGAAACACGTCGACGTTCCCGAACTGCTCCGGGTCGTCCGCTTCGAGGCGGCCGAACCCGCCGTCCTGCGCCCGGAAGCGGCCCCGGACGGCGAGGAGCTGTACGAGACACCGATCGACGAGTTCCGGCTCTCGCGCTACGTACGCCCCGAGGACGCCCGGCCCCTACGGCTCCCCGCGGGCACCGCACAGATCCTGCTCTGCACCGCCGGCGCTCCCCACGCGGGTGAACTCGTCCTGGCACCAGGGCAGTCGGTGTTCGTCCCCGCGGGCGAGACCGTCACCCTGACCGGGGCAGGGACGGTCTTCCGCGCCACCGTTGTGGCCTGATGCAACAATGTGCGGCCGAATAGCGGCACCCACGCCGCGGCACCGACGAAGGGAACACGTCCACCCATGAGTGCGTCAGGTGGAACCAAGGCGATCGTGGCGGCGCTCGGCGCCAACCTCTCGATCGCGGCAGCGAAGTTCGTGGCGTTCCTCTTCAGTGGCTCGTCGTCGATGCTCGCAGAGAGCGTCCACTCACTCGCCGACTCGGGCAACCAGGGCCTGCTGCTCCTCGGCGGCAAGAAGGCCCAGCGCGAGGCAACCCCGCAACACCCCTTCGGCTACGGCCGCGAGCGCTACATCTACGCCTTCCTCGTCTCGATCGTGCTCTTCTCGGTCGGCGGGATGTTCGCCGTCTACGAGGGGTACGAGAAGGTCAAGCATCCGCACTCCCTGGACAACTGGTACTGGCCGGTCGGCGTCCTGGTCTTCGCGATCATCGCGGAGGGCTACTCCTTCCGTACGGCGATCAAGGAGTCCAACCAGACGCGCGGCACGCTCTCATGGGCGCAGTTCATCCGCCGCGCCAAGGCCCCCGAGCTTCCCGTGGTGCTGCTGGAGGACTTCGGCGCGCTGATCGGTCTGGCCCTCGCACTGGTGGGCGTCGGGCTGGCCGTGACGACGGGCAACGGCGTCTGGGACGGCATCGGCACGCTCTGCATCGGTACCCTGCTCATCCTGATCGCGATCGTCCTGGCAGCGGAGACGAAGTCCCTGCTGCTCGGTGAGGCCGCGGGCACGGCGGAGGTCGACAAGATCAAGGAAGCCATCGTCGACCATGACACCGTCACCTCCGTGATCCACATGCGTACGCTGCACCTCGGTCCCGAGGAGCTGCTGGTGGCCGCCAAGATCGCGGTCCAGCACGACGACACGGCGGCGGAAGTGGCCCGCGCGATCAACGCCGCCGAGGCCCGTATCCGCGAAGCCGTCCCCATCGCCCGGGTGATCTATCTGGAACCGGACATCTACAGCGACGCCGAGGCCACCGCGGGCGCAGACCCGAAGGCCACACCGGGTGGCCCGTCACCCGTGCCGCACCACTGACCCGAGCCACCAGTGGCCGCTCGGCCCAACCGGGCCGAGCACCACCCCACCCACCCCGCCACGGGCGCCGTCCGAGGTACGGAACCGGACCGCGCCCCAGCCCCTACCGGGCTGGAATCCGGCCGGAATCCGGCCGGTACCCACGGCGGGCTGGGGGCTGCTGGGCCGATCGGTGTAGATTCGACGGGAGCCAGACGTCGCTGCTGATGGCGGTCGGGCGGTCCGTTCCGCGGACCGGCCGAGGGAGAGAGGGCCTCCGACGGACTGCGCCGCGAGCGCTCGGGCATTCGTGTGCCTTTCCGCCCGTCGCCGCAGCATCCAGCCCATACACCCTCGACCAACCTTCCGAGGAGCAGCTCGTATGACGACCGACGCCATCACCCTGGACTTCAAGGTCGCGGATCTTTCGCTGGCCGAGTTCGGGCGCAAGGAGATCACTCTCGCCGAGCACGAGATGCCGGGCCTGATGTCGATCCGCAAGGAGTACGCCGCGGCCCAGCCGCTGGCCGGTGCGCGGGTCACCGGTTCTCTGCACATGACGGTGCAGACGGCCGTGCTGATCGAGACGCTGGTCGCTCTCGGCGCTCAGGTGCGCTGGGCGTCCTGCAACATCTTCTCCACCCAGGACCACGCGGCCGCGGCCATCGCGGTCGGCCCGAAGGGCACCCCGGAAGCGCCGGCGGGCGTGCCGGTCTTCGCCTGGAAGGGCGAGAGCCTGGAGGAGTACTGGTGGTGCACGGAGCAGGCGCTGACCTGGCCGAACACCCCGACCGGCGGCCCGAACATGATCCTCGACGACGGCGGTGACGCCACCCTCCTCGTACACAAGGGCGTCGAGTTCGAGAAGGCCGGCGCGGCCCCGGACCCGGCGACCGCGGACAGCGAGGAGTACAGCTACATCCTCAAACTCCTCAACCGCACCCTCGGCGAGAACCCGAAGAAGTGGACGCAGCTGTCGTCCGAGATCCGCGGTGTCACCGAGGAGACCACGACCGGTGTGCACCGGCTGTACGAGATGCACCGCGACGGCACCCTCCTGTTCCCGGCGATCAACGTCAACGACGCCGTCACCAAATCGAAGTTCGACAACAAGTACGGCTGCCGCCACTCGCTGATCGACGGCATCAACCGCGCCACCGACGTCCTGATCGGCGGCAAGGTCGCCGTCGTCTGCGGTTACGGCGATGTGGGCAAGGGGTGCGCGGAGTCGCTGCGTGGCCAGGGCGCCCGCGTGATCATCACCGAGATCGACCCGATCTGCGCGCTGCAGGCGGCGATGGACGGCTTCCAGGTCTCGACGCTGGACGACGTGATCTCGGTCGCGGACATCTTCGTGACCACCACGGGTAACAAGGACATCATCATGGCCGCCGACATGGCCAAGATGAAGCACCAGGCCATCGTGGGGAACATCGGCCACTTCGACAACGAGATCGACATGGCCGGCCTGGCGAAGATCCCCGGCATCGTGCGCGACGAGGTCAAGCCGCAGGTCCACACCTGGACGTTCGCTGACGGCAAGGTCCTGATCATCCTCTCCGAGGGCCGCCTGCTGAACCTGGGCAACGCGACGGGCCACCCGTCGTTCGTGATGTCGAACTCGTTCGCGGACCAGACGCTGGCCCAGATCGAGCTGTTCACCAAGCCCGCCGAGTACCCGACCGACGTGTATGTGCTCCCCAAGCACCTGGACGAGAAGGTCGCCCGGCTCCACCTCGACGCCCTCGGGGTGAAGCTCACGACGCTCCGCCCTGAGCAGGCCGCGTACATCGGTGTCGAGGTCGAAGGCCCGTACAAGCCGGACCACTACCGCTACTGACGCAGCCAGTGCCGCTGGTGCGCACCGCGTCGCACCGTCAGCAGCCGGCACCGCAGAAGCAGTAGGTACCAGGCAGGCCCCCGCACCCCCGTGTCGGGGGCCTGCCCCGTACCGGCTCCGGAAGGACCTTAAGGACCCCATGCCCCGCGGCCGTTATTCGCTCCACGATCTGCACGACCACACCCCCCTCGGTGAAGAACACTTCCACTGCGCGCCAGGCCCCTCCGGCTGGCGCTACGTCTCTCAGACCACCGCCCCCTCGGGCGACCACAGAGGCTCCGTCGACCTGGCCATCGACGAACTCGGCCGCCCCATCCGCCTCGAACTCCACACCGCGAGCTGGCAGGTTCGCGGCGCGGCCATCGAGGGCGTCACCTGGGTCAGATCCGACCCCACGGGGGTTCATGCCACCGAAGGCAATGCCCCCGCCCATGCCTTCACCGGTACGTCCCCCGCCTTCCTTGTCGCCACCGCCCGCCTGCTCGGTCTCACCCCCGCTTCCTCCGCTACTCGCGTCCGTCTGGTCGCCTTCACCGACCCGGTCCTGGCCCCCCGAACCGTCGACCAGTCCTGGGCGCTGCTGAAGAGTGAAGCGCACGCCACTGACAACGGGCCCCTGATGGTGGACGAATACCAGGTCAGCGCCCTGGACACCGGTGAGCAGCACACGGTCCACATCGCCGGCGACGTGGTCCTCGCGGCCCCCGGCATCGAGCTGGAACACCTGGAAACGCCACCGTCGGTCTTCGGCTGACGAACCGCACCGGTCAGGTCGCCGGCGCGATGTGCGTCCGACCCTGCTGAGCTGCTAGTGTCTCGTCTGCCCACAAAAACCGTTGACACGGTTCGAGTGGGGAGGTAGGTTAGAACGGTTGCCCCGAGTTAGACAAGATCGGGCCCAGCAGTTACTGTTTATCTCGCTCGCGGAAATCAAATTTCTCGCAGAGCCACTCGACGAATCCGAATCAAGAAGCCGATTAGGTCGGCCGAAATGCTTCTGATAAAGTCGGAATCGCCGGAAAGGGAAACGCGAAAGCGTGGAACTGGAAATCACCCGGCCGGCCGGGAATCGGACACGAAAGAGTCTGATAGAGTCGGAAACGCAAGACCGAAGGGAAAAGCCCGGAGGAAAGCCCGAGAGGGTGA
>NZ_JBSHBW010000022.1:0-148952 GCF_053612185.1 Streptomyces sp. NPDC054757
GTTCAACGCTGGGACCAAAGGTCCTTTTTTTATTTCCCGAAGCGCACCGGATCGCCGAGTGCGTGAGAATGATCGCGGTACCCGAAGACAGGAGCCCCACCCATGTCCACCAACTCTCCCGACGACCGACCGGAGCGCGAGCCGCGTCGCCGGGACGGCGGTGACCAGGGCGGATTCCGCGGTGGTCGTGACAGTCGACCCAGCGGCCCGAGCCGGGACAGCGACCGCGGTGGCTACCGCCGGGACGACAGCCGTGGCGGAAGCCGCGGTACCGGTGGCAGTGGCGGGGGCTTCCGTGGCGGTCGTGATGACCGTTCATCGGGCGGCCCGCGCCGTGACGATCGCGGAGGACGTCCGGGCGGCGCCGGTGGGTACCGGGGTGGCCAGCGTGATGACCGTGGTGGCCGTCCGGCCGGTGGTGACCGCGGTGGGCGTCCGGGCGGTGACGGAGGCGGTTTCCGGCGAGATGACCGGCGTGATGGCCGTCCGTCGTTCCGGCGTGATGACAGTCGCGGCGACCGGCGTGATGACGGTCGTGGTGGGCGTCCTGGCGGTGGTTTCGAGCGTCGTGATGACCGGGGCGGTGACCGTGGTGGGTACCGCGGTGGTCGTGATGACCGTTCGTCCGGTGGGCCGCGTCGTGATGACCGTTTCTCGGGTGGTCCGCGTCGGGATGGTGAGCGCAGTGGTGGTTTCCGCCGTGACGACCGTTCCGGCGGTGGCGGCTTCCGCCGTGACGACCGGGGCAACGACCGCGGCGGGTTCAGGGGTGGTCGTGACGACCGTCCTTCGGGTGGTCCGCGCCGCGATGACGACCGCGGTGGCCGTCCGGGTGGTGGTTTCCGGCGTGACGATCGGCGTGATGACCGTCCGTCGTTCCGGCGTGATGACAGCCGTGATGATCGTTCGTCCTTCCGCCGTGACGACAGTCGTGGTGGGCGTCCCGGTGGTGGTTTCGAGCGTCGTGATGATCGGGGCCGTGATGACCGGGGCGGTGACCGTGGTGGGTACCGCGGTGGTCGTGATGACCGTTCGTCCGGTGGGCCGCGTCGTGATGACCGTTTCTCGGGTGGTCCGCGTCGGGATGGTGAGCGCAGTGGTGGTTTCCGCCGTGACGACCGTTCCGGCGGTGGCGGCTTCCGCCGTGACGACCGGAGCAACGACCGCGGCGGCCGTCCCTCCGGTGGTGACCGCGGTGGCTACCGAGGTGGCCAGCGCGACGACCGGGACCGTGGTGGGTACCGCGGCGGCCAGCGTGACGAGCGGGGCGGCGGATTCCAGCGGGACGACCGTGACCGGGACCGTGAGCCGGTCAAGCGGCTTCCGATTCCCGAGGATGTCACCGGCGAGGAGATCGACAAGGACGTACGGCAGGAGTTGATGAGCCTGCCCAAGACCCTGGCCGAGGATGTCGCCAAGAACCTGGTGATGGTCGCCCGGCTGATCGACGAGGACCCCGAAGAGGCGTACGCGTACTCGCGTATCGCCCTCCGGCTGGCCTCCCGGGTCGCCGCCGTGCGTGAGGCGGCCGGGTTCGCCGCATACGCGACGCAGAAGTACACCGAGGCGCTCGCCGAGTTCCGTGCCACGAAGCGGATGACCGGAAGCGTCGAGCTCTGGCCCGTCATGGCCGACTGCGAGCGCGGCCTGGGCCGGCCCGAGCGGGCGATGGCGATGGCCGGAGAGCCCGAGGTCCAGAAGCTCGACAAGGCCGGACAGGTCGAGATGCGTCTGGTCGCCGCCGGTGCGCGCCGCGACATGGGGCAGATCGACGCGGCGATCGTCACGCTGCAGAGCCCGGAGCTGGCCTCCCACTCCGTACAGCCGTGGACCGCGCGGCTGCGGTACGCGTACGCCGACGCGCTGCTCGCCGCGGGGCGTGAGGACGAGGCCCGTGAGTGGTTCGCCAGGACCATCGAGTCCGACAAGGACGGCTCGACGGACGCATCGGACCGGCTCGCGGAGCTGGAGGGTGTCGAGTTCGTCGATGTCGAGGAGGAGTTGGGCGACGAGCCCCATGAGTCCCCGTCCGATGCCCCGGACCGGAACCGGAGTCTGGACGATGACGGTACGGACGAGGACAGCACGGACGACGACAGCACGGGCGACGACAGCACCGCGGGCGGCCGGGGCTGAAGTCAGCCCCGGCGCCGGCCGGCCCGTCCGGGCAGTACGGTCGGCGGGCTGAGACGCAGTAGGTGAACGAGCAGGGCCGCACCCCGGGAGACCGGGGTGCGGCCTGCTCGTTGTGGTGGAGCGCTCCCTGCGGCTCAGCCGATGGCGAGGCGGCGCAGCACGAGCCCGGTCGCCGGTTTCGGGCCGAACGAGGTCGATTTACGTGGCATCGTCACACCCTGGCGGGCCAGTTCCCGGACGACCTCCTCGCGTACCGGGTACATCAGGACGGCCGTACCGCCCAGTCGCTCGGCCTGTTCGACGGCCGCGTCCGTCGCATGGATGTACGTGATGTGCTCGGGCGCGTCCGGGACCGACCAGACCTTGTCGAGCAGCGTGTGGTGGAGCACTGTCGCGTCCAGCGTCCGCCAGGCCATGGGGTGGTCGGCGGGGACCGTGCGGGCCAGCAGCTCCGGTGACGGACGGTCGGCGAGATGGAAGCGGCCGTCCCCGGCGAGCAGAAAGGCGTTGCCCGCGGACGCCGCGTCGGCGAGGGCGGCAAGGGCCTCCGGGAGCGCGTCGAACGACTGGACCCGGAAGGCGCCGTCGAGCGCCGTCAGTGCCTCGGAGACCGGCAGCCGGCGCAGTACCCGGTGGATCGCCCTGACCTGGAGCGGATAGTGGACCGTGTCGATGAGGAGCACCAGGCCGTATCCCCAGGGGCCGGGCCCCGGGTGTTCGTCGCGCAGCCGGAGATAGGTCGCCCACCGGTGGTGCCCGTCGGCGATCAGGGCCTGCCGCCCTGCCAGGTCGGTCTGCGCCTCCGCGATCTCCGCCGGATCGGTGACGGCCCACAGCCGGTGGCTGAAGCCGTCCTCGGTGACCGTCGCGAGCAGGGGGTCTCCGGCTATCGCCCGCTCGATGACCGCCGCCGCGCCCCGCACGCGTGCGGCTCCCGTTGCCGTTCCCGCCGGTTCCGTCGCGTCGCCGCGGTAGGTCAGCAGGAGCGGTTCGAAGTTGACGGCCGTGGTCCGCATCAGCGCCGCCCGGTCCGCGACGATGTCGGCCATCACGTCCTCGTGCGGGAGGACCACGCCCTCCTCGGGGGTGGAGAGGGCCAGGGTGCCGATGAGACCGCGTTGGAGCACCTCGCCGTGGCGCTGCTCGTACACATAGAGGGCGGCCTCGGGGTCCGCGGCCAGGATGCCGTCGTCGAACCACTCCGTGAGCGTCGCCGCGGCCTTCTGGTTGCGGGCGGCGGGAGTGTCGGCCTGGGGCAGGATCAGGCGCACGATGTTGTGCGGATCGGCGGACTCCAGATGGTGCAGCCCGTCCGGCCGGACCACGACATCGTACGGCGGGGACGTGACGGCCGCGAGACTGCCGACGCGTTCGGGAACGTAGCGCACTCCGCGGAAAGGGAAAAGACGCAGTCCGTTGTCCGCATGCCGACCACTTGAAGTCATTGGTGCATGGTATGTGGGGATCCGTCATACGGGATGATCGGAGAAGAACAGCGACAAGGAGTGCGATGACCCGGCAGACCAGGACCAGCCCAGACGGCATGACGACCCCCTTGAGTGAGACGTACGACACAGCCCTGCTCGACCTGGACGGGGTGGTGTACGCGGGCGGCGCGGCCATCGCCCACGCCGTCGATTCGCTCGGGAGCGCGCGGGACGGCGGGATGCACCTCGCGTACGTCACCAACAACGCGCTGCGGACACCGGAGGCGGTGGCGGACCACCTCACCGAACTGGGCGTGCCCGCCGATGCCTCCGATGTCATCACATCGGCCCAGGCGGTCTCCCGGCTGATCGCCGATCAGTTCCCGCGGGGAGCCAGGGTGCTGGCCATCGGCGGGGAGGGGCTCCGGGTCGCGCTGCGCGAACGCGGCCTGGAACCGGTGGACTCGGCCGACGACTCCCCGGTCGCGGTGGCGCAGGGGTACGGCGGCCCGGACATGACCTGGGCGCGGTTCGCCGAGGCCGGGTACGCGATCAACAGCGGTCTGCCATGGTTCGTCTCCAATACGGATCTGACCATTCCCAGCGCGCGCGGGATCGCTCCCGGTAACGGCGCCGCGGTCGAGGTCGTCCGGATCGCGACCGGGGCCGAACCGCAGGTGGCCGGGAAGCCGCTGCCGCCGATGCACCGGGAGACCGTGCTGCGGACCGGCGCGAAGCGGCCGCTGGTCGTGGGGGACCGGCTGGACACCGACATCGAGGGCGCGTTCAACGGCGGGGTGGACTCGCTGCTCGTACTGACCGGCGTGACGGACGCGGCCCAGCTGCTGGCCGCACCGCCCGAGCACCGGCCGACCTATGTGGACGCGGATCTGCGCGGGCTGCTCACCGGCCAGCCCGAAGTGACCGAGGACGGCGGGGTGTTCCGCTGCGGCGGCTGGAGCGTATCGGTACGGGACGGGGAGCCTGCCGTCGACGGTGACGGGGGCCCGCTGGACGGGCTGCGGGCGCTGTGTGCCGCGGCCTGGACAGAGGCGGGCGACGGTACGTACGGTCGGGACGCCGGCAAGGCGATCGCCCGCATCGGGCTCTGACCTCGCAGGGCTTCGGCGCCCGCCCGGTCCCGGGGCGGGTGTCCACGCCCGGTCCCGGTGCGGCTGTCCGCTTCGGGCTCCGGGGCCGGCCCGTACCGCCGCCCGGTCGGAGAACCGCCAGGGTTAGGCTAACCTAACCACGTGTTGGTCGACAGTCCCTCCAGGCAGAGCGCGGAGCAAGCCCCCGCGCCACCCAGGCGCAACGCGGCGCGCGCAGCCGGGCTGCTGCTGTCGCTCGCCCTGCTGCTCCTGGTCGTCGTCGCGAGTATCGCGATCGGTGCCAAGGCGGTGCCGCTGGGTGAGGTGTGGCACGGTCTGGCGCACAGCTCGGGCACGGGCGACGACGTACTGATCCGGGATGTGCGCGTCCCCCGCACCGTCCTCGGGGTCCTGGTCGGGGCCGCGCTCGGGGTCGCCGGAGCGGTGATGCAGGCGCTCACCCGCAACCCGCTCGCCGAGCCCGGCATTCTGGGCGTCAACGCGGGTGCGTCCGCCGCCGTCGTCTCCGCGGTGAGCTTCCTCGGGGTCAGCTCCTTCACCGGCTATGTGTGGTTCGCCTTCGCGGGCGCCGCCGTGGTCTCGGTCCTCGTCTACGTACTGAGCGGGAGCCGCGGGGCCACCCCGGTACGGCTCGCGCTCGCCGGTACGGCCGCCACCTACGCGATGTTCGGCTACGTCAACGGTGTGGAACTGCTCAACTCGGACGCCCTGGACAAGATGCGCTTCTGGACGGTCGGTTCGCTGGCGTCGGCGACCTCCGGGACGGTGACGCAGGTCTGGCCCTTCGTGGTGGCCGGCCTGCTGGTGGCGCTGCTGCTCGGCCGCCCGCTCAACGCCATGGCGCTGGGCGACGACACGGCCAGGGCGCTCGGCGCGCACCTCACCCGCACCCGGGTCCTCGCGATGCTCGCCGTGACCCTGCTCTGCGGATCGGCGACCGCCGCCTGCGGGCCGATCGTCTTCATCGGGCTGATGGTCCCGCACATCGTCCGGGCGATCACCGGACCCGACATGCGCTGGACGCTGCCGTACGCCGCGGTCCTCTCGCCCGTCCTGCTGCTGGGCGCCGACGTCGTCGGCAGGATGGTCGCCCGGCCCGCCGAGCTCCAGGTCGGCATCGTGACCGCGCTCATCGGCGGCCCCATCTTCATCTTTCTCGTACGCCGCCGGAGGATGACTCAGCTGTGAAAGCGATGCACGCGATACGTACCCCGGGCGGGCTCTCGCTGCGGGTCGAGGCCAGAGCAGCGGTCGTGGTCGTCCTGCTTGCCGTGGTCGCCCTGGTGGCCGGTGTGGTGCTCATCGGCAGCGGTGACTACCCGATCGCACCCACGGACGTGATCCGCACCCTCCTGGGCAGCGGCACCACGGCCCAGGAGTTCATCGTCAACGACCTGCGGCTGCCCAGGGCGCTCGTCGGGCTCCTCGTCGGGGCGGCGCTGGGCGTCGGGGGCGCGGTCTTCCAGTCCATCTCCCGCAATCCGCTGGGCAGTCCGGATGTGATCGGCTTCGGACAGGGGGCGAGCGTCGGAGCACTCGCGGTGATCGTGCTCTTCCACGGCGGAGCGACCGCGGTGGCCGGCGGGGCGGTCGTCGGCGGCCTGGCCACCGGCATCGCCGTGTACACGCTGGCCTGGAAGCGGGGGGTGCACGGCTACCGGCTGGTTCTCGTCGGTATCGGCGCCGCCGCGATGCTGACCGCCTGCAACAGCTATCTGCTCACCAAGGCCGGCCTGGTCGACGCGACCCGCGCCGTCGTCTGGATGACCGGCTCACTCGACGGCCGCGACTGGTCGCAGGTCTGGCCGCTCCTGGCCACCTCTGTGGTGCTGATGCCGCTGGTCATCGGGTACGGGCGCAATCTCAGGATGCTGGAGATGGGCGACGACGCCGCGTACGCCCTGGGCGTACGGGTCGAGCGGACCCGGCTGGTGCTGATGCTGGCAGCGGTCCTGCTCACCGCGGTGGCCACCGCCGCCGCCGGGCCGATCGCCTTCGTGGCTCTCAGCGCACCTCAGCTCGCCCGGCGGCTGACCCGCTCGCCGGGCGCCAACCTCATCCCCTCGGCCCTCATGGGCGCCGCCCTGCTGGTCGTCGCCGACTGGACCGCCCAGCGGGCCTTCGGCGACCGGCAGCTGCCGGTGGGAGTGGTGACGGGGGTGCTCGGCGGCTGCTACCTGCTGTGGCTGCTGGTCTCCGAACGGAAGGCAGGACGGATCTGATGACAACCAGGAGTACCACCATGCAGCGACTCACCGCCGAATCCGTCACCCTCGGCTACGAGCAGCGGATCATCGCCGAGAACCTCTCGGTCGAGATCCCCGACAACTCCTTCACCGTCATCGTCGGCCCCAACGCCTGCGGCAAGTCGACACTGCTGCGCGCCCTTTCGCGCATGCTGAAGCCCTCCCAGGGGCGGGTGCTTCTCGACGGGCAGGCGATCGGCTCGATGCCGGCCAAGAAGGTGGCCAGGACGCTGGGCCTGCTCCCGCAGTCCTCGATCGCCCCCGACGGGATCACGGTCGCCGACCTGGTGGCCCGCGGCCGCTACCCGCACCAGGGCCTGCTGCGCCAGTGGTCGCCCGATGACGAGCGCATCGTCGAGGAGGCGATGGCGGCCACCCGGATCGGCGAGCTCGGCGACCGTTACGTGGACGAACTCTCCGGCGGCCAGCGCCAGCGCGTGTGGATCGCGATGGCGCTCGCCCAGCAGACCCCGCTGCTCCTCCTCGACGAGCCGACCACCTTCCTCGACATCCAGCACCAGATCGATGTGCTCGACCTCTGCGCCGAACTGCACGAGACGCAGGGGCGCACCCTGGTGGCCGTGCTGCACGACCTCAACCACGCCGCGCGCTACGCGACCCATCTCATCGCCATGCGGGACGGCGAGATCGTCGCCGAAGGGGCGCCGGGCGATGTCGTCACCGCCGCGCTCGTGGAGAAGGTGTTCGGGTTGCGCTGCCAGATCATCGACGACCCCGAGACGGGAACACCGCTGGTGGTGCCCGCCGGGCGCCGGGCGCGGACCGCGGCCGTGGTGGCGCCCACCACGGCTGCTGCCGCGTCCTGAGGCACGGCCGGGGCAGTGTCCCGAGCCGTAGCTGGAGCGGCGTCCCCGGGCACGGCTGGGGCCCTGAGACGTGGCTGGAGCGGTGCCCTGGGGCGTGCCCGCGGCAGTGTCCTGAGGCGCGCCCGCAGCAGAGCCCCGGTCGCTGCGGCTAGAGCAGCGTCCTGAGGCGCAGCAGATCGCGGAAGCCCGCTTCGAGCCGTACCCGGCCCGAACCCCAGGCCTTGGCGAAGTTCAGCTCGCCCCCGACCAGGGCCACCAGATCGTCGCCCTTCATCGCGAGCCGGATCTCCGCCTTGCCACGCGGCGGTCCTTCAAGGGTGTCGAGCACCTGGATCCGGCCGTCCACCAGACGCCCGGTGAAGGTGACGTCGAGATCGGTGATGTGGCAGCTCAGCGAGCGGTCCAGCGCTGCCGCGCCGCGTACCTGGCTGTTCGCCTCTGTCATGTTGTCCGAGAGCCTGTCGAGGGCGCTGCGGCACTCTTCTGTCGTCGCCATCGTGACCGACCGTACCGCAGCGCTTCGGGGTAGCGTCTGGGCATGAGTGACGCGATGCCGGAGCCCTCCGGGGCGCAGGCCGGGAGCCAGGACGGCCAGGACCGTACGGAAGACGCCCCGGCGCCGCTGGGTGTGGTCCGCACACCCACCGGGGACGCCGGGGTGGACCGGGTGCTCGACCGGCTGGCCGACGCCGACCACCTCGACGCCGACGGACATGTCGAGGTGTACGAAGATGTACATCAGGGGCTGCGCCGGGCGCTGGACGCGCTGGACGCACCGCCCGGACCGCCGGTCCCGGCCCGTGGCCCCCTCCCTCAGACCGTCCCTCACAACAGCAGGAGCTGAACCGAACGTGGCAGGAGTGGCACGCCGACGTCTCGACGCCGAGCTGGTCCGCCGGAGTCTCGCCCGCTCACGGGAGCACGCGAGCCAGCTGATCGCCGCGGGGCGGGTGACCGTCGCGGGCACCACCGCGACCAAGGCGGCCACCCAGGTCGAGACCAGCGCGGCGGTCGTCGTGCGCAAGGACGACACCGACCCCGACTACGTCTCGCGGGGCGGTCACAAACTCGCCGGCGCCTTCGCGGCCTTCACCCCGCTCGGCCTGCGGGTCGCGGGGCGCCGGGCGCTCGACGCGGGCGCGTCGACCGGCGGCTTCACCGATGTCCTGCTGCGGGCGGGCGCCGCACAGGTCGTCGCGGTGGACGTGGGGTACGGGCAGCTCGCCTGGTCGTTGCAGAGCGACGACCGGGTCACCGTCAAGGACCGTACGAACGTACGCGAGTTGACGCTCGACGCCATCGGCGGAACCCCCGTGGACCTGGTCGTGGGCGACCTCTCGTTCATCGCGCTGGGGCTGGTGCTGCCCGCTCTCGTGGGGTGCGCGGGCCCGGACGCCGACCTGGTGCTGATGGTGAAACCGCAGTTCGAGATCGGCAAGGACCGGCTGGGCAGCGGAGGCGTGGTCCGCAGTCCCGGGCTGCGGGCGGAGACCGTGCGGACAGTGGCCGGGCAGGCGGCCGGGCTCGGACTCGGCGTGCGGGGTGTCACCGCGAGCCCGCTGCCGGGGCCCTCGGGGAACGTCGAGTACTTTCTGTGGCTGCGGGCGGACGCGCCCGCGCTCGATCCGGCGGATGTGGAGCGTGCAGTGGCGGAGGGGCCGCAGTGACGGAGTCAGCATCAGCACCGGCAGCGGGCCGGGCAGCGCGGGGAGCGGCACCTGCCGTGGCGGCGGGACCCGCGGTGGAAGCGCCTGCGGAACCGGCGGCGGCGCCCCCCGGGGACCGTACGGTCTTCCTGCTGGCGCACACCGGGCGGCCCGCCGCCGTCCGCAGCGCCGAGCGCGTGGTGGAGGGGCTGCTGAAGAACGGCCTGCGGGTGCGGGTCCTGGCGGCGGAGGCGGCCGACCTGCCGGTGCCGCCATCGGTCGAACTCGCCGACGAGGCCACCCCCTCCTGCCTGGACGGCTGCGAGCTGCTGATCGTCCTCGGCGGCGACGGAACGCTGCTGCGCGGCGCCGAGTTCGCCCGCGCCTCCGGGGTGCCGATGCTCGGCGTCAACCTCGGCCGGGTCGGCTTCCTCGCCGAGGCCGAGCGCGACGACCTGGACAAGGTCGTCAACCGGGTGGTCTCACGTTCGTACGAGGTCGAGGAGCGGATGACCGTCGACGTCCTCGTGCACAACAACGGGGACATCGTGCACCGGGACTGGGCGCTCAACGAGGCGGCCGTGCAGAAGACCGAGCCCGAGCGGATGCTGGAGGTCGTCCTGGAGATCGACGGCCGCCCCGTCACCGGCTTCGGCTGCGACGGCGTCGTCTGCGCCACCCCGACCGGTTCCACCGCGTACGCCTTCTCGGCCGGGGGACCGGTGATCTGGCCGGAGGTGGAGGCGCTGCTGATGGTGCCCATCGGCGCGCACGCCCTGTTCGCCAAGCCGCTGGTGACCTCGCCCTCGTCCGTCCTCGCCGTCGAGGTCCAGCCGCACACCCCGCAGGGCGTCCTGTGGTGCGACGGGCGCCGCTCGGTGGGACTGCCCGCCGGGGCACGCGTCGAGGTGCGCAGGGGAGCCGTTCCCGTACGGCTGGCGCGGCTGCACCACGCCTCCTTCACCGACCGGCTGGTGGCCAAGTTCGCACTGCCCGTTGCGGGCTGGCGGGGCGCTCCGCACTGAGCCCTACCGGACCCCCGCCGGGTACCCGGTGCGGCCCGGCCGGCGGGCCCTGCGGCCGGGCCACGTCGCACGGGACCCGGGAAACCTCGTATGGTCATGTGCGTGTTGGAGGAGATGCGGATACGGTCGCTCGGAGTCATCGACGACGCTGTGGTGGAGCTTTCACCCGGCTTCACCGCGGTGACGGGTGAGACCGGCGCGGGCAAGACCATGGTCGTGACCAGCCTGGGGCTGCTGCTCGGCGGGCGCGCCGACGCCGCCCTGGTACGGCTCGGCGCCAAGTCGGCGGTGGTGGAAGGGCGGATCGCGCTGCCCGACGGCGCACCCGCCGCGGTACGGGCCGAGGACGCGGGCGCCGAACTCGACGAGGGCGCGCTGCTCATCAGCCGTACGGTCTCGGCCGAAGGGCGCTCGCGGGCGCACATCGGCGGGCGTTCCGTACCGGTCGGGCTGCTCGCCGAGCTCGCCGACGAACTGGTCGCCGTACACGGACAGACCGACCAGCAGGGGCTGCTGCGCCCGGCCAGACAGCGCCAGGCGCTCGACCGGTACGCCGGGGATGCGGTGGCGGTCCCGCACACCAAGTACGCGGCTGCCTACACGCGGCTGCGAGCGGTCGCCGCCGAGCTGGCGGAGCTGACCACCCGGGCACGGGAACGGGCCCAGGAGGCCGATCTGCTCCGCTTCGGTCTCGACGAGATCGCCGCGGTCGAGCCGCTGCCCGGTGAGGACACCGAACTCGCCGCGGAGGCCGAGCGGCTCGGGCACGCCGAAGCGCTCGCGTCCGCCGCGTCCGCCGCGCACACCGCGCTGGTCGGCAACCCGGAGGACCCCGAGGGCATCGACGCGACGACCCTGGTCGCCGGGTCGGGGCGGGCGCTCGACGCGGTACGCGCCCATGACCCGGCGCTGGCCGGGCTCGCCGAACGGATCGGCGAGATCGGCATTCTGCTCGCCGACGTCTCGGGGGAGCTGGCCGGTTACGCGGACGACCTCGACGCCGATCCGCTGCGGCTGGCGGCCGTCGAGGAACGGCGGGCGGCGCTGACCCAGCTGACCCGCAAATACGGTGAGGACATCGCGGCCGTCCTGGCGTGGGCCGATGAGGGCGCGGCGCGCCTCACCGAGCTGGAGGGCGACGACGACCGGATCGGTGAACTGACGGCGGAGCACGAGGCGCTGCGCTCCGAGCTGTCCGGTCTCGCGCAGGCGCTCACCGACGCGCGCACCGAGGCGGCCGAACGGTTCGCGGACGCCGTCACCGCCGAACTCGCCTCGCTCGCCATGCCGCACGCCCGGGTGACGATCGACATCCGGCAGACCGACGACCCCGAAGGAGTGGAGGTCGGCGGGCGTACGGTCGCCTTCGGTCCGCTCGGGGCCGACGAGGTGGAACTGCTGCTGGCCCCGCACCCCGGTACGGCAGCCCGCCCCATCTCCAAGGGGGCGTCCGGCGGTGAGCTGTCCCGGGTGATGCTCGCGGTCGAGGTGGTCTTCGCGGGGTCCGATCCCGTACCGACGTATCTCTTCGACGAGGTCGACGCCGGGGTCGGCGGCAAGGCCGCGGTGGAGGTGGGCCGGCGGCTCGCCAGGCTCGCGAGGTCCGCGCAGGTGGTGGTCGTGACGCATCTGCCGCAGGTGGCGGCCTTCGCCGACCGGCAGCTGCTCGTCGAGAAGACCCACGACGGCTCGGTCACCAGCAGCGGTGTCACCGTCCTGGAGGGCGAGGACCGGGTACGGGAGCTGTCGCGGATGCTCGCGGGCCAGGAGGACTCGCAGACGGCACGGGCCCACGCCGAGGAGCTGCTGGCCACGGCGCGGGCGGACGGCTGAACGGGTGGACGGCTGAACGGACGGACGGCTGAACGAAGCGGCGGGACCGGGATCCCCGGTCCCGCCGCCCCGTCCCTGGGTGCGGCGGAGGGGCCGCCTAGGGTGGGCGCATGACCAGACACGGCGCCCGCACCACCGCACTTCTCGTCTCGTTCGGCGCGACCCGCGCCGCGGCGACGGGGCTGCGCCGCCGGTTCCCGGGCGGCGCGGCGCGCTGGGAGCGCACCAACTACGCCGGGCGCACGGTCGATCTCTGCGCGGGCCCCGCCACCACGGTCGGGGCGGCGCTCGGCGCGCTCGCCTGCACCCTTCCGCCCCGGGCGCGCGGTGCGGCGGCTCTGGCCGTGCTCGCCGCCGGGGCCTGCGGGGCGTACGACGACACCGCGGGTGCGGGCGATCCGCGCCGTGGGTTCCGAGCCCATCTCGGGGCGCTGCGCCACGGCGAGATCACCAGCGGCGCCGTGAAGCTCCTGGGGATCGGCGCGGCGGGTCTGGCCGCGGGCGCGCTCCTCAGGGACCGCCCGGCCGACCGGGTGCTGGCCGGTGTCGTCGTCGCGGGCAGCGCCCACCTCGTCAATCTGGTGGACGTGCGCCCGGGACGGGCCGCCGTCGCGGTCCTCGGTCTCACGGCGCCGGGTCTGCTGCGGCGCGGCCCGGCGGCGGCGCTCGCCGCCGCACCGCTCGGGGCCGCCGCCGCGGTCGTCATCGACGATCTGGCCGAACAGACCATGCTGGGCGACGCGGGGGCGCATGCGCTCGGTGCCGCGCTCGGTGTGGCGATCGTCGCGGGCAACGGCCGGGCCGGGCTCGCCGCACACGCGGCGGCGGTGGTCGCCGCCGCCGCGTACGGTGACAAGGTGAGCCGCGCGGCAGCCTGTTGAGCCGCATCTCACCCATGCGAGTGACAGCGCCCGCGCGTTGACGTGCCCGTACCGGGGCCAGGCCCCCGGGGAGTGCCGGAACCCGCGCGCGGGCTGGCATCCTGGGGCGCACACATCCGTCCGACGCCGACTCAGGAGCTCCGGTCAGTGAGCAGCACCCAGGTCCCGCCGTACGGCCGTTCACCTCTCCGCGCCGTACAGGTGCTGGGCGGCGGCAGCGCCGGCAGCAGCGCACATGTCCGGTCGCTCACCGGGGGCCTGGTCGAACGGGGCGTGCACGTCACGGTGTGCGCCCCCGTCGAGCTTGAGGGGACGTACGGCTTCGGCGAGGCAGGCGCGCACTTCGTGCCCGTACCCCGGCGCAGTGATCCGGCGGCCGTCGCAGCGCTGCGCGCCGCCTGTCTGCGGGCCGACATCGTCCACGCGCACGGTCTGAACGCCGCCGTACGGAGCTCACTCGCGCTCAGCGGAGTGCGCAGGCCGCTCGTCGTCACCTGGCACACCCGCCCGCACGCCGAAGGGGCACGGGCGCGGTTGCTGCGGCTGATGGAGCGAAGGGCCGCCAGGGCGGCGGCAGTTGTGCTCGGTACGTCGTCCGAACTGGTCGACAGGGCGCGCAGCCGGGGGGCGCGCGACGCGCGGCTCGCGCCGGTCGCTGCCCCCGCGCCCCGAACGGCGGCGACCGGCCCCGAGAGCAAGGCGCGGGCGGAACTGGGTGCGGTGGACCGGCCGTTGGTGATGGCGGTGGGAAGCCTCGTCGCGCACCACGGTTACGGGACGCTGCTCGACGCGGCGCGGCTCTGGCAGCACCTCGACCCGGTACCGCTGCTGGTGATCGCGGGCGAGGGCGCGGAGCGTGCCGCGCTGCAGAGCCGGATCGCGGCCGACGGGCTCGCGGTCCGGCTCATGGGCAGCCGCGAGGACGTGACGGAGCTGCTCGCCGCCGCCGATGTGGCGGTGCTCTCCAGCCGTTGGGAGGCACGGTCGCTGCTGGCGCAGGAGGCGCTGCGACTGGGGGTGCCCCTGGTCGCCACGGCGGTCGGCGGGGTGCCCGAGCTGGTGGGTGACGCGGCCGAACTCGTCCCGTACGGGGACCCGCAGGCGCTGGCCGCGCGGGTGACCGCCCTGCTCGGCGACCCCGGACACCGGGAGCGGCTCGCCGCCGCGGGCCTCGCTCAGGCCGCGAGCTGGCCGACCGAGGACGAGACGGTGGCCCATGTGCTCAGTGTCTACGACGAGTTGACCGAATCCATGGCGAGTTGACCGAGTCCACGGCGATCTGAACCAATCCACGGCGAGTTGAGCGGGACCGCCGACGGGCGCTGACCGTCTGTCACCCGCAGCCCGGTGGCGGGGGCTGGGGCGGGGCGGGATGCCGGCTCAGGGGGTGTGCCGGCGGGCCCGCAGGGCCAGGCTCAGGGCGAGCACCGTCTGCGGGTCGTCCAGGTCCGTACCGAGCAGTTCGGCGATCCGCGCCAGCCGGTTGTAGAGCGTCTGGCGGTTGAGATGCAGCTCGCGGGCCGTCTCGGCCTTGCGGCCCGCGTGCGCCAGATAGGTCTGGAGCGTCGGCAGCAGTGCGGGCCGCGAGGTCCGGTCGTGCTCGCGCAGCGGCCCGATCGCCCGGTCCACGAAGGCCGCGAGGTCAGGCTGGTCGCGCAGCCGCCACAGCAGCAGGTCGATGTCCAGGCGCCGCGCGTCGTACCAGGGGCGGTCGGGCAGCCCCTGTGCGGCCGTCGCCGTCTCGGCGGCGTGCCGCAGTCCGGCCGACGCCGCCGCCCAGCCGCCCGCCACCCCCACCACGACGACCGGCGGATGCGCGCCGGCCCGCTCCAGACCCGCGCGCGCCACACCGGCCCGCAGCGCGACCGCGACCCGGTCGGCCACGGCGGAGCGCTCCGACTCCGTACGCAGAGCCAGCAGCAGCGGGACCCGGCCCTCCACCGGGCGTACGCCGAGCAGCACCGGCGCCCCGACCGAACCCAGCTCCTCCAGGACCGCGCGGGCCAGCACCGCCCAGTTCCCCGACGGCGACAGCTCGGCCGCCAGCCGCATCACCACGGGCAGCAGCGGGCCCTCACCCGGCCGGAAACCGAGGACCCGGGCCTGCGCGGGCGCGTCATGAGCGGAGACCCGCCCCTCGGCCAGATCGGTCAGGAAGTCACCGCGTCCGCGTGCGGCCAGCTCCTCCTCCTGGCGGGCCTGCATCAGCACGACGGCGAGGATCCCGGCGGTCCGCTCGGCGGCCATCCGGTGCACCTGGGCCAGCGGCGCCGACACCGGCAGCAGGGCCAGCCTGGCCCGCACCGAACCGCTGCCCGAGCCGCCGCCCGCCACATCGACCAGGACCGCGCCCGCCGGGCGATGGCCCCGCAGCCCCTCCCACACCTGAAGCGGCTCGCCCTCGCCCGCCGCGTACAGCAGCTGTCCGTCCGGGGTTTCGAGGAAGACCGGGTTGGCGGTGAACTCGGCCAGGATCGCCAGGACTTGAGGCACTCCGCCGCCGCCGAGCAGCGCCTCGGTGCACCGCCGGTGCACCTCGTCGGCGCGCTGCACCAGGGCGTAGTGACCGTTGACGATCTCGGTGTGCACCTCCTCCGTCACCGAGACGAAGGGCACCTCGCGGTGCAGCTGGACCAGCGGCAGCCCCGCCGCCCGCGCGGTCTCCACGAGCGTCGAAGGCAGCCGCGAGAAACGCGGCCCGAGCTCCACCACCAGGGCGGCGATACCGCGGTCGGCGAGGCGGCGTACGAACGCCCGCTGCTCGGCGGGGCGGGTACCGAGCCCCAGCCCCGTGGTGAGCAGCAGCTCGCCGCCCTTGAGCAGCGAGGCGATGTTCGGCACCTCGCCCGCGTGCACCCACCGGACGGTACGGGTGAGCCGGTCGGCGCCCGCGACGACCTCGGGCAGCCCACCGCGCAGTCCCGGCAGCTCAAGCGCCCGCTGCACCGTGATCCCGCCCTGGTTCTCCATGGGCCGGACGCTACCGGAAGCCGTCCGGCCGCAGGTCACCCTCCGTGGGCCCCCGGCCGCAGGTCACCCTCCGTACGCCCCCGAGGCCGTGAGCCGCAGCGCAGTGTCGATCAGCGGCACATGGCTGAAGGCCTGCGGGAAGTTGCCCACCTGCCGCTGGAGCCGCGGGTCCCACTCCTCGGCGAGCAGCCCGAGGTCGTTGCGGAGCCCGAGCAGCTTCTCGAAGAGCTTGCGCGCCTCGTCCACCCGCCCGATCATCGCCAGGTCGTCGGCGAGCCAGAACGAGCAGGCGAGGAAGGCGCCCTCGTCGCCCTCCAGGCCGTCGACGCCCGCCGAGCCGCCCGTCGTCGGATAGCGCAGGACGAAGCCGTCCGGCGTGGACAGCTCGCGCTGGATGGCCTCGACGGTGCCGATGACCCGCTTGTCGTCCGGCGGCAGGAACCCCATCTGCGGGATGAGCAGCAGGGAGGCGTCCAGTTCCTTCGAGCCGTACGACTGCGTGAACGTGTTGCGCTCCGGGTCGTAACCCCGCTCGCAGACATCGCGGTGGATGTCGTCGCGCAGCTCGCGCCAGCGCTCGACGGGTCCCTCGGCGTCCCCGGACTCGATCAGCTTGATGGTCCGGTCGACAGCGACCCAGGCCATCACCTTGGAGTGCACGAAGTGGCGGCGCGGTCCGCGCACCTCCCAGATGCCCTCGTCCGGCTGGTCCCAGTGGTCCTCCAGGTACCGGATCAGCTTGATCTGGAGCAGCGACGCGTAGTCGCTGCGGGCCAGACCGGTCATATGCGCGAGGTGCAGGGCCTCGGTGACCTCGCCGTACACATCCAGCTGGAGCTGTCCGGCCGCGCCGTTGCCCACCCGGACGGGGCCCGAGTTCTCGTACCCCGGCAGCCAGTCCAGCTCCGCCTCACCGAGCTCGCGCTCGCCGGCGATCCCGTACATGATCTGCAGGTTCTCCGGGTCGCCCGCGACCGCCCGCAGCAGCCACTCGCGCCAGGCTCGGGCCTCCTCGCGGTAGCCGGTGCGCAGCAGCGACGAGAGCGTGATGGCCGCGTCGCGGAGCCAGGTGTAGCGGTAGTCCCAGTTCCGCGAGCCGCCGATGTCCTCGGGCAGTGAGGTTGTCGGGGCGGCGACGATGCCGCCGGTCGGCGCGTAGGTGAGCGCCTTGAGGGTGATCAGCGAGCGGACCACGGCCTCGCGGTAGGGGCCGTGGTACGTGCACTGGTCGACCCAGTCGCGCCAGAAGTCCTCGGTCGCCTCCAGCGAGTTCTCCGGCTCGGGCAGCGCGGGCGGGGCCTTGTGCGACGGCTCCCAGCTGATGGTGAAGGCGACTCTGTCGCCCGGTCCGACGGTGAAGTCGGAGTACGTCGTCAGGTCCTCGCCGTAGGTCTCGGCCGAGGTGTCCAGCCAGACCGAGTCGGGCCCGGCGACGGCGACGGTCCGCCCGTCCACCTTGTGGACCCAGGGCGTCACCCGCCCGTAGCTGAACCGCATGCGGAGGGTGGAGCGCATCGGGACGCGCCCGCTCACCCCTTCCACGATCCGGATCAGCTGGGGTGCGCCGTCACGGGGCGGCATGAAATCCGTCACACGGACGGTGCCGCGCGGCGTGTCCCACTCCGATTCGAGGATCAGTGAATCCCCGCGGTAGCGGCGCCGGTCGGCGGCCGGCGGGCATGCCGAAGCGGCATGTGCGGGGCCGAGCCGCCAGAAACCGTTCTCCTCGGTTCCCAGCAGTCCGGCAAAGACGGCGTGCGAGTCGAAGCGGGGAAGGCACAGCCAGTCGGCCGTCCCGTCCCGGCAGACCAGGGCGGCGGTCTGCATGTCTCCGATGAGTGCGTAATCCTCGATGCGCCCGGCCACGTGCAATCTCCAGTCGAACGGCCACGTCGCCCCTCGGGGCGCTTGTGTTGCAGTCAGGGGCTTTTTGAATAAGCGCTGGCGGGCGCTCGTTCCGGAGAACGGGCGGGGGTGGTGCCGTTTCCGGCCGCCTCGGCAGCGAGTGTCCGAGCAGGATACGACGCACCCAGGTGATCCGCATGACCCGCCCGGCAACGCGACTGCGCTGAACGGGTGAGTGTTGGGTGACCGGATGATGACCTTCCCGTGAAGCCTGAGCTGTGCGTGGCGGAGTCGGCGCGGTGCGTGGCCGGAAGCAGCCTCTCGCGGTCGCTGATACCCTGGTGGCCCGTGGACCGGTGGTCATCACGCCCCGAACCGCAGCGACGGCACCCCCGGAAGTCTCCGGGCCCCGTGTCGGCACGCACTCCAGATCGCGACCACGGGAGCCCCCTCTTGGCCATGCAGGCCCGCAACTCAGCATCCGCGACGACCAAGCACATCTTCGTCACCGGGGGTGTCGCATCCTCGCTCGGCAAGGGGCTGACCGCCTCCAGTCTCGGTGCGCTCCTCAAGGCCCGCGGCCTGCGCGTCACGATGCAGAAGCTCGACCCGTACCTGAACGTCGACCCGGGCACGATGAACCCGTTCCAGCACGGCGAGGTGTTCGTCACCAACGACGGCGCTGAGACGGACCTGGACATCGGCCACTATGAGCGTTTCCTCGACGTGGATCTCGACGGTTCCGCGAACGTCACCACCGGTCAGGTCTACTCCACGGTCATCGCCAAGGAGCGGCGCGGCGAGTACCTCGGTGACACCGTGCAGGTCATCCCGCACATCACCAACGAGATCAAGCACCGTATCCGCCGGATGGCCACGGAGGACGTCGACGTCGTCATCACCGAGGTCGGGGGAACGGTGGGCGACATCGAGTCGCTGCCGTTCCTGGAGACCGTCCGCCAGGTCCGCCATGAGGTGGGCCGGGACAACGTGTTCGTGGTGCACATCTCGCTGCTGCCCTACATCGGCCCGTCGGGCGAGCTGAAGACCAAGCCCACCCAGCACTCCGTCGCGGCCCTGCGCAACATCGGTATCCAGCCGGACGCGATCGTGCTGCGGGCCGACCGTGAGGTGCCGACCGCGATCAAGCGCAAGATCTCGTTGATGTGCGATGTCGACGAGGACGCCGTGGTCGCCTGTGTCGACGCCAAGTCGATCTACGACATCCCGAAGGTGCTGCACACCGAGGGCCTGGACGCCTATGTCGTGCGCAAGCTCGACCTGCCGTTCCGCGATGTCGACTGGACCGTCTGGGACGACCTGCTGGACCGTGTCCACAACCCCGACCACGAGGTCACCGTGGCTCTGGTCGGCAAGTACATCGACCTGCCCGACGCCTATCTCTCGGTCACCGAGGCCATCCGGGCGGGCGGCTTCGCCAACCGGGCCCGGGTGAAGGTCAAGTGGGTCACGTCCGACGACTGCCGGACCCAGGCCGCCGCGAAGAAGCAGCTCGGTGACGTCGACGCGATCTGTATCCCGGGCGGCTTCGGTGAGCGCGGTGTGGACGGAAAGGTCGGCGCGATCCAGTACGCCCGTGAGAACCGGATCCCGTTGCTCGGTCTCTGTCTGGGTCTGCAGTGCATCGTCATCGAAGCGGCGCGGAACATCGCGGACATCCCCGACGCCAACTCCACCGAGTTCGACGCGGTCACCGGCCACCCGGTGATCTCCACGATGGAGGAGCAGCTGGCCTACGTCGAGGGCGCGGGCGACCTGGGCGGCACCATGCGGCTCGGCCTCTACCCGGCGAAGCTCGCCGAGGGCTCGCTCGTCCGTGAGGCGTACGAGGACCAGCCCTACGTCGAGGAGCGCCACCGCCACCGCTACGAGGTCAACAACACCTACCGCGCCGAGCTGGAGACCAAGGCGGGCCTGGTCTTCTCGGGCACCTCCCCGGACAACAAGCTCGTCGAGTACGTCGAGTACCCGCGCGAGGTGCACCCCTACCTGGTCGCCACCCAGGCCCACCCGGAACTGCGCTCCCGCCCCACCCGGCCGCACCCGCTCTTCGCGGGCCTGGTCAAGGCCGCCGTGGCGCGCAAGACGGGCAAGTAGCCGCCGGGCGGTACGCGGACACGGGCGTCACACCCGGGCGTTACCGTTGGCCGGGGCGGGGATCTCATGACCCCCGCCCCGGTTTCCGCTTTTGAGAGGACGCTTCCATGGCCATCAGGGACACCGCCGAGGAGTGGCAGGTCACGGCGACCACCACCCCCTTCACCGGGAACAAGACCAGCGTCCGCACCGACGACGTGGTGATGCCCGACGGCACGGTCGTACACCGCGACTACCAGGTCCACCCCGGCTCGGTGGCCGTCCTCGCCCTGGACGACGAAGGCAAGGTCATCGTCCTGCGCCAGTACCGCCACCCCGTACGCCAGAAGCTCTGGGAGATCCCGGCGGGGCTGCTCGACATCCCCGGCGAGAACCCGCTGCACGCCGCGCAGCGCGAGCTGTACGAGGAGGCGCACGTCAAGGCCGAGGACTGGCGGGTACTCGCCGATGTCTACCCGACGCCCGGCGGCTGCGACGAAGCCGTACGGATCTTCCTGGCCCGTCAGGTCTCCGAGGCCGAGGGCGCGCGCTTCGAGGTCTCGGAGGAGGAGGCCGACATGGAACACGCCCGGGTCGAGCCCGCGGAGCTGGTCCGGGGCGCGCTCGCCGGGGAACTGCACAACACCTGCCTGGTCGTGGGGATCCTGGCGTTCACCGCCGCGCTGAACGGCGAAGGACTGGACGCGCTGCGCCCGGCCGACGCCCCCTGGCCGGCCCGCCCCTTCGAGGCGTAGAACCCGTCGCGGAGGCCCCGAGCCCTCCGATTGCTGGTGTGATGATCGGCTGACCCGATTGAGGGACATGCCTATGGTCTCCGCCCCGCCCCGCCTGGTTCGTCCGGCCATCTGAACTACGCTCGGCACCGTCCCGTCCGGGCCCCCGGCGGGCCGGTGTGCAGGCGGACGGAGCGAGCCCGTGACGGATCAGGCGGTGGATGCGGTCGACCGGGTCACGACATCGGCATCAGACCGGACGGGCAGTCACTTCTTCGGCAGGCAGAGGGAGTTGAAGGCGCTCCGGGCCGACATCGCCCGGGCGGGCCTGGACACCCTGGCCGGCCGCAAGGGCGCTCGCCCCCGGGTGCTGCTCATCGCGGGAAAGCCCGGATCGGGACGCAGCGCGCTCGCCGCCGAACTGGCCGGACAGCTCACCGCCGACTACCCGGACGGGGTGCTGACCGCCCGGCTCACCACATCCGGCGGCGACCCGGTGCCCGCGGGGGACACCGCACGTCTGCTGCTGGGCGCGCTCGGGGTCCCGGCCCCGGCCGGCGCCGCCGACGACGACCTCGCCGCGCTGGTGCGCGAGGCCCTGGCCAGGCGCCGGGTACTGCTCGTCCTGGACGACGCGGCCGACGCCGGACAGGTCGACCCGTTCCTCCCCGATGTCTCGCGCTCCCTGGTGGTCGCCGTCTCCACCGGTCCGCTGACCGGCATCCCCGACGTCAGACCCTGCACGCTCGGCGGTCTGGACACGGCATCGGCCGTCGGACTGCTGGGCCGCTTCGCAGGCGCGGTCCGCATCACCGTCGACCCGCGGACCGCCGAGGCGCTCGCCGAGGAGTGCGGCGGGCAGCCCGCGGCCCTGGTGCTCCTCGGCGGCTGGCTCGCCGCCCGGCCCAAGCTGTCGGTCGCGGACGTCGCCCAGCAGCTGCGGAACATGCCCGAAGGACCCGACGAGCCCGCGGCCGCCCGCCCGCTGGCCCGCGCCTTCCGGTTCGTGTACGCCTCGCTCCCGCAGCCGGCCGCCCGGATACTGCGGCTCCTCGCCCTCGCCCCCGCGGGACTGGCCGACGCGCATACGGCGTCGGCGCTGGCCGGCTGCTCGGTGTCCGCGGCCCACTCCACCCTGGAGGACTTCGCCGGGCTCGGGCTGCTGCACGCCTGCCCGCAGGGACAGTACGAGGTGCCGGGCTGTCTCGCCCCGCTGCTCCGTGCGCTGACGGAGGACCACGACCGGCCCGCCGAGATCCAGCTGGCCAGGGCCCGGCTGCTCGAACGGACCGTACGGCTGCTCCAGTCCTGCCGGGCGGTGACCGACCCGGACGGCTCGCCGTCCCGCAGGAAGCTGGCCGGGCTGCCCCGCACGCTGCGCTTCCCGAACGCCCCGGCCGCCGCCGAGTGGCTCCGGCTGCGGGAACCCGCGCTGCTCGCGAGCGCACGGCTGGCCGTCGCGGACGGTGAGCTGGACACGCTGGCCCGGCGGCTGGTCGCCGCCTTCGTACGGGCCCTGACCGCGCACCGCGGCGCCGAGGCGGCGGCCGCCGAGCTGTACGGACTCCACCAGCTGGTCCTCGGTGTCGCCGAGCGGCGCGGGCTGCACCGGGAACAGGCGGCGGCGCTGCTCAACCTCGCCGATCTCGACGCGAGGACCGGCCGCACCCGGGAGGCGCTGACCCGCTACCGGGCCGCACTGGACGCGGGGCGCAGGGCGAACGACCCGTACGCGACCGGCCGGGCGACGGAATCCGTCGGCGGCGCCTACCAGGAGCTGGGGGACTGGCAGCGGGCCTGCGACTGGTACGGGCGGGCGCTCGCCCAGCGGCAGGCGCGCGGGGAACTGGCGGACGAGTCCCGGCTCCACGGACGGCTGGGGGCCGTCCACACCTATGCGGGGCACTACACCGACGCGCTGCGCAGCTGGCGGGCCGCGGTGGCCGGCTACCGCCGCACCGGGGACCTGCCCGCCCAGGCGCGGGCGCTCAGCGAGGTGGCCCGGGTGCAGGAGTACGCGGGCCGGCCCGAGGAGTCGCTCCGCACCTGCACGGAGGCGGTGGAGTGGGCGCGGCGCGCCGATGACGTGCGGCTTCAGGCGGCGCTGCATATGCGGCTCGCCGACACCCTGGAGCGACTGGGCGACGCCGCGGCCGCGCGACTGCACCGCGGTTCGGCTGAGAGATTGCTGGCCGATTGAGGATTTGCCTACGAAATCCGTGGTTGCTCGACTGAAGATTATTGCTTTGGAAGGCTAGACAGTACGAAGTCCTTCATTAACACTGGTTTTCGTCGCGTCCATCCGGGATGCCGCCAGCTCTGCTGTGCATAGCCGGATATGTGCGTCATCTCCAGAACATCACCCCCCAGATTCAAGGACCGTGATCGACGTGCTGGTCGGCATCCCCCGCGAGGTCAAGAACAACGAGTTCCGGGTGGCCATCACCCCGGCAGGCGTGCACGAGCTGGTGCGCCACGGACATCAGGTCGTCATCGAGCAGAGCGCCGGTATCGGCTCGGCGATCACCGACGAGGAGTACATGGCCGCGGGGGCGCGCATCCTCCCCACCGCCGACGAGGTGTGGGCCACCGCCGATCTGCTGCTCAAGGTCAAGGAGCCGATCGCCGAGGAGTACCACCGGCTCCGCAAGGACCAGACGCTCTTCACCTATCTGCACCTCGCCGCCTCCCGCGCCTGCACGGACGCCCTCCTGGAGTCCGGCACCACCGCCATCGCGTACGAGACGGTCGAGACGGCCGGACGCCAGCTGCCGCTGCTCGCCCCGATGTCCGAGGTGGCCGGCCGGCTCGCCCCGCAGGTCGGCGCGTACCACCTGATGCGCTCGGCGGGCGGCCGCGGTGTGCTGCCCGGCGGTGTGCCCGGTACGGCGGCGGGCGAGGCGGTCGTCATCGGGGGCGGTGTCTCCGGCTGGAACGCCACCCAGATCGCCATCGGTATGGGCTTCCACGTCACCCTGCTGGACAAGGACATCAACAAGCTCCGCGAGGCCGACAGGATCTTCGGCACCAAGGTGCAGACGATCGTCTCCAACGCGTTCGAGCTGGAGAAGGCGGTCGTCGCAGCCGACCTCGTCATCGGCGCCGTGCTCATCCCCGGTGCCAAGGCGCCGAAGCTCGTCACCAACGCGCTCGTCGCCAAGATGAAGCCCGGAAGTGTACTTGTCGACATTGCGATTGATCAGGGCGGCTGCTTCGAGGACTCACGACCGACCACGCACGCCGAGCCGACGTTCCAGGTCCACAACTCGGTGTTCTACTGTGTGGCGAATATGCCGGGTGCAGTGCCGAGTACGTCGACTTATGCCCTCACCAACGCGACGCTCCCGTACATCGTGGAGCTCGCTAACCGGGGCTGGGAGGACGCCCTGCGCCGGGATCCGGCGCTCGCGCTGGGCCTCAACACGCATGACGGGCAGGTCGTTTACCGCTCCGTCGCCGAGGACCTCGGTCTTCCCCACACCGAACTGGGCACCCTGCTCGGCTGACCCGTCAACAGGCGTCGTCAATCTCACGCAACCGGCCGGACCTTGCTCGCCGAGGTCCGGCCGGTTGCGCGTCTGCCCCCTTTGCGCCCCTCGTTCAACTCGCCGTGAACGTAACCCTTTAGCCGATTCGTACACCCGTGAAACCCGCCGAGTGATCCCCGTACGCCCTTGACACCGGGGTGTTCCGTTGCCGACACATCGGGCCGGGTCCGGCGGATTGTGTTGCTGCGGACCGGTGACACGCCATAGAGTCGCCCATCGTCGGCATGGTGCCACGCTGACCTATCGATAAAGTTTCCTGGTCACGTCCAAGGAGGTAAGACGACTTGTGAATGAGTCGACATTTACTCCCGGGGGTGGTCGATCAGGAACGCCTGCTCGGGGCCACGGCCCTGCGGGGCGCGAGGCTGTCGGCTCCGTCGCTGTCCGCACCTCCGCGAGCCACCAGACCCACCCGCACATGACGACAGCCCACCAGAGTATGGACGGCCTACACGTGAACGCCAGGGCCGGCGACCGGAGTGGCGATTCGACCACCCATCTCGCCGTCTACAACGAGGTACCCGAGGGTCACTTCTACGACCCCGACGCCGAGTACGAGCCCGACCCGGAGTACGCGGCCACGCTCGCCCCGGACGCTGCCCGTCAGCGCCGCGAGCGGATCGGCCCGACCGGACGGCCGCTGCCGTACTTCCCGATCCCAGGACCGCTGACCGACCACGGTCCCGCCAAGATCATCGCGATGTGCAACCAGAAGGGCGGCGTGGGCAAGACCACGTCGACCATCAACCTGGGCGCCGCCCTCGCGGAGTACGGACGGCGGGTGCTGCTGGTCGACTTCGACCCGCAGGGCGCGCTCTCCGTCGGTCTCGGCGTGAACCCGATGGAGCTCGACCTCACCGTCTACAACCTGCTCATGGAGCGGGGCATGGCGGCGGACGAGGTGCTGCTCAAGACAGCGGTGCCCAACATGGACCTGCTGCCCAGCAACATCGACCTGTCGGCCGCCGAGGTGCAGCTCGTCAGCGAGGTCGCCCGCGAGTCCACGCTGCAGCGCGCGCTCAAGCCGCTGATGCAGGACTACGACTACATCGTGATCGACTGTCAGCCCTCGCTCGGTCTGCTGACCGTGAACGCGCTGACGGCCGCGCACAAGGTCATCGTGCCGCTGGAGTGCGAGTTCTTCGCGCTGCGCGGGGTCGCCCTGCTGACCGAGACCATCGAGAAGGTCCAGGAGCGCCTCAACCCCGACCTGGAGCTCGACGGGATCCTGGCCACGATGTACGACTCCCGCACCGTGCACAGCCGTGAGGTACTCGCGCGGGTGGTCGAAGCCTTCGACAATCACGTGTACCACACAGTCATCGGCAGGACCGTGCGCTTCCCGGAGACCACCGTCGCCGGTGAGCCCATCACGACGTACGCCTCCAACTCGGTCGGCGCCGCCGCCTACCGCCAGCTCGCCAGGGAGGTGCTCGCCCGGTGTCACGCCGAGTGAGTCTGCCGGGAGCCGACGAGCTGTTCCGTACGACCGGGGGGACAGCGCTCCAGTCGTCGTCCCCGCGGAGGCCGGCCAACGGCGAGGCCCGGGTCCCGGGGCCCGCGGGTGAGAGCGACCCGGTGACACCGGCCGCGCCGCCCGCCGAGCGGGCCGGGTCCGCCGCGGCGGAGCACTCCACCGCGGCGGCGGAGACCGCCGAGTCCCGCAGCAGGACCGCCGACGCGGAGACGGCCGCCGGCCGCAGACCGCAGGAGGCGCGGCCCATGGGTGCGCCCGCCGCACCGGTGGGCCAGCAGCGCCGCCGGGGCGGCGGCCGGGGCGCCAACCGGCGGCCCACCGGGCGTGAGCGGCACGACGAGAAGATCACGGTCTATGTCTCGGCCGAAGAGCTGATGGACCTCGAACACGCGCGCCTCGTGCTGCGCGGGGAACACGGCCTCGCCGTGGACCGCGGGCGCATCGTCCGGGAGGCGGTCGCCGTGGTCCTCGCCGACCTGGAGTCGCGCGGCGACGCCAGCATTCTCGTACGGCGGCTGCGCGGACGCTGAGCGGCTGCGCGGCGGTGATCCCGCCGCGCCCGTCCTTCCGTACCCTGGACCGCGATGTCTGCCGCCGACGACCCAGCTCCGACCCGCCGCCGCGCCCTGGGGCGCGGCCCCGGGGCGCCGTCCGTACGGCAGGAGGCCCCGGAGCCCGCCGGGACGCCCGGGGCCGTGCCTGCGGCCCTGCCAGGGGCCGGGGCGCGGGAGGCTCCCGAAGTGCCGGACGCCGCGGAGGTGTTGGAACCCGCGGAGACGCCGGAACCCGCCGGGGTGCTGGACCGTGCTGTCGTGCCGGAGCCCGCCGGGGAGTTGGACCCGGCCGAGGTGCCGGAGCCCACGGAGGGGCCGGACCCCGCTGTGGTGATGGAGCCCGCCGAGGCGTCGGTCCCCGCCCAGGTGCCGGAGGCTCCCGAGGCCCTGGAGCCCGGGGCGCCCGGGCCCACCGGGGCGCCGGAACCCACCGGGGCGCCGGAACCTTCCGGGATGCCGGAACCGCCGGTGGCGCAGGGGCGTCCGTCCGGGCCCGGTGGTGGTCCCGACGAGCCGGGCGACGGCCGGTTCACGGTGCGCCTCACCAATTTCGAGGGGCCCTTCGACCTCCTGCTCCAGCTGATCTCCAAGCACAAGCTCGACATCACCGAGATCGCGCTGTCGAAGGTCACCGATGAGTTCATGGCGCACATCCGGGCCATGGGCGCCGAGTGGGACCTGGACCAGACCACCGAGTTCCTGGTGGTCGCCGCCACCCTCCTCGACCTGAAGGCGGCCCGGCTGCTGCCCGCCGCCGAGATCGAGGACGAGGCCGACCTCGCGCTGCTCGAAGCCCGGGACCTGCTCTTCGCCCGGCTGCTCCAGTACCGCGCGTACAAGCAGATCGCGGACATCTTCGGCGCGCGGTTCGAGGCCGAGGGCAAGCGGTATCCGCGGACCGTGGGCCTGGAGCCGCACCACGCGGCGCTGCTCCCCGACGTCGTGATCAGCATCGGCGCCGTGGGCTTCGCGAAGCTCGCCGTGAAGGCGATGCAGCCGAAGGCCAGACCGCAGATCTACGTCGACCACATCCATGCCCCGCTGGTCTCCGTACAGGAGCAGGCCGAGATCGTGGTGGCCCGGCTGCGCTCCTGCGGCGAGGTGACTTTCCACACCCTCACCGAGGACGCGGCCGACACCCTCACCGTCGTCGCCCGCTTCCTCGCCCTGCTGGAGCTCTACCGGGAGAAGGCGGTCGCCCTCGACCAGCCCGAGGCGCTCGGTGAACTGCTGGTGCGCTGGACCGGCGGCGACGGCGCCGAGCCCGTCGTGACCGACGAATTCGATCAAGTGGTGGAGGAGACGGCGTGAGCGATCTCAAGCCCGAACTCGAAGCGGTGCTCATGGTCGTCGACGAACCGGCCACCGAAGAACACCTGGCCAAGGTCCTGGACCGGTCCCGGCGCGAGATCGCCGACGCGCTGCGTGAACTCTCCGACGAGTACACCGTCCAGGGGCGCGGCTTCGACCTGCGGCTCGTCGCGGGCGGCTGGCGGTTCTACACCCGGCCCGAGTACGCGGGGGCCGTCGAGAGCTTCGTCCTGGACGGGCAGCAGGCCCGGCTCACCCAGGCCGCCCTGGAGACCCTCGCGGTGGTCGCCTACCGCCAGCCGGTCAGCAGGTCCCGGGTCTCCGCGGTCCGCGGGGTCAACTGTGACGGGGTCATGCGGACCCTCCTGCAGCGGGGTCTGGTGGAGGAGGCGGGCGCGGAACCCGAAACAGGTGCGATCCTGTACAGGACGACGAACTACTTTCTGGAGCGGATGGGCCTGCGCGGCCTGGACGAGCTCCCGGAGCTCGCGTCCTTCCTCCCGGAGGCGGATGCGATCGAGGCCGAGACACAAGAAGGTGTGCCGTCGTTCGATCCGGATGCACCGGACGGTCCGGACACCGACGCAGACGACAAGACGGAACTTTGATGCGAAGCAACGGCAGGAACAGCGGAACCGGCAGCCGGGACAACCGTGGTGCGGGCGGGAAGCCGCCCCGTCGGACGTCCGGCGGGGCCGGCGGCGCCGGAGGGCGAGGCGACAAGCAGGAGGAGCGCCCGCGCCGCCCCCGCCCCGAGGAGCGGCGTTACGACGTCGGCACGGGTTCCTCCGACGACCAGGGCCGCAAGCCCGCGGGTGGCGGCCGGGGCCGCCCCGCCGCCGGTGGCAAGCCGGGCGGTACGGGTGGCAAGCCGGGCGGTACGGGCGGCAAGTCCGGCGGCAGCCGGGGCGCGGCGGCGCGCGGCGGTGCCAAGGGCGGCCCGAAGAAGAGCACGCAGGGCCAGCCCCCGCGCCGCGGCCCGCACGGCCAGCGGGAGACCTCGCGGCCGCGCGAGCTCGACGCCAGGATCGAGGAGCGCAACCGGGAGCGGCACAACAGGCCGCAGGTGAAGACGCCCAAGACCTTCCCCGGTGCTGAGGAGGAGGGCGAGCGCCTGCAGAAGGTGCTGGCCAGGGCCGGTATGGGCTCGCGTCGCGCCTGTGAGGAGCTGATCGACCAGGCCAGGGTCGAGATCAACGGCGAGATCGTCATGGAGCAGGGCCGCCGGGTCCTGCCGAAGGACGAGATCAAGGTCGACGGACTCACGGTCGCCAGCCAGTCGTACCTGTTCTTCGCGCTGAACAAGCCGGCCGGTGTCGTCTCCTCGATGGAGGACCCGGACGGCCGCCAGAACCTGGGCGACTACGTCAACAACCGCGAGACGCGGCTGTTCCACGTGGGCCGTCTCGACACCGAGACCGAGGGCATCATCCTGCTCACCAACCACGGCGAGCTGGCCCACCGGCTGACCCACCCCCGGTACGGCGTGAAGAAGTCCTATCTCGCCGCGATCCAGGGCCCGTTGCCGCGCGATCTCGGCAAGCGCCTGAAGGACGGGATCGAGCTGGAGGACGGGTACGCACGCGCCGACCACTTCCGCGTCGTCGAGAACACCGGCAAGAACTACCTGGTCGAGGTGACCCTCCACGAGGGCCGCAAGCACATCGTCCGCCGGATGCTGGCCGAGGCCGGTTTCCCGGTCGAGAAGCTGGTACGGGTCAGCTTCGGCCCGATCGCGCTGGGCGACCAGAAGTCCGGCTGGCTGCGCCGCCTCACCAACACCGAGGTCGGCATGCTGATGAGGGAAGTCGGTCTGTAACCGCGGCACCGGACACCTCCGGAACCCGGTCCCCGCTCCGTGCGGGGGCCGGGTTCTCTTGTACCGGCCCGCTTCTCTCTTGTACCGGCTCGCCGGCTGCTTTATAGTCAGAGCGACCATTAAAGCCCCCCGAAGGGGAGGGCGGCGGGTGCGCGTCCGCCCGGCGAACCGGGCCCACGGGGGTGGACCGGATCTCCGGGAGGCCGGGCACCGGCAGGGCCGGAGGGGGCCGCGCATGGAGGAACACCAGCCCTACGACCCCTACGCCTTCACGCCGTTCGCGGTCGCCGTCGACCTGGCCGTCTTCACGGTCAGGGACGGGGCGCTGCACGTCCTGCTGATACGCCGGGGTGAGTCGCCGTACCGGGACGCCTGGGCGCTTCCCGGCGGATTCGTCCGGCCCGACGAGTCGGCCGACGAGGCCGCCAGGCGCGAACTGGCCGAGGAGACCGGTCTGTCCGGGGAGACGGCCGCCGCGCTCCATCTGGAGCAGCTGCGGACGTACAGCGAACCCCGCCGCGACCCCAGGATGCGGGTCGTCTCCGTCGCGTACGCCGCGCTCGTACCGGATCTGCCGGAGCCGCGGAGCGGCGGTGACGCGGCCCACGCCCAGTGGATGCCGGCCCGCACGGAGCGCACGCTCGCCTTCGACCACACCCGGATCCTGGCCGACGCCCACCGCCGGATCGGCGCCAGGATCGAGTACAGCTGCCTCGCCGCCTCCTTCTGCCCGCCGGAATTCACCCTCGGCGAGCTCCAGCAGGTGTACGAGACGGTCTGGGGCACCGTGCTCGACCGCCCCAACTTCCGCCGCAAGGTACTCGCCAGCCCGGGTTTCGTCGAACCCGTGCCGGGCGCCGCGCGGCTGACGGGCGGCCGGGGCAAACCGGCCGCCCTCTACCGGGCGGGCCCCGCCACCGCTCTGCACCCACCTCTGCTGCGCCCGGAAGGACGACCAGAATGAGCACCGTCAGCCGTACCGGCCGAACAGCCACCGCCACCAGCCGGGCCGCCACAGGAGCCCTCACCGGACTCGCCATCGGGGACGCCCTGGGCTTCCCCACCGAGTTCGACGACGTACCGTCCATCCTCGCCGCGTGCGGGCCCTGGCGGGAGATGGAGCTGCCCCGCCCCGCCCTGGTCACCGACGATACCCAGATGACCCTCGCGCTGGGCCGGGCCCTGCGGACCGTCATGGACCGCGGGGTGCTCGAACCTTCGGCGATGGAGCCCGCGGTCCGGCAGGAGTTCGTCGGCTGGTACCACTCGCCCGAGAACAACCGGGCGCCCGGGAACACCTGCCTGACCGCCTGCGGGCTCCTCGACAGCGACCGGCCCTGGCAGCAGGCCAGTCAGGTGCACTCCAAGGGGTGCGGAGCCAATATGCGGGTCGCGCCGCTCGGTCTCGTACCCGGACTGAGCACCGAACAGCGGGCGGGAGCAGCCCAGTTGCAGTCGGCCCTCACCCATGGCCACCCCACGGCGCTGGCCGCGAGCGATCTGACCGCCCACGCCGTGTTCCTGCTGGCGCAGGGGGCCGAGCCGACCGGTCTTGCCGGACAGCTGCGCTCGTACGCCATCGAGAACCGCACCCGCTACCACGAGCGGTGGCTCGGCGGCCTCTGGGCGTACGCGCAGGACGCCGGGGACGCGACCCCCGCCCACTTCATGGCGCGCGGCTGGGACGACTGCCTCGCCGCCCTGGACCGGCTCGTGGCGGCACTGCGCACACCCTCGCCCGAGACGGACCCCTGCCTGGCCACGGGGGACGGCTGGATCGCGGAGGAAGCCCTCGCCACCGCGCTGCTCTGCTTTCTGCTCTTCCCGGACGAACCGCTCCTGGCGGTGCGCAGGGCGGCCTGCACCCAGGGCGACTCGGACTCGATCGCCTGTCTGGCGGGGGCCTTCGCGGGTGCCCGCCTCGGCCCCGGCGCCTGGCCCCGGGAGTGGGCGGAGCGGATCGAGTACCAGGGCGAACTGCTGGCGCTCGGGGCGCTCTGGGACACCTGAGCCGGGACACCTGGGCCGGACACCTGGGCCGGGATGCCTGGGCTGGGACACCCGAGCGGTCACTGAGCGGAGGGCCGCTCCCGCCGGGACACCCGAGCGGTCACCGCGTGGCGGGCCGCTCCGGCCGGAGCGCCGAGTCCCGGCGGGTCCGGAAGAGGAAGTCCCCGACCCGGGCGGTGTCCGGTTCCGCCGGCAGCGGGGTGCGGGCTGCGGCCTGTTCGGTCTCGTCGGCGAGGCGGGACATCCGCCGCTCGATCTCCGGCCAGGCCACCTCGCCCCGCCGGACGGCGAGCAGCGGCTCCCGGGCGTCACCGACACCGATCACCAGCTCGCCGGTACGGAGCAGATCGCGGCAGCCGGTCATCAGCCGCAGCAGATGCATCGCGTGCTTCCAGCGCGGGGCGCCGTACTGCCGTACGTCCGCGGCCAGCTTCTTCCGCTGGCCCAGCGCGTACCGGGTGAAGGTGCGGTGGACCTCACGGGAGAGGAACGCGCCACGCAGCGAAAGGAGTTCGCGGCCGGTGGCGTCGGTGTGCTCGACGAGCGGCGAGTGCAGGCACTCCAGGATGTTGGGATTGGCGCGCAGGGCCAGCTCGCAGAAGCGCTCCAGCTCCCAGGAGAACTGCTCGTCCGCCGGGCCCTCCACATGGGTCGGCGGTTTACCGAAGCTCCAGAACAGCGGGGTCGGTGCGAGGAAGACCCCGCGGCGGTCCGTGTCGCTGTCCCCGGTGGCCAGGCCGAAGGCGCGTGAACCCATCACACAGGAGTAGACGGTGTGGTCGCGGACCAGATCGGCGTGGGTGAGCTGCATGCCGAGAGGCTAAGGGCTGTCCGTAATCCCTGGTGGATCAGCGCGCGGCGTCAGATGCGGTGCATCGCAAGGCGGAGGGGCGTCCGCATACTGGATGTATTCGGGCGTCCCGACAACGCGGCGAGGCGCCGTAGCTGTCGTCGTGCGCCCGCCAGGGATTGCGGGACAGCCCTTAGGCGAGGTCCGGCGGGCCGCCGAGTGCTTTTCCCGGCGGGCCCGGGTCCGGGCCCGCCCGGTCCGGCCCCCGGGCCTGCCCCCGGTCCCGGCCTGTCCCCGCACCCGTCCCCGTCTCGCAGGGCGGGCGCGGGAGGCCGGATGTCCGTACGGCTGACTACTCTGGGCGGAGCCGGTGCGGCAGACGCGCGGCGGAGGTTTCACGGGAGCGAGGAGCGGGACGTGGCGGTACGAGCGGTCAGGGGAGCGGTCCAGCTGGAGCGGGACGAGGCCGGACACCTGGAGGACCAGGTCGCCGCCCTCCTCACGGCCATCCTGGAGCGCAACGGGCTCGCCGCCGACGACCTCATCAGCATCTGGTTCACCGCCACCCCCGATCTGCACAGCGCCTTCCCCGCGGCGGCGGCGCGCGGACTCGGCATCGTGGACGTCCCGCTGATCTGCGCCCAGGAACTGGACATCGCCGGGGCCATGCCGCGCGTCGTGCGGATCCTCGCGCACATCGAGAGCGATCTGCCCAGGTCCGAGATCACCCATGTCTATCTCGGCGCCGCCGGGGCCCTGCGCAAGGACATCGCCCAGTGAGAACCGCCCTCGTCATCGGCACCGGCCTGGTCGGCACCTCCGCGGCACTCGTCCTCGCGGCCCGGGGCGTCACGGTCCACCTCGTCGACCACGACGAGGCCCAGGCCCGTACCGCTGCCTCGCTCGGCGCCGGCACCGACGCACCGCTCGAAGGGCGGGCCGACCTCGCGATCGTCGCCGTGCCGCCCGCCCATGTCGCGGCCACCCTGGCCGACGCGATCGGCCGCGGCGCCGCCCGCGCCTACCTCGACGTCGCCAGTGTGAAGAGCGGGCCGCGCCGCGAGCTGGAGGCGCTCGGCTGCGACCTGGCCCAGTACATCGGCACCCACCCGATGGCGGGCAAGGAACGGTCCGGCCCGCTGGCGGCGACCGCCGACCTCTTCGAGGGGCGCCCCTGGGTGCTCACCCCGACCAGGGACACCGAGACCGAGGTGCTCAACCTCGCCCTGGAACTGGTCGCGCTCTGCCGGGCGGTGCCGGTGGTGATGGACGCCGAGGCACACGACAGGGCCGTCGCCATGGTCTCGCACACACCGCAGCTGATCTCCTCGATGGTCGCCGCCCGCCTGGAGCAGGCCGACGAGACGGTCGTACGCCTCTGCGGCCAGGGCATCAGGGACGTCACCAGGATCGCCGCGTCCGACCCCCGGATGTGGGTGGAGATCCTCTCGGCCAACCCGGGCCCGGTGGCGGACGTCCTGACCGGCGTCGCCGACGACCTGGACGAGACGGTACGGGCGCTGCGCGCCCTGCAGTCGGCCGACGACGAGAAGCGGCACACCGGGGTCACGGGCATCGAGTCCGTACTGAAGCGGGGGAACGCCGGCCGGGCCCGGGTGCCGGGCAAGCACGGGGCCGCACCGGCCGCCTACGAGGTCGTGGCCGTGCTCATCAGCGACCAGCCGGGCGAGCTGGCCAGGATCTTCGCGGACGCGGGCCGGGCCGGGGTCAACATCGAGGACGTACGGATCGAGCACGCGACGGGACAGCAGGCCGGTCTGGTGCAGCTGATGGTGGAGCCGAGCGCGGCCCCCGCACTCGCCGCCTCGCTCCAGGAGCACGGCTGGTCGCTGCGCCAGTAGCGGTGTGCGGTCCGCTTCGGCCGGGGGCCTGGTTCCGCCCTCCCGCGGCGGCCCCCGCACATGCCGCGGAGGCCGGGCGGGGCGCCGCCGCCGGACGGCGTAACGGGACGGTCGCCCCAGCCAGTAACCTTGTGCGGGGCGCACCGGCGTCCCGCACATACCGCCCGTGAAGCAGGAAGGTGCCCGTCACCGTGGAAACCGCCGCCCGGAACACCCCGGCAGCAGTGATCGTCGCCATCGACGGCCCCTCCGGCACGGGCAAGTCCAGCACGTCGAAGGCGGTCGCCGCCAAGCTCGGGCTGAGCTACCTGGACACCGGCGCCCAGTACCGGGCGATCACCTGGTGGATGATCAGCAACGGGGTCGACGTGCAGGACGCGGCCGCCGTCGCCAACGCGTCGGCCAAGCCCTCCATCGTCTCGGGCACCGACCCGGCCGCCCCGACCATCACGGTCGACGGCGCCGACGCCTCGGGCCCCATCCGCACCCAGGAGGTCACCGCCAAGGTCAGCGCGGTGAGCGCGGTCCCCGAGGTGCGGACCCGTATCACGGAGCTCCAGCGGGACATCGCGGCCTCGGCCGTGGGCGGCATCGTCGTCGAGGGCCGCGACATAGGGACGACCGTCCTCCCGGACGCGGACCTCAAGGTCTTCCTGACCGCTTCCCCCGAGGCGCGGGCCGCCCGCCGCAGCGGCGAGCTCAAGGGCAGCCAGGCCGCCGGCCTCGCCGCCACCAGGGACGCCCTGGTCAAGCGGGACGCGGCCGACTCCAGCCGTAAGACGTCGCCCCTCGCCAAGGCGGACGACGCGGTCGAGGTGGACACCACGGAGCTGACCCTTCAGCAGGTCATCGAGTGCGTCGTCACCCTCGTCGAGGAGAAGCGGGCCGCCAGGTGACACCACCCGGGCCACGCGGTGCCGCGGTCGGGCGGGGCATCGGCATCGGGCTGATGTACGGCCTGTGGCGGCCCCGCGTCCTGGGCGCGCGGCGGGTCCCGGCGAGCGGCCCGGTCATCATGGCCGTGAACCACTCGCACAACATCGACGGACCCATGCTGATGGGAACCGCACCCCGGCCGGTGCACTTCCTGATCAAGAAAGAGGCGTTCACCGGTCCTCTCGACCCGTTCCTGCGCGGAATCGGTCAGCTGAAGGTGGACCGGACGACCGCCGACCGTACGGCGGTCACGGACGCGCTCACGGTGCTCGCGGGCGGGGGAGTGCTCGGGATCTTCCCCGAGGGCACCAGGGGCGAGGGCGACTTCGCCTCGCTGCGCGCGGGACTCGCGTACTTCGCGCTGCGCGCCGGGGCGCCCATCGTCCCGGTGGCCGTGCTGGGCAGCACCGAGCGCGCCGGACGCCTCGTCAGGGCGCTGCCGCCGCTGCGCAGCAGGGTCGACGTGGTGTTCGGCGAGCCCTTCGACGCGGGCGACGGCAGCGGACGGCGTACCCGCAAGGCGCTGGACGAGGCCACCGTACGGATCCAGCAGCGGCTCACCGGCCACCTGGAAAGTGCCAGGCGCCTCACCGGGCGCTGAGCGAGACTTGAGTAGTGGACCGCGCAACCGCGGTCCATCGATGACGCAACAGAGGAACGGACTTCATGAACGACCAGCACGACCACGGAGCGCTCGGCGACGCCGAGTACGCGGAGTTCATGGAGCTCGCCGCGGAAGAGGGCTTCGACGCCGAAGACGTCGAAGGCGCTCTTGAGGAGGCCTCGCACGGCCCCCTGCCCGTCCTCGCCGTCGTCGGCCGCCCGAATGTCGGCAAGTCGACCCTGGTGAACCGCATCATCGGCCGCCGCGAGGCAGTCGTCCAGGACAAGCCGGGCGTCACCCGCGACCGCGTCACCTACGAGGCCGAGTGGGCAGGCCGCCGCTTCAAGGTCGTCGACACCGGCGGTTGGGAGCAGGACGTCCTGGGCCTTGAGGCCTCGGTCGCGGCCCAGGCCGAGTACGCCATCGAGGCGTCCGACGCCGTGGTCTTCGTGGTCGACTCGACGGTCGGCGCGACCGACACCGACGAGGCCGTCGTGAAGCTGCTGCGCCGGGCGGGCAAGCCCGTGGTGCTCTGCGCCAACAAGGTCGACGGGCAGAGCGGCGAGGCCGACGCCAGCACGCTCTGGTCGCTCGGCCTCGGCGAGCCGCACCCCGTCTCCTCGCTGCACGGCCGCGGTACCGGCGACATGCTGGACGCCGTACTCGAAGCGCTCCCCGAGGCACCGGCGCAGACCTTCGGGACCACGGTGGGCGGCCCGCGCAGGATCGCGCTCATCGGCCGTCCGAACGTCGGGAAGTCCTCCCTGCTCAACAAGGTCGCGAAGGAGGACCGGGTCGTCGTCAACGAACTGGCGGGCACCACCCGCGACCCGGTGGACGAGCTGATCGAGCTCGGCGGCATCGTCTGGAAGTTCATCGACACGGCGGGCATCCGCCGCCGGGTGCACCTCCAGGAGGGCGCGGACTACTACGCGTCGCTGCGCACCGCCGCCGCCGTCGAGAAGGCCGAGGTCGCCGTCGTCCTGATCGACGCCACCGAGTCCATCAGCGTCCAGGACCAGCGCATCGTCACCATGGCTGTCGAGGCCGGCCGGGCGTTGGTCCTCGCCTTCAACAAGTGGGACACCCTCGACGAGGAGCGCCGCTACTACCTGGAGCGGGAGATCGAGACCGAGCTCGGCCAGGTCGCCTGGGCACCCCGGGTCAATGTCTCCGCCCGCACCGGGCGCCACATGGAGAAGCTGGTCCCGGCGATCGAGACGGCCATCAAGGGCTGGGAGACCAGGGTCCCGACCGGCAGGCTCAACGCGTTCCTCGGCGAGATCGTCGCCGGGCACCCGCACCCGGTCCGCGGCGGCAAGCAGCCGCGCATCCTCTTCGGCACGCAGGCCGGGACGATGCCGCCGCGCTTCGTCCTCTTCGCCTCCGGCTTCCTGGAGGCCGGCTACCGGCGCTTCATCGAGCGCAGGCTCCGTGAGGAGTTCGGCTTCGAGGGGACGCCGGTCCACATCTCGGTCCGGGTGCGCGAGAAGCGCGGCCGCAAGAAGTAACCGGACGGGCGGCAGGACCGGCGGGTGCCACCGGTCCGGCAGTCGGTCCGGTACCGCCCCGCACGGGCCCGCCCGTCAGAGACCCCGGCGCGGGCCGGGCGGCAGCGCGGGCCGGGAGTGCCCCGGGTTGTGCTGCCGCTGCCAGCCCCCGGGGTTCTCCGGCGGGCGCTGTCCGCCGCTGCCGCCGTGGTAGGTGCCGCTTCCGTGCATCCCGGTGCCGAACGCCGTGAAGCCGGTGTGCTCCTCGTTGCTCCGGTCGCCGGGGAGCGTACGGAACGATCTGCGGTACTCGGAGTAGAGCGCGTCGTAGATCGGTGTGGCGGAACGGGGCCCCGCCGGGTCCTGGGACGGACGCATCGCGGGGATCGGCGTCTGGTACGGCTGGCGGCTCGGCTCGTATGGGTGCACACAGGGGCCAACGACCCCGGGGCCCATCGGATGCGGGGACGCGGGCGAGAAGTGCGGATTTTCCCGTACGAACATGCCGATAACCCCCCGGGCCGGAGAGGGCGGGGGGAAGGGCATCGGGTCTCTCAGGTGCCGGCCAGCGGCAGAGCGGCGGCCACCAGCGCGCCGCGCATGGCGGCCCGCTCCAGCGCGTCACGCAGCAGGTCCTCGCGGCCCTGCTGTCCGATCGAGCCCGCAGGGGCCGCGAAGACCAGCACCGTGTGCGACCTGTTGGCCGCCGTGCGCCAGCCGTCGGTGACATGGAGCGGCTGGTGCGCCTGCCACCAGGAGACCGGGCTGCCGCCGCCGGTGCCCGGCTGGAGGATGGCGTGCAGCTGTCCCATGGCGAGCAGCACGGACCAGCCCGGCAGCGCGCGGGGCACCTGCTCCAGATCGGCGACGGGCAGGAAGCCCTGCTCGGTGAGGAGCTGCAGGAAGTCGTCGCCCGTGCCGGTGGAGCCGGGCCGGACGACCGGCGCGGTCGGCTCGACGACCAGCGCCGGGTGGAGTTCGCCCTGGATCAGCACGAGACCGCTGGTGATGCCGAGCACCGCCTGCTCCGGCGCGGCCGCGACCGGAGGGGACTGCGGGGCCTGCTGCCGGGGCTCGGCGTCCTCGCCCGTGATGCTCCGCACGGCGCCCTGGAGCTGCGTCTCGGCGACCTTCACGACCTGTGAGGGGATGCAGGTGGCGTGGGCGAAGGCGAGCACGGCGGTCTCGTCGCCGACGAACAGCACCGTGCTGGTGCGCTCCTGCTCGGAGTCTCCGGGGGTACGGCAGGAGGTGCAGTCGTAGCTGCCCGGGGCGTTCTCCCCGGCGAGCAGGAGATCGGCTTCTTCGTCGCCGATCTCGGCACGTACGTCCTGGCTGACGTCGAGCATGCGCGGCACGGATGGCTCCTCGAACTCGGTTCGTGCGCCGGGCAGTTCCCGGCCGACAAGAGAACAACGGGAGACCGGCTTCCGGGGTCACGCGTAAAGGCGTACGGAAATGGGCCGGGCGCCGGGGGTGGCAGTGCCGGGCGGCAGTGCCGGGGTGCGGCGCCGGGCTGTCTTCGGTGACGGGCGCCTGGTCCGCCGACCGGGTGGGGCGGCCGCGGTCCTTCGCGCGGCACGATCATCATCTGATCCGCTCTGCTTAACGTGGCCCGATGCCGACCCCTCGTGTGTGGCCCGCCGCCCTGCTGGCCCTGCTGATCGCCCTGGCGCCGTCCGGTGCGCACGCCGCCCGGCCGCCCGCGGCAGGGGTCCCCGCGCGGGCCGGCGCATCCGGGCCGCTGCCCTGCACCGGTGACCAGCGGCCCTGGGGATGTATCGCCGCGTGCGAGAGCGGTGGCCACTGGGACGCCAACACCGGCAACTCCTTCTACGGCGGGCTCCAGATCCTCCAGTCGACCTGGGTCGAGAACGGCGGTCTCGCCTACGCCCCGCGGGCCGATCTGGCCACCCGTGAGGAGCAGATCACCGTCGCGGAGCGGATCCTCGCCACCCAGGGCTGGCGGGCCTGGCCGGTCTGCTCCAGGCGGTACGGCTTCCACGACCCGGCGGGCCGGGTCCATGTCGTGAGGCCCGGCGAGACCCTCAGCTCCATCGCCAGGCACCACCGGGTCAGGGGCGGCTGGTCCGCGCTCTACCGGACCAACGCCCGTACCGTCGGCCCGCACCCCGACCGGCTCGCCGTCGGCACCCGGCTGGCGCTCCCGGCCGGGACCGGGGCTCCGCCGGAGCGGCCGGCGGGCGCCGAGTAGAGTCCCTTCGCACGGCAGTCGCGGGGGAGCCCCGGGACACCGGGGGCGCCGGGGTGCCGCGGTCCCGGGCACACGGCGGCGACGCGGGGGACACGACGGCGACATGCACATTACTTTCATGCTCCACAACGCCTACGGCATCGGCGGCACGATCCGTACCACCTTCACGCTGGCCGGGACGCTGGCCGAGCAGCACGACGTGGAGATCGTCTCCGTCTTCCGCCATCTCGACCGGCCGACCCTGGGCGCCCCCGACGGCGTACGGATGAGCCATCTCGTCGATATGCGCAAGGGCAGCCCGTCGTACGCGGGGGACGATCCGCTCCACGCCCGGCGGGCCACCGTCTTTCCCCGGGGCGATCACCGCCACCGCCAGTACAGCCGGCTCACGGACTCACGGATCGCCGGGTACCTGAAGTCCCTGGAGGCCGACGTGATCGTCGGGACCCGGCCAGGACTCAATGTGCAGATCGCCCGCCAGGCGCGGCGCGGCCCGGTCCGGGTCGGCCAGGAGCACCTCACGCTCGACAGCCACAACGCCCTGCTGCGCCGCGAGATCGGTTACCGCTACGGCCTGCTGGACGCCGTCACCACGGTCTCCGAGGCCGACGCGCACGCCTACCGCACCCGGCTGGCCGTGCCCGGTCTGCGGATCGACGCCATCCCGAACAGCGTTCCCGAGCCGCGTCTGCCAGTCTCCGACACCACGGCGAAGTGGGTCGTGGCGGCGGGCCGGCTGACCGAGACGAAGCGGTTCGACCTGCTGATCCGGGGCTTCGGGCAGGTGGTGTCCGTCCGCCCGGACTGGCGGCTGCGGATCTACGGCAGCGGCGACGCCAGCGGCAACGAGAAGAGCGCCCTGCGGGCCCTGATCGAGGAACTGGGCCTGTACAACCATGTGTTCCTGATGGGCCCGGCCAACCCCATCGAGTCGGAGTGGGTCAAGGGCTCGGTCGCCGTGGTCACTTCGCGGCTGGAGTCCTTCGGCATGTCGCTCGTCGAGGCGATGCGCTCGGGCCTGCCGGTGGTCTCCACCGACTGCCCGCACGGTCCCCGCGAGATCATCAGCGACGGCGCCGACGGGCGCCTTGTCCCCGTGGGAGACACCGACGCCATCGCCGCCGCCCTGCTCGAACTGATCGGGGACGACGCCCTGCGCGGCGCGATGGGAAAGGCCGCACGCGAGAGTGCGGCGCGCTTCGACCCCGCGCCGGTCGCGGCACGGCACGAGGCGCTCTTCACCGAACTGGCCGCCCGGCACGGCGGCGGACCGCCCCGCGGGCCGCTGGCCGAGGGGCTGCTGCGCGCCCGTGGCACGGCCGGGAGCGGAGCGTACGGACTGCGGCACCGGATATCCGGTGCGGTGCGAAGGAGGAGGGCCGCATGACAGGGACCGGTGAGGACCGGCTGCCGTACGCAGTCGACTGCACGGCGGGCGCCGACGGAACCATCGGCTTCGCGGTGACGGCGGCCGGGCCGACGGGGCTGGTGCTGAAGCGGCGCAAGTCAGGCGACCGGGTCAGGCTGGCGCTCACCGAGTCGCCGGACGGCCGGCCGTCCGCGGTGCTGGACGCGGCGTACATGCTCGGTGAGGGCCGCTGGGACATCTTCGTGGAGGACGGCGCGGCCGGTGAGCAACGGGTCGAGCCGGGGCTCAGGGACCTGCGGAAGCTGATCGCCCGCACACCGGCGCCCACGGCCACACGCGTGGTCGCCCGTGTCCCGTACCGCACGGCCGACGGCATGCTGGCGCTCCGCTGCTGGTCGCGCGCCCCGCACGCGGAGGCCGGTGAGCTCACCGTACGGGAAGGCGCGCTCACGCTCCGGGGACAGCTGTACGGGGTGGTGCCCGGCCCGGACGCGGTGATCGAGGCGAGGCTGCGCGGCGCCCCGGGGCAGGTGCACCGGGAGCCGGTGCGGGCCGGCGGCGACGGGGAGTTCAGCTGCACGCTGCCCTACGGGCCGCTGGGGGGCGGGGACGGCGCGGAGGAGGCACGGTTCTGGGACCTCTGGCTGCTTGCCGGGGACGCGGAGCGGGGCGGGCGGGGTGCGCGGATCAGCCGGATCCTCGACGACATCGCCGACCGCAAGTCCGTTTTCGTCTACCCCGGTTCACCGTGCACGGGGGGTGCGGGGCGGGCCGCCACGGCCACGCCGTACTACACGGTGGACAACGACCTCAGTGTGCGGATCGATCCTCCGAAGCGCTGAGGAGCGGGGTATCCGGGTGGTGCGGATTCTGTAGGGAATTCGTGAACCAGCCGCGTTCCTGTTATTTTGGCGCGGGCTCTATTCACCGGAGAATTCGACGTTCGCGTGCGGCCTGGTTCCTGTGATATCGCGGGTGTCAATTACTCCGCTGCCGGCCTTCTGCGCAATGACGATTCGACAGGGGTGATACACCCCTTCGGGTGACGGGGCGCGGCCGGACAGGTGTCTTGATGCTGTGACAGAAGCGTGACAGGCCACGGATGCCGCCGTGGTGCGGAGACGGTTCGTGGAAGGGATCCTTCCGGTCTTCCACCGTCTTGGCGGGGGGCCTACGGTGGGTGTCATGGCACCCATTCCGACCCCTCCCGTACAGCCCGACGACGCCCCCGACAGCTATGTGGGCCTCGATGAGGAGCGCGCCGGGCAGCTGGCCAGGGAACGCGGCTGGTCCACCGTGCGAGCGCTGCCCACGGGCACCGTCATCACCATGGAGTTCCAGTCGGGCCGGCTCAACTTCGAGGTCGACGGGGGGAAGGTCGTCCGCTGCTGGCCGGGCTGATCCCCGCTTCCACCGGGGCAGGGCACCCACCCGCGCCCGCGGTACGCGGACGAAGGCCCCGGCCGGGGAGAGATCCCTGGCCGGGGCCTTCGTGCTGCGGGGGAGTCTGTGCGTACCGCCCCGGGGTCAGGTGGAGCCGCCGGGCACCGGGCGGGTCTGCCCGGTGCGGGGGGTGCGGTCGGAGTGCGGGGGACGGCGGCTGCCGGCCGGTGTGACGGGGGTGCGCTCCGAGCGCGGGGCGTGGGTCCGCTGGAGCGTGGTGGGGTGGGTGGCGCTTCGGGGGGTACTGGAGCGCCCCGCGATGCTCACCGGCTCCAGTGGCTGGCCCGCCTCGTCCGGGCCCTCGGCCCGGGGGTGGCCGTGCGGCAGCAGTACCGGCTGGACATCGGCCGGTACGGGCACGGGCGCGGCGGGCCCGCGGGAGGCGCGGAACCTCTCGCGCGCCGCGAAGACCGCGGTCTCGGTGCGGCCGATCAGCGGCTCGAACCAGGGCAGGGCCAGCAGCACCAGCAGCCCGGCGGCCCAGCCGAGCAGGACATCGCTCAGCCAGTGCGTACCGAGGTAGACCGTGGTGGCTCCGACACCCAGGGCCAGTGCGGCCGAGCCCACCGAGAGCCAGCGCCTGGCCAGCGGGGTGGTGGCCAGATACGCCAGGATTCCCCAGGTCACGACGGCGTTGGCGGTGTGTCCCGAAGGAAATATATCGCCGCCGGCGAAGAGCTCGGCCGAACCGATCTGGGTGGCGTAGTGCGGCCCGAGGCGGCCGAGGCCGAGCTTGACGGCGCCCACCGTGACATTCAGCAGCAGCAGGGCGGCGCCGAGGGTCAGCAGGGGTCTCAGGGTGTGCTGCCGCCAGGAGCGCCAGCCGAGCCAGGCCGCGACCATCACCGCGGTGGGCCCGCGCTGGCCGAGCACCACGAAGTAGTCGAGGAAGGCGTGCAGCTGCGGCCACTGCTGGTAGGGCCGGAAGAGCATGACCTTCCAGTCCAGCTCCACGAGCCAGGACGTGGTCAGCACGGCGACGACGATGGCCAGATAGAAGGCCAGCGTCGAGCCGAGCAGGGCGACCCGGTGCCGGCTCATCCGCGGGATCTCTAGCTTCGGCGGTTCCGGCTCCCGGTCCAGACGGGCAAAGATTCGGTCGATACGCACTCAATCGACGTTACAGCGGGTGAGTGACAGGGCTGGCCGATCCGGTCTCTTTGTGATGACGATGTGATGTGGACTTTGTCTCAGGGACTTGTTTATTCCAACGCAATGTCGAATACCGGTTCGCGGGTCTCGTTATATGCAAGAAGGCCCTTACGCTCGTGTTATCGGCCTTCTGGTAAATACTTTCGCGAGTATGCACTCGGCATTTCTTCCCGGCCGAAGCTGCCGCACCGCCGCCCTCCCAAGATCGTTTGAGCTGGCGCGGCAGGGGTGCGGACCCGTGGAGCGGGAGGTGAGATGGGCCACGTGAGAGTCGCGCGGTCTCGCGTACGCTGACGGCTCGCTCGCCCGTCGAAGCCGGGCCGCGGAGGGCATCCGGCCCCCGCTCGCCCGCCGAGCGCGAGGGAGACACTGCTGTGGGAGGTACGCGCATGTCAGGGACGTCCGTGACCGGCCGGCGCCCGCGCGTCGCCGTCGCAGCCGGCGCCAACCGCTGGGTCGTGCTCGTCGTCCTCTGTGTCAGCCTGCTGCTGGTCGCCCTCGACGCGACCGTCCTGCATGTCGCGGTCCCCGCCGTCACCGAGGACCTGCGCCCGGGGGCGATCCAGCTGCTCTGGATCGTCGACGCCTATCCACTGGTCTGCGCCTCGCTGCTGATCCTCTTCGGCACGCTCGGCGACCGGGTGGGCCGCCGGCGTGTTCTGCTGATCGGTTACGCCCTCTTCGGCGCGGCCTCGGCCGTGGCCGCCTTTTCTCCCACCCCCGGGCTCCTGATCGGGGCACGGGCCCTGCTCGGTGTCGGTGGCGCCATGATCATGCCGGCCACCCTCTCGGTGCTGCGGGCCGTCTTCCCCGACCGCAGGGAACGCGCCGTCGCGATCGGGGTGTGGACCGCGGTGGCCGCGGTGGGCGCCGCCATCGGACCGGTGCTCGGCGGATTCCTGGTGGAGCACTTCTGGTGGGGCTCGGTCTTCCTGATCAACCTCCCGCTGATGGCGGTGCTGCTTCCGCTGGCCCGCTGGGTGCTGCCCGAGTCGCGGGGCAGCGCGGACGGTCCGTGGGACGTGCTCGGTGCGCTGATGGCGGCGGCCGGGGTGCTCGGTGTGGTCCTCGGGGTGAAGCGGATCGGCGGCGGCGAAGGGGTGCTCGGCGCCGCGACGCTCGTGCCGCTGGTGGCGGGAGCCGTGCTCCTCGTGCTCTTCGTCCGGCGGCAGCGCAGACGCGAGCACCCGCTCATCGACATCCGGATGTTCTCCCGGCCCACGTTCACCACCGCGGTCGGCTGCATCGTGATGGCCATGCTGGCCCTGGTCGGCCTGGAGCTGATCGCCGTCCAGTACCTCCAGCTGGTGCTCGGCCTCAGCCCGCTGGCGACCGGACTGCGGCTCCTGCCGCTCACCTTCGCCGCCATCACCGCCGGGGCGATGGGCTCCTGTGTGCTGCGCCGGGTCGGACCGCGCCGGATGGTCTGCTTCGGATTCGTGCTGACCGCGGCCGCCGTGCTCTGCCTCGTACGCATGGGGCCCCACGACGATCCGCTGCTGCTGACCTTCGCCTTCGTTCTGCTCGGCTTCGGCCTTCAGGCCACGCTCTTCGGTGCGTACGAGTCGATGCTCAGCGAGGTCCCCGCCGACCGGGCCGGGGGCGCGGCGGCGATCGGCGAGACCTCGTACCAGCTGGGCGCCGGTATGGGCATAGCGCTGCTCGGCAGTGTCATGAACGCCGCCTACGGTCCGTCGCTCAGATCGGTGCACGGGGTCCCGGCGGCCGCGAGCCACCAGGCCGCCAACTCGCTGGGCGAGGCGTACCAGGTGGCCACCCGGCTCGGCGGTCCCGCCGGGACCGCGCTGCGCAGCGCCGCCCGGGACGCCTTCGTGCACGGGCTGCACATCACCCTGCTCGTCAGCGCCGGTCTGCTGCTGCTCGGCGCGCTCGCCGCGCTGCGGCTGCCCCCGGAGATGGAGTGCGCGGCCCTCGCCGGGGAGTCCGGGCGCATCGGGGGCCCGCAGGCGGAGCGCACGGAAACCGGCCGGGCGGCCGTCGGGCAGCCGTCCGACGGGCGGGCCCGCGAGGCCCTGCCGCAGGGGGCCCCGTCCGCTCTCCAGCGCCCGGTGCCCGCCGACGCGGCCGGGTCTGGACGAGCGGGACGCTGAGCCGTAACGTCGGCGGAACCCCGTAACTAACGCTGCTAGTTTTATCCGTTGTCCGTGCGAGCCGCCGGAGGCACCCCCATGTCCGCACCGTCCAAGCTGCCGCCCTTCGACCCCGCCGACCCCATCGGCCTGGACGACCTGCTCGGCGACGACGATCTCGCGATCCGCGGCACCGTCCGCGCCTGGGCGGCCGACCGGGTACTGCCGCACATCGCCCAGTGGTACGAGGAGGGGGAGCTGCCCGGTATCCGTGAGCTCGCCCGCGAGCTGGGCTCCATCGGCGCGCTCGGCATGTCACTCCAGGGGTACGGCTGCGCGGGCGCCACCGCCGTCCAGTACGGCCTGGCCTGTCTGGAGCTGGAGGCGGCCGACTCCGGGATCCGCTCGCTGGTCTCCGTACAGGGATCCCTCGCGATGTACGCGATCCACCGCTTCGGGTCCGAGGAGCAGAAGCAGCGGTGGCTGCCCGGCATGGCGGCGGGGGAGATCATCGGCTGCTTCGGGCTCACCGAGCCCGACCACGGCTCGGACCCGGCCGGGATGCGGACCCACGCGAAGCGCAGCGGCACCGACTGGGTGCTGACCGGGCGCAAGATGTGGATCACCAACGGCTCGGTGGCGGGCGTCGCCGTCGTCTGGGCGCAGACGGACGACGGGGTCCGCGGTTTCGTCGTCCCCACGGACACGGCCGGATTCTCCGCTCCCGAGATCCGGCACAAGTGGTCACTGCGCGCCTCGGTCACCAGTGAGCTGGTGCTGGACGAGGTCCGGCTGCCGGCCGACGCGGTGCTGCCCGGGGTCACCGGGCTCAAGGGGCCGCTGAGCTGTCTGAGCCATGCCCGGTACGGGATCGTCTGGGGGGCGATGGGCGCCGCCCGTGCCAGCTTCGAGGCCGCGCTCGACTACTCACGGACGCGCGAGCAGTTCGGCAGGCCGATCGGCGGCTTCCAGCTCACCCAGGCGAAGCTCGCCGACATGGCGGTCGAACTCCACAAGGGCATCCTGCTCGCGCACCACATCGGGCGGCGGATGGACGCCGGGAGGCTCCGGCCGGAGCAGGTCAGCTTCGGGAAGCTCAACAACGTGCGGGAGGCGATCGAGATCTGCCGCACCTCGCGCACGATCCTCGGCGCCAACGGGATCTCGCTGGAGTACCCGGTGATGCGGCACGCGACCAATCTGGAGTCGGTGCTGACCTATGAGGGCACCGTCGAGATGCATCAACTGGTGCTCGGCAAGGCGCTCACCGGTCTCGACGCGTTCCGGTAGACCCGGGGCCCGGCCGCTGGGGCCCGGCCGTCGGGGCCCGCAGGCCCGGGACCCGTCAGATCCGGAGCCCGGCAGAGCTGGGCCCGGAGGCTCCGGGACCGCTCGGCCGCCGGCCGGGCCGGGCTCCGGGGGGTTCCCCGGAGCACCGCCGGTCCGGCTCCGGCTCAGCTCTGGTTGAAGAAGCCGTCCTCGGTGGACCGCCCGGCGGCCTCCCCGCTCACGATCTTCGTGTCGGACGGGGTCAGCAGGAAGACCCGGTTGGCCACGCGGTCGATCGAACCGCGCAGGCCGAAGATCAGCCCGGCGGCGAAGTCCACCACGCGCTTGGCGTCGGCGGGCTCCATCGACGTGAGGTTGACGATCACGGGAACACCGTCCCGGAACATCTCGCCGATGCCGCGGGCGTCCCGGAAGCTGTCGGGCGTGATCGTCGCGATCCGGCGGCTCTGCGCCTGCGCCGCCTCGGACGCGACCCTGACCCTGGGGTCGGTCACCCACGCCTCGGCCGGAGCCTGGGACTCGGCGCCCTCCGTGTAATCGTCGTCGTAGTAGCGGTCGTCGTCGTTGTCCTCGACGAGCCCCAGCCAGGCACTCGCCTTGCGTACCGATCCCATGGACGCCTCCTTTCGCCGCGGTCCCTCTGCGTTCTGCCCCCATCGTCGTCCATGATGTGGATCGCGCGCCAAGTGGATAGTCGGCGCGCAGGGCATTCGTGACGGTACTGGTGCAGAAGTTGTGGCGGTTCGTCAGGTTTCTTCCTACGTACGACTGCTGACAGAATGAAAATAGGATGTCTCCAGCCGTATGGGTGACGGTGGGGTCGTACGGGTGAAAGAGCCGCTCGCTACGATGCCGGGGACGTCGGCACACACCGTGCGGCGTCGGTGGAAGAGGCTCGGGGGAGCGCCGTGTTCGGAATCGTCAGGCCCTGTGCGCACCGGCTCTCCGCAGGGCTGCGGGCCGAGTGGACGGCCCATCTCTGCGGACTCTGCCTGGCGCTGCGCGGCGACCACGGCCAGTTCGCGCGGATCGCCACCAACTACGACGGCCTGATCGTCTCCGTGTTGACGGAGGCTCAGACAGAGCGGCCCACCGGTCATCGGCGGACCGCGGGCCCCTGTCCGCTGCGCGGGATGCGCACCGCACCCGTCGCACGGGGCGAGGGCGCCCGGCTCGCCGCCGCGGTCTCGCTGGTGCTGGCATCGGCCAAGATGCGGGACCATGTCGCCGACCGTGACGGGCTCCTGGCGCGCAGACCGGTCGCCGCTGCCGCCCGCCGCGTCGCCACCCGCTGGGACCGTGCCGGTGCGCGGACCGGTGCCGAGCTCGGGTTCGACACCGCACTCCTGGTCGACGCCGTCGACCGGCAGACCGGGATCGAGGCGCTCGCGGGGCCCGGCACACCCCTGCTCACCGTCACCGAGCCGACCGAGACCGCCACCGCGGCGGCCTTCGCGCACACCGCCGTACTCGCCGGCCGACCGCAGAACGTCCGGCCGCTCTCCGAGGCCGGACGGCTCTTCGGGCGCCTTGCCCATCTGCTCGACGCCGTGGAGGACCGGGAATCTGATGCCGCGTCGGGTGCCTGGAACCCGCTGACCGCGACCGGTACCTCCACCGGCGAGGCCCGCAGACTCTGCGACGACGCCCTGCACGGCATACGGCTCGCACTGCGGGACGCCCAATTCGCCGACGACCGGCTGGCCCACGTACTGCTCGCCCATGAACTCGGGCGCTCAGTCGACCGGGTATTCGGCGGGAGCTGCGCCCACCGGGAGCCCGGACCCCACGGTTCGCCGCCGGGATCCGACCCCGGCGTCCCGGAGGACGGCGACCCCGGCCGGCACGGGCACCGTGGTCAGGAGAGCCGCCCTCCGCGGGGCTTCCTCGCGGGGTGCGCCGTCGCCACCGGGCTCTGCTGCACCTGCCAGGTCTGCTGCTCATCCGAGTTCGAGGGCCCCTGGTCGAGGCGTAAGCGCGAGGGCTGCTGCAACGACTGCGACTGCGGGGACTGCGGCGACTGCGGTGGTTGTGACTGTGGCGGGTGCGACTGCGGTTGTGACGGCTGTGACTGCTGCTGCCCCTGCGACGGCTGCTGACCGGCTCCCGTGCGCTACTTGATCTCGGGCGGCGAGATGCGCGACTCCTTGATCCCGGACGGTACGGTGCCCCACTTCTTCAGGATGCGCCGGTACGTCCCGTCCTTGATCAGCTGATTCACCGCGGCCCGGAAGGCCGGAGCCAGCGGAGTCCCCTTCTTGAAGGCGAATCCCACATCGAGGCGGTGGAACTCATTGAGGAACCTCAGCCCCGGCTGCTGCCGGACGGCGAAACGCAAGCCGTTGATCGTCGACATCACCACATCGCTGCGGCCCTGCTGGAGCGAGCCCCAGAGCGCGGCGGTGTCCGCGTAGGTCTGGACCTTGTACGGCTTCTTGCCCGAGGCCGCGCACTGTTTCTTCGCCGCTTCGAGCGTCGCCTCGAAGGTGGTGCCCGCGCCGGTCGCCACATTCAGGCCGCACAGCTGGGTCAGCGCGGTGACCTTCCGCAGCTTGCTGTCCTCGCGTACGGCGAAGCCCTGGCCGTCGTTGATGTACGTGACGAAGTCGATCGCCTTGCGGCGCTCGTCGGTCACACCGAAGTTCCCCACGCCCAGATCGAATTTGCCGCTGTCGAGCGCGGGCAGGATCGTCTCGAAACCGGCGGCCTCGCGCTTCAGCTTCAGACCGAGCGTCCTCGCCGCGGCGTCCGCGAAGTCGATGTCCTGGCCGGCCATGGTCTTGCCGTCGGGCAGATAACTGGTGCCGGGCGGGGTCCCGCCGACGGCGGTCGCCAGTGTCAGGGTGCCGCCTTTCCGCAGGCCGGCGGGGAGCAGCGCGACGGCCGCGGGATCGGCGCGTAGGTCCGAGACCACGTCCCGGGTGGGGAGCGCGGCCGACTTCGCCACGGACTTCGAACCGCTGCCCGTGGTGGCAGGGTCGCCCGAACCACAGGCCGTCAGGGCCAGCGCGGCCGCGGTGATCAGAGCGGAGGCAGCGCCTCTTCGGGTCTTGCTCATGATGTCGGAATCTCCAGAACAGCCCGCAGGAGAAGAGCGGGCAGGGGGAAACAGAAAGGGAACAGCGGGGGAGCCGAGGCGAGGGAGAGCGAGGGGAGGGGAGAAAGACGCTGCGCAGGTGAAGGCGTGAGTGATCAGCGCGATGCCGCACCGCGGATGCGCGGCGGGACCGTGTGAAAGGGGCCCGGAAAAGGGCACTGGAGTGAACGCGGACGCGGTACGCGGAAGAGCGCGCAGCGAGAGGGTGCGGGGGTCAGCTCAACAGGAAGAGGACCACACACGACCGAAGTCGATGTGGGAGCGCGTGACCAGCCACTGCTGCGGATGCATGGCCCAAGTGGAACAGGCATCCGTTTCCCCGTCAACTGCCGCAAGACGGAACGCCCACAGTGTGGACACCCTTGACAGAGCATGTAACCAGCCCCGTACCTTCAGCAGTGGACCGTGCTGAGGGGCTCGGCCCGCTGCCGCATCGCGTGAAGGCACCACCGTGTTCGATCTCTGCATCCACGGAGCCTTCTCATGTCCGCGTCGTCAGACACCCTTCCCTCACTCTCCCTGGCACCACCCGCGGACGACGACCCGGTGCCGCGCATCGTGCCCGTCCGCCGTACCGGCCAGTGGGCGGCGGCCGCCGTGGTGCTGGTGCTCCTCGCCGGCGCCCTCACCTCCGTCGTCCGTAACGACGCCTTCCAATGGGGCGTCGTCGGCGACTACTTCGCCACCACCGCCGTACTGCGCGGACTCGGCCTGACCCTCTGGCTCACGGCGGCCGTCATGGTGCTCGGCTTCGCCCTCGGCACCCTGCTCGCCGTCATGCGGCTGTCCGCCAACCCGGTGCTGCGCGCGGTCGGCTGGGGGTACGTCTGGCTCTTCAGGTCGACGCCGATCCTGGTGCAGCTGCTGTTCTGGTTCAACATCGGAGCGCTCTACCCGCAGATACTCGGCGTCAGGACCGTCAACCTGCTCGGACCGGTCACCGTCGCCATCGTCGGACTGACCCTGCACGAGGCGGCCTACGCGGCCGAGGTCGTACGCGGCGGCATCCTCTCCGTCGGACGGGGCCAGATCGAGGCCGCCGAGTCGCTGGGGCTCGGCCGCCTGCGCAGGCTGCGGCGGATCGTGCTGCCGCAGGCCATGCGGTCGATCGTGCCGCCCGCGGGCAACATGCTCATCGGCACCCTCAAGGGCACCTCGATCGTCTCCGTCATCGCCGTACAGGACCTGCTCTACTCCGTACAGCTCGTCTACCACCGCACCTACCAGGTCATCCCGCTGCTCCTTGTCGCCACCCTCTGGTACGCGCTCGTCACCTCCGTGCTCAGTGCCGGGCAGCACTACGTCGAGCGGTACTACGCGCGCGGTGCCCGGTGAGGGCGTCCGTCGCGGTGGTCGGCGCCGGGCCGCGCGGCACCGGTTTCCTGGAGCGGCTCGCCGCCAACGCCCCCTCGCTGTACGGGAACAGGCCGCTCGACATCCACCTGATCGACCCGTACCCGCCGGGCGGCGGGCGCATCTGGCGGCAGGACCAGTCCCCGCTGCTGTGGATGAACTCCATGGCGGGCGACGTCACCATGTTCACCGACGAATCCGCCCAGCCCCTGGAAGGACCCGTGCGGCCGGGTCCCGACTTCGCCGAGTGGTCAGGGGCCGACCCGCAGTCCTTCCCCAGCCGGCAGGCGCAGAGCGGCTATCTGCGCTGGGTGTACGAGGAGGCCGTGGCCGCGCTGCCGCCGGGCTCCACGGTGCGCGAGCACCGGACGCGCGCGGTACGGGTCAGCGGCCCGGCCCACGGCCGCCAGCAGGTGTGGCTGGAGGGGGAGGCCGAACCGGTCGTCGCGGACCTGGTGGTGCTGACCGTCGGCCACCTCGACGCCGACCCCGACGAGGAACAGCGGGAGCTGGCCAGGTTCGCCCGGCGGCACGGACTGGTGCATCTGCCGCCCGCCTTCACCGCCGACTGCGACCTGTCCGTACTCGAAGCCGGTGAACCGGTCGTCGTCCGCGGCTTCGGTCTCGCCTTCGTCGACCTGATGGTGCTCCTCACCGAGGGGCGCGGCGGACGGTTCGACGCGCGGGGGGAGTACCTGCCCTCCGGCAGGGAGCCGGTCCTGTACGTCGGATCGCGGCGCGGAGTGCCGTACCACTCCAAGATCGGCTACACCTGGACCGGTGAACGCCCGCCGCTGCCAAGGTTCTTCGGCCCGGAGCAGGTGGACGGGCTTCTCGCCGGGCCGGGCCCTGTCGACTTCGACCGTGAGGTACGCCCGCTCATCGACCGGGAGCTCGGGTACGCCCACTACCACCGCCTCTTCACCGTGCACCCCGGGCGCACCACCGTCGACTGGCCGGTCTTCGAGGAGAAGTACGCCGCGGCCGCCACCGCGGCCGAGCTGGCCGCGCTGGCCGAGGACGCCGTACCCGACCCCGCCGACCGCTTCGACCCCGTGGCGCTCGACCGGCCGCTCTACGGCGTACGCCATGACTCCTTCGACGCGCTCCAGGAGGGGCTGCGCGGCTATATCGAGGCCGACCTCACCCGCCGCCATGACCCCGCGTACAGCCCGGACCTGGCCGTCTTCCTCGGACTGCTCTCGGTCTACGGGCAGTTGACCCGCCTCGGCGACACCGGAGAGGGCGGCGCCCGCTGGCACGGCTTCTTCAGCTATCTGGCGTCGGGCCCGCCGGGGCCGCGGCTGCGCCGGCTCCTCGCCCTGTCGCGGGCCGGGGTGGTGCGCTTCCTCGGCGCCGGGATCACCGTGACCGCTGACGAGAGCCGCGGGGTGTTCAGCGCGGGCAGTGCGAGCGTGCCGGGCGCGCGCGTCGAGGCCCGCGCCCTGGTCGAGGCGAGGCTGCCCGCGCCCTCGCCGGCGCGCACCCGCAGCGCCCTGCTGAACGCGTTGTACGAGGACGGGGCGCGGTCGAGCACGGCCGGGCTGCTGGTCGTGGACCCGGCGGACGGGCGGGTCGTGGAGCGCGGAACGGGGCCGCATCCACGGCGCTTCGCGCTCGGCCCGCACACCACGGGCCGCTCGGCCGGCGCCTTCGCGAGACCGCGTACGAACGCCCCCGCCTTCCGGCAGAACGACGCCACCGCGCGCGCCGCCCTCACCCTGCTCAAGGAGACCGCACGATGACAGCGAGCCTGACCAAGACCGGCCTGACCAGGACCGGCCTGGCGAACACCTCGGCTCCCGAGCGGGATCCGGCCCCCGGCCCGGCCCCCGCCATGGTCGAGATCCGGTCTGTGCACAAGAGCTTCGGCTCCCTCGAAGTGCTGCGCGGTATCGACCTGACGGTCCGCACCGGTGAGGTCACCGTCGTCCTCGGCCCTTCGGGCTCCGGGAAGTCGACCCTGCTGCGGACCATCAACCACCTGGAGAAGGTGGACCGCGGCTGGATCAGCGTGGACGGTTCACTGATCGGCTACCGCCGCTCCGGCGACCGCCTCTACGAACTGCCCGAGCGCGAGGTGCTCAAGCAGCGCACCCGGATCGGTTTCGTCTTCCAGAACTTCCACCTCTTCCCGCACCTGACCGTCCTGGAGAACATCACCGAGGCCCCCGTGGCCGCCCTCGGGAAGCCCAGGAAGCAGGCCGAGGCGGCAGCGGCGGAGCTGCTGGCCCGGGTCGGGCTCGCCGACAAGGCGGACGTCCACCCGGGCAGGCTCTCCGGCGGACAGCAGCAGCGGGTGGCCATCGCCCGCGCGCTCGCCCTGGAGCCCAGCCTGCTCCTCTTCGACGAGCCCACGTCCGCGCTCGATCCGGAACTCGTCGGTGAAGTCCTCGACGTGATCGCGGACTTGGCCGCGCGCGGTACCACGATGATCGTCGTCACCCATGAGATCGGCTTCGCCCGGGAGGCCGCCGACACGGTGGTCTTCATGGACGGCGGCCGGATCGTGGAGCAGGGGCCGCCCGCCGCCGTACTCGACCACCCGGAGCACGAGCGCACCCGCGCCTTCCTCTCCAAGGTCCTGTGAAAGGACACCTGACCATGACAGTGCCCCGCCCTCTCCACCTCGCCGCCGAGATCGGCGGCCGGCCGTGTTACGACGCCGGGTACTACACCCGGCTCGCGCTGCTCGCCGAGCGCGGCACGCTCGACTTCGTCACCCTCGACGACTCCTTCGCCCGGCCGGGACCCGACGCGCTGGCCGTGCTCGCCCGCGTCGCGCCGCGTACCCGGAGGATCGGTCTCGTACCGGCCGTCACCACCACCCACACCGAGCCCTTCCATGTCTCGTCGGCCGTCGCCACCCTGGACTGGGTCAGCCGGGGCCGGGCCGGCTGGAGCACCACGGTGTCGGCGTCCGCCGCCGAGGCCGCCCTCTTCGGACGGCGGGAGGCCGCGCCCCGCGCGGAGCTCTGGCACGAGGCGGGCGAGGTCGCCGACGTGGCGGCCAGACTGTGGGACAGCTGGGACGACGACGCGGAGATCCGCGATGCCGTCACCGGCCGGTTCATCGACCGCGACCGGCTCCACTACACCGACTTCACCGGCCGTACGTTCTCCGTCCGGGGGCCCGCCATCGTGCCCAGACCGCCGCAGGGCCACCCCGTCACGGTGGTCGACGGAACCGGCGCCGAGGCCCGTGAGGCGGCGGTCCGTCATGCCGATGTCGTACTCGTCCGCGCCGAGGATCCGCTGACCGCCCGTACCTTCAGGGAGGAGATCAGGAACCGGGTGGCCGCCCACGGCCGCAGCCCCGACCAGCTGCGTGTCCTGGTCTCGCTCCCGGTCGAACTGCACACCAGCGCCGACGCGGTGGGCCTGGCCCGGCTGATCGCCGACTGGTACGCGCAGGACGCGGCCGACGGCTTCCAGCTGCTCCCCGCCGATGTGGAGCGCGACCTCCCGCTGATCGTCGACGGGACGGTCCCGGTGCTCCAGCACCACGGCCTGCTGCGCCGCTTCTATCCGGGTGCGACGCTCCGCGAGCATCTGGGTCTCGCCCGCCCCGCGGGCCGGTACGCGCAGGACCGGCGGGTCCCCGCCGGCCCGCAACGGCCGCACGCGCGGGACGCCGTCGCCGGGAGGAAGCCGTGACAGGACCGCGGGAACCGCGGAAGCAGATCCATCTCGCCGCGCACTTCCCGGGCGTCAACAGCACCACCGTCTGGACGGATCCGCGCTCACGGAGCCAGATCGACTTCTCCTCCTTCGAGCATCTCGCCCGGACGGCCGAGCGCGGCCTGTTCGACTTCTTCTTCCTCGCCGAGGGGCTGCGGCTGCGCGAGTACCAGGGGCGTATCCACGAGCTGGACGTGGTCGGCAGACCCGAGTCGGTCACCCTGCTCAACGCCCTGGCGGCGGTCACCGGACAGCTCGGTCTGGCGGCGACCGTGAACGCCACCTTCAACGAGCCGTACGAACTCGCCCGCAGGCTCGCCACCCTCGACCACCTCAGCGGCGGCCGGGCCGCCTGGAACGTGGTCACCTCGTCCGACGCCTTCACCGGGGAGAACTTCCGGCGCGGCGGCTATCTCGACCGGGCCGACCGCTACACCCGCGCCGCCGAGTTCGTCGCCACGGCGCGCGAGCTGTGGGACTCCTGGACCCCCGACGGCAGCCCGCGGCCCTTCGCCCACACGGGCCGGCACTTCGACATCGCGGGCGAGTTCACCGTCCCGCGCTCCCCGCAGGGTCATCCTGTCGTCATCCAGGCCGGGGACTCGGACGAGGGCCGGGAGTTCGCGGCCTCGTCGGCCGACGTGATCTTCACCCGGCACGGCACCCTGGAGGCGGGCCGGGCCTTCTACGCCGACACCAAACGGCGGCTCGCGAAGTACGGACGTGAGCCGTCGGAGCTGAAGATCATGCCGGGCGTCAGCTATGTGCTCGGCGACACCGCGGCCGAAGCCGCGGAGCGGGCCGCGGCCATCCGCGAGCAGCAGGTCTCCCCGCAGAACGCGATCCTCGCCCTGGAACAGATCTGGGGCCGGGACCTCTCCTCGTACGACCCGGACGGGCCGCTGCCCGAGTCCGACCCCGAACCCGGCTCGGACTTCGTCCAGGGGCGCGTCAGGGTGGCCGATCCGCTCTCCGTCGCCGCCAGGTGGCGGGCGCTCTCGCAGGAGAAGGGGCTGTCCATCCGGCAGACGGTCATCGAGACCACCGGGCGCCAGTCCTTCATCGGCACCCCCGATGCGGTGGCCGCCGAACTGCACGCGTTCGTGGCGGCCGACGCGGCCGACGGGTTCGTCCTCGTCCCGCACCTCACCCCGGGCGGGCTCGACGACTTCGTGGACCGGGTCGTGCCGCTGCTCCAGGAGCGCGGGGTGTTCCGTACCGCGTACACAGGCACGACGCTCCGCTCCCACCTCGGCCTCGCCGAGCCGGTATGGAAGGGTTGATCACATGACAGAAGGAACGGACAGGACGGGTGGCACCGGTCCCGCGGACCCGGTGGACGCAGCGGCCGACTCCACGGAGGCGGAGATCACGGAGGCAGCGGCCACGGACACGGCGGCCGCCGGACCGGACAGCTGGCGGGCGTGGCACGAGGAGCGCACGGCGGCGGTCTCCGCGCCCTACGGCCCGCTGGCCCTCACCGGCACCCACTGGCTGGACGACGCGCCGGACGGGCGGATCCCGGGCGTCGGGGGCCACTGGGCGGCGTCCGGCGACCAACTGGTGCTGACGGCCACCGCCGACGACGGGCTCTCGCTCGACGGGCAGCCGTTCACCGGCCGGGCCGCGCTCACCGCCGACCACGCCCCGGCCGCGCGGGCCCGCCTCGCCCAGGGCGGCCGGCGGCTGGCCGTGGTGCGCAGGGAGGGCCTCTGGGCGGTCCGCGTCTGGGACCCGGACTCGGCGAACCGGCGGGCCTTCGCGGGGATCGAGGCCACCCCGTACGACCCGGCGTGGGTGCTCCCCGGCCACTACCGGCCGTACGGCGCGAGCCGCACCGTCCAGGTCGCCAACGCCGACGGCCGCGACCGCGGTCTCGGCCTCTCGGGCGAACTCGTCTTCCGCCTGGCGGGCGAGGAGCACACCCTCCAGGTGGCCGAGGAGGAGGACGGCTCGCTGTGGGCGGTCTTCGCCGACGCCACCAGCGGTACGAGCAGTTACCGGTTCCGCTTCCTGCGGCCGTCCGCACCGGCCGCCGACTCCACGGTCAGCGTGGACCTCAACCGCACACTGCTGCCGCCCTGCGCCTTCGCCGAGCACTTCATCTGCCCCTTCCCGCCGCCGGGCAACACCCTTGCGGTCGCGGTCGCGGCGGGGGAGCGCAGGGCGCTCACGCACTGACCCGGGCCGACGCGATGGCCGCCCGGCCGGAAGGCGCTCTTGCGCCGGACGGCCGGGTCGCGTTCTATTCCAGGCAGCGCGTTTGTCAGGGACACGGCGGAACTGGCGCCGTCGTGCCTCTTGGCCGCGCCTCATGGGTCCCCCCACCGAAGGACCCGCGGATTCTCTTCCGGAGGAACTGATATGAGGATCAAGCGCACCACCCCCCACAGCGGCCCCGCGAGACGCGGCCGGCTGATCGCCGTGGCGTCCGGCCTGCTGGTCGCGGCTGCCCTCACCGTCCCCAGCGCCCACGCCGACCAGGCCAAGGCCTACAGCCCCCAGCAGCTCACAGCCGCGAGCAACGCGGTGCAGAGCGCGGATGTGGCGGGCACCGCCTGGTACACCGACAAGGCGACCGGCACCGTGGTCGTCACCGCGGACAGCTCGGTCTCATCGGCGGAGATCAGCCGGATCGAACAGCGGGCCGGGGCCAACTCCGGTGCGGTGCGCGTCGAGCGCACCTCCGGCACCTTCAACAAGCTCCTCAAGGGCGGCGACGCCATCTACACCTCGCAGTGGCGCTGCTCCGTCGGCTTCAACGTGCGCAGTGGCTCGACCTATTACTTCCTCACCGCGGGGCACTGCACCGAGGGTTCCCCCGCCTGGTACACCAACTCCTCCGGCACCACGAGCATCGGCCCGACAGCGGGCACCAGCTTCCCGGGCAACGACTACGGCATCGTCAAGTACACCAACTCCGCGGTGCCGCACGACGGCACCGTCGGCAGCCAGGACATCACCAGCGCCGGCAACCCGACCGTGGGACAGACCGTGACCAGGACCGGCTCCACCAGCGGTACCCACAGCGGCAAGGTCACCGCGCTCAACGCCACCGTCAACTACGGCGGCGGTGACGTCGTATCGGGACTCATCCAGACCACGGTCTGCGCCGAGCCCGGTGACAGCGGGGGCCCGCTCTACTCGGGCTCCAAGGCCCTGGGTCTCACCTCCGGCGGCAGCGGCGACTGCACATCGGGCGGTACGACCTTCTTCCAGCCCGTCACCGAGGCGCTGAGCGCCTACGGGGTCAGCGTCTACTGACCCACGCCGACACCAGGGGTGCGAGAGCCCCCGTCCGGGATTCCGGGCGGGGGCTCTTGCGCGCTTTTGAGAGGATGTCGGGGGGAGCGGGGAGCTCACAGGAGGCGGGGGCGTATGAAGCGCATCGGAGTCACCGGGCACCGCAGTATTCCGCCCGACGCCATCGCCCATGTACGGGAGGGGCTGCGCACCCTGCTCGGCGCCCATCAGGGGCCCCTGGAGGTCCTGTCGAGCCTGGCCGCGGGGGCCGACCAGCTCTTCGCGGGCATCGCACTCGAATGCGGCGCCGAACTGACCGCGGTCATTCCCAGCGGCGACTACGAACTGGGCTTCCGCGACGCGGGCGAACTGGCCGGCTACCGCCGCCTCAGGGGCCGGGCGGCCCAGGAGGTCCGGATGGACTTCCGGCACTCCACGGACGAGGCCTACTACGCCGCGGGCGCCTATATCGCCGACCACTGCGACCGGCTGGTGGCCGTCTGGGACGGCCTGCCCGCCCGCGGCCTCGGCGGTACGGGAGACATCGTCGACTACGCCCTGAAGGCGGGCAAGCCGGTGACGGTCATCTGGCGCGAGGGCGTGAAACGCGACTGAGAACGGCCGCTGCCGAAGGCGGGCCGGGGGCGGGACATCGTACGTGACGTACGGTCAACTTCCGTGCCGGGCAAGCCAGTCGGTGTACTGCGGTGAGACGACCCGCTCGGTCTCGTAGACCGCGGCCGACCACTGCTTCTCGGTGAGGGGGCTCTCCATCTCCAGATGCAGGGCCTTGAGCTTCTCTTCCACCAGGGCGTGCGCTGATATCAGCGGCTGGTGGCGGCGGAACTCGCTCCAGGCCACCCCCGAGGCGGCGGCGGCCGACACCACGGCGGCGACCTCGGTGTTCTCGGTGACGGAGAGGGCGCGCAACACCCCGAAGACCAGGGCGATCAGCGTCAGCAGGGCGAAGGCGCTGGACCACAGCAAGGCGGCCCCCCGGGAGACCTCCTGCTTGCGCCGGTACCAGGTGCGCTGCTCGATCAGCCGGTCCCGTACATAGGTCTCCTTGCGGACCCCGAACGACCTGCCCCGCAGGGAACGCATCCGAGGGGTTATCAGCTCGGCCCCCGGGGTCTCCTGGTCCCAGCCCACCGCCCGCAGCTCCTCCAGCTGTTCCCCGACCCGGCTGATGAACAGCGCGTCCGCGTCGGCCGATCCGGCGTCGAACGGTGCCCCGTGCACCGCGTAACGCCAGCACATGGACTTGATGAAGTCGGCTGCGGAGCGGTTGAGTTGCCACTCCGCCTTGGCCTTGCGGCGGGAGGTGCTGAAGGTCAGCAGCAGCACCCCGGCATACGCCAGGGCGCTCAGGACACCGATGGCCTGGAAGCCGCCCCCGAGCTCGGCCCGCCAGGGGATGGACGCCGTGGCGGCGCCGACCACCAGGAGCACCAGCTGGGCCCGGGTGGAACCCACGGCCTCGCCCTGCCGGGCGATGGCAAGGGCGTCGGCCCGGTGGAACAGCTCGGGCAGATCGGCATTGCGGAAGACCAGGCTGCGTTCTGGGTTCCGCCCAGGGCCGGGAAACGCCGTCACATGAACCCCCGTCTGCGACTTCAGTCTTCACTCTTTAGGTGGAATGGCATGTTCCGCAATTCTGGAGCACACTCTGTGCGACGTTCTTGTTGCGTCCGGTCGCGCTCAGTTGCCATCAGTCTGGTTGAGAGTAAAGTCGACCCGCCGACACTGCAACGGTGCAAGTATCGGCATTCCTGCCCATGTCCAGAAAACATCCCTCAAGGCGGCTCACCATGTCCGTAACCTCAGCCTCTTCCGCCGCTGTCAAGAAGCCGCGCGTTCCCCTGGCCGAGATCGATGTGCGCGGTACCGAGGCTGTCAAGCAGCTCGGCCGGGTCCTCTCCGTCTCGACCGGCCGTTCCATGCGGGCATCGACCTTCAATTCCGCGCTCTAGACTGGCGGAATGACAGGACCCCTGGTCCCATTCCGCGAGATCGTCCTCAAGGTCCACAGCAGATGCGATCTTGCCTGTGACCACTGCTATGTCTACGAACATGCCGACCAGAGCTGGCGCTCCCGGCCCAAGGCCATCTCCGACGAGGCGATCCACTGGACAGCTCTGCGACTGGCGGAGCATGCCAGAACCCATGACCTGCCCTCCGTGTCAGTGATCCTGCACGGAGGGGAGCCACTGCTGGCGGGCCCCGCACGACTGCGCCGCGTCTGCGAGGAGCTCACCGGGGCCCTGGAGGGGACCGCCGGGCTCGACCTCCGGATCCACACCAACGGCCTCCAGCTCAGCCCCCGCTACCTCGACCTGTTCGACGAGTTCCACGTCCGGGTCGGTATCTCCCTCGACGGCGACCGCGCCTCCAACGACCGGCACCGCCGCTTCGCCGACGGCCGCACCAGCCACCCGCTGGTGCTCAGGGCCGTCGAACTGCTCCGCCAGGACCGGTACGCCCCTCTCGACCTCGGTCTGCTCTGCACCATCGACGTGCTGAACGACCCGGTCGCCGTATACGACGCGCTGACCGATCTCGACCCGCCGCGTATCGACTTCCTGCTGCCGCACGCGACCTGGGACGACCCACCGCACCGGCCCGCCGGATCGCCGACCGCCTACGCCGACTGGATCCTGACGGTCTTCGACCGCTGGGACGCGCAGGGGCGGCGGATCCCTGTACGGCTCTTCGAGTCGGTCATCTCCACCCTCAACGGCGGTCCGAGCCTCACCGAGTCCCTCGGCCTGGCCCCCACCGACCTGGTGGTCGTGGAGACCGACGGCACACTGGAACAGGTCGACTCGCTCAAGAGCGCGTACGAGGGCGCCGCGTTCACCGGATTCGACGTCTTCAGCCACACCTTCGACGAGGTCGCCGCCCACCCCGGGGTCCGCGCCCGCCAGCTCGGCCTCGCCGGTGTCGGGCAGAAGTGCCGTCAGTGCCCCGTCGTACGGTCCTGCGGCGGCGGCCTCTACACCCACCGCTACCGCGCGGGCTCCTTCGACCAGGAGAGCGTCTACTGCGCCGACCTGGAGGCGCTGGTCCGTGGCATCGAGTCCCGCACGGCGGCGGCCACCACATCGCCCGCGCTCACCGACCTGCGGGAGCTGGACGCCGGACAGCAGGAGCTGACCCGCACTCTGCTCGCCGCGCTGCACACGGAGCTCGCGGGCCGCGGCGGCGAGGAGTGGGCACGGGCCTGGGAACTGGCCGGTGCGGTCGAGCAGCGGTCCGACGGTCTCGACACGGTGCTTGCCCACCCCTACGCCCGCAGCTGGCTGCTCAGTTGCCTGGACGAGCTGCGGCAGGGCCGGACCGGCGACCCGGGCAGGCTCGCCGCCCAGGTCGCGGCCGGTGCCCTGCGCGGCGGGCTCGACCTGCCCGTCACCGTCCCGTACGCCGGCGGCCTGCTGCAGCTGCCGACATACGGGGCGTTACGTCTGACCGGAGCCCCTGCGAGCGGCCACGCCGAGGTCCGCCGCGTCGAGAAGGGCTTCCTGGTCAGGAGCGCCGCCGCCGAACTGCGTGTGCCGCGCCCTGACGAGGCCACCGCCGACTGGCAGCCGCTGCGCCGGACCGACTGCGACGGGGCCCCCGACCTCGCCCTCGACGACCTCGATCCGTACCGCGACTGCTTCGGTACGCCGGTGGGGGAGCGCCTCACCCTGGCCGGCGCCGCCGACTGGAGCCGCCGGTTCGCGCACGCCTGGTCCGCGCTGCGGGCGGCCGTCCCCGGGTACGCGCGGGAGGCCGCGGCCCGGCTCACCACGGTGACGCCGCTGACCGCGGGCGAGCCAGCCGTGGGCCGGCACGGCCTGGGGGCCATCGGTGTCCCGCTGCCCGGTCTCACCCCCGAAGGGCTGCTGCGCGCGGTGCGCAGAGCCGGGCTGCGCGCGCTCCTGGACGTCACCGATCTCTTCGCCCAGGACGGCACCTGGCTGCACCGGATGCCCTGGCGGCAGGAGCCGGTACCGGTCTCGGAGGTGCTGGCCGGCGCCTACGAGGGCGTGGCGCTCGCCGCGTACGCGGGGGCGGCCGGGAAGGGGCACGGGAGAGAGAACCGTGCGCGCACCCTGGCGCACACCCGGCAGGCGCTGGAAGCTCTGGAGGGTGCGGCCGAACTGACCGTCAGTGGCAAGAGCCTGGCCGCCGCCCTGTGGGACGAGTGGGAGGAGGCCGCCCGTGGCTGACGGAGCCGGGACGGCCGCCGGGCTGCGCGCGCTCGGTGTGACGGAGGGGACGACCCTGCTGGTGCACGCCGCGCTCGGCGGTACCGGGCTGGACGCGCGGGCGCTGCGCGACGCGCTCCTTGAGGTACTGGGGGATGACGGGACGCTGGTGGTCCCCGCCTTCACCCCGGAGAACTCCACGACATCGGCGGCCCATCTGCGGCAGACCGCCGGGCTCACCGAGGAGGCCAGGGCCCGCTTTCTCGACGCGATGCCCGCCTTCGATCCCGCCCGCACGCCGTGCCCCGGGATGGGCCGGCTGGCTGAATGCGTAAGGCTCTCCCCGGGGGCCGTACGCAGCGGCCATCCGCAGACCTCGTTCGCCGCGCTGGGCGCGCGCGCCGAAGAGCTGGTAAAGGACCATCCCGCCGACTGCCACCTCGGTGAGGATTCGCCGCTCGGCAGGCTCGCAGCCGCCGGTGCGCAGGAGCTGATGATCAATGTGGGATTCGGGGTGTGCACCTCTTTCCACCTCGCTGAATACCGAATTCCGGATATCCCGACGCAGCTGTACCGCTGTGTGGTCAGTACGGGCGGGCGGCGTCAGTGGTTCGAATACCGGGACATCGCACTCGACGACAGTGATTTCGAACTGATCGGCGCCGATTTCCCCCGCGGGAGCCTCCGGGAAGGGAAGCTGGGCAGAGCGGCCGCCATGGTGTTCCCGATCAGGGAAGCTGTGGGGCACGCGCAGCAGTGGATGACCGAAAAGCGGCGTTGATTGACCGAACGTCGACGGGGTGGAGACTCTTCCCTCCGGAATGATGTCTTCATGGACGACGGGGGGCCGAGTGGCAGCATCGGAACAGCCGAGAGCGGCGAACCACAGGCCGTATTTCTTTCTCAGCTATGCGCACACTCCGAAACACGGGGCCGTCGGACCCGACCCCGACATGTGGGTCGAGCGGCTCTTCCGTGATCTCTGCGCCCATGTGATGGCCATGACCAATCTCCCCGCCGGGGCGCCCGCGGGCTTCATCGACCGGGAACTGCGCTCGGGCGAGGGCTGGTCGGAGCGGCTCGGTGAAGTCCTCGCCACCTGCCGGGTCTTCGTGCCGCTCTTCTCACCCCGCTACTTCGGCAGCGAGATGTGCGGCAAGGAGTGGTACGCCTTCGCCCAGCGCGCCATCCAGGAGCAGGTCCGCAACAACCGCACCGCCGACGCGATAGTCCCCGCCCTCTGGGTTCCCGTGCCACCGCACCAACTGCCGGGCCCGGCAGCCCGGTTGCAGTTCAACCACCGCGCCTTCGGCGAGCGCTATGTGACCGACGGGCTCTACGGACTCGTCAAGCTGCGGATATTCGCCGAGGAGTACGAACGGGCCGTCTACGAACTGGCCAAACGCATTGTGAGCGTCGCCGACGCGTCGGACATCGGCCCCTGCCGTCCCGTCGACTATCGCGCCATACCCAGCGCCTTCGGACCGCCCAGTGCGGGGCCGCGCCCGATGAAACTCACCGTCGCCGCGCCCACCCGCCACGATCTGCCCGACGGCCGGCATTCCGAGTACTACGGGGACACCCCGCTGGACTGGAATCCCTACCATCCCGTCTCAGCGCAGCCGCTCTCCCGGCTCGCCGAGGACCTGGTGCGCTCACTCAACTACCAGGCCACCGTCACCTCGTTCGACGAGGAGGTCCTCCACCTGGACGGCAAACAGCCGCCGTCCCGCCCCGAGGTCCTGCTCGTCGACCGATGGGCCCTGCACGACGACGAACGGCGCCAGCGGCTCTCCGCCTTCGACTCCGAGCACCGCCCCTGGGTGAGCGTGGTCGTTCCCTGGAACCGCGACGACCACCAGAGCAGAGCATCCGAGACCGAGCTGACCGGCCGTCTTGAGGACACCATGCCGTCCAAGATGCGCGAGGGGCGCGCCGCGTCCAGGGCCGCCGCCAAGGGCGTCCCGAGCATGGAGGCCTTCGGCCAGATCCTGCCCCAGGTGGTCGAGGCCGCCGCCCAGCAGTATCTGAAGCACGCCGCGGTCTATCCGCCGGGCGGCGGCGGACACCACGAAAGGCCCCGGCTCATCGGTCCGATGGCGACCGAGCAGGCCACCACCCGCTACATACCGGCCACACAGGATCTCACGCTCGACGCGGAGGACACGGATGACGGCAGGGCGTGACGGACGCATCGTCACCTTCTATTCGTACAAGGGAGGCACCGGCCGGACCATGGCGCTGGCCAACACCGCCTGGATCCTGGCCGCCAACGGCAAACGCGTCCTCGCGGTCGACTGGGACCTGGAGGCGCCGGGCCTCTACCGGTTCTTCCACCCCTTCCTCGACCCGTCCACACTCGGCGCCACCACCGGGATCATCGACCTGATCACCGAGTACGCCTGGGCGGCCACCAGCCCCGTCCCGCGCCCCGACGACTGGCACCGGGACTACGCCCGTATCCAGCAGCACGCGGTCTCGCTGACACCCGAGATCCTGGGCTGGGAGTTCCCCGACGGCGGCACCCTCGACTTCGTGTCGGCCGGCCGGCAGAACCGCGAGTACTCGGCCACCGTCTCCACCTTCGACTGGGACAACTTCTACGACCGGCTCGGCGGCGGCCACTTCTTCGACGCGCTGCGCGACGACATGAAGGCCAACTACGACTACGTCCTCATCGACAGCAGGACCGGTCTCAGCGACATCGCCGACATCTGCACCGTCCATCTGCCCGACATGCTCGTCGACTGCTTCACCCTCAGCGACCAGTCCATCGACGGCGCGGCGGCGGTGGCCCGCCAGATCGACAGGCACGACGGAGGCCGCGGCATCCAGATCCTGCCCGTCCCGATGCGGATCGACGAGGGCGAGAAGGAGAAGGCCGACGCCGGACGGGCCCTGGCCAGGCTCCGCTTCGACGGACTGCCGCGCGGGCTCAGCGCCGAGGAGCTCACCGCCTACTGGGGAGCGGTCGAGATCCCGTACCGCCCCTACTACGCCTACGAGGAGACGCTGGCCACCTTCGGCGACGAGGCCGGACTCACCAACTCGCTGCTCTCCGCCTTCGAGCGGCTCGCCGCCGTCGTCACCGACCGGCGCATCACCTCGATGCCGCAGATCCCCGAAGAGGTCAGGCTGCGCATCAGGGACGCCTTCACCCGCCGGCGCCCGGCGCTCCCCGCCGATCTGCTGCTCAGCTATGTGGCGGAGAACCGGATGTGGGCCGACTGGATCGAGTCGGTGCTGACCCGCGCCGGATTCCGGGTGGTGCCCCGCGACGTCTCCGCCGGGCCGGCGCCCTCCGACGCGGAGTCCCCGGCGGCCGACGGCGTCTCCCGTACCGTCGTCGTCCTCTCCAGCGCCTACCTCAAGTCGGCCCGCGCGGTGGAGGTCTGGCGGCGTTCGGCGGCCGAGGACCCCTCCGGGACCCGCAGACACCTGCTGCCGCTGCGGGTCGGTGACGTACGGCTGACCACGCCGTACATCGACCGGAACCCGGTCGACCTGTTCCGGCTGGACGAGGTGCACGCCACCGCCGCGCTGCTGCGGTCGGTCGACCGGCCGGGCCAGCCCGTCGACGGGGTCTCGCCGGGGCCGCGCTTCCCCGGCACCGTCCCGAAGATCTGGAACGCGCCCGCCCGCAACTCGGGCTTCACCGGCCGCTCCCTGGTCCTGGAGCGGATGCGCGACCAGCTCGGCGGCGGGATGGCCGTGGTCCTGCCGCAGCCCCAGACGCTGTACGGACTCGGCGGCGTCGGCAAGACCCAGGTGGCCCTGGAGTACGTGCACCGCTTCATGGCCGACTACGACCTGGTCTGGTGGATCTCCGCCGAACAGGCCGACGACGTCATCGCGGGCCTCGCCGAACTCGCCGTCCGGCTCGGCACCCAGGGCGCCGACGACATGGCGTCCGCATCCCAGGAGGCCATCGACCTGCTGCGCCGAGGGGTGCCGACCCCGCGCTGGCTGCTGGTCTTCGACAACGCGGACGACCCCGAGCAGGTGAAGCGCTTCTTCCCGCCGGGCGGCCCCGGCCATGTACTGGTGACCTCACGGAACCAGACCTGGTCGCAGTACGGGGACGCGCTGCCCGTCGACGTCTTCATGCGGGAGGAGTCCGTCGAGCACATCCAGCGCCGGGCGCCGGGGCTCTCCGCCGACGACGCGGCCCGGGTCGCCGAGGCGGTGGGCGATCTGCCGCTCGCCGTCGAACAGGCGGCGGCCTGGATCGCCGAGACCGCCACCCCCGTCGACACCTATCTGGAACAGCTGGCCCAGGAGGCGGAGAGCGTACTCGGGCTCAACCAGCCGGCCGGCTACCCGGAGCCGGTGGCCGCCACCTGGAACGTGTCCATCGCCCGGCTCAGGGAGCGCTCGCCCGCCGCCGTCCGGCTGCTCCAGCTCTGCGCCTTCTTCGCACCGGAGCCGATCTCGGCCAAGCTGCTCTACAGCCGCGAGATGATCGACGCGCTCAAGCCGTACGACGCGACGCTCCAGGAGAAGCTGGTGCTCGGCCGGGTCATCCGGGAGATCGGGCGGTTCGCGCTCGCCAAGGTGGACCCGGTGGGCGGCTCCATCCAGGTGCACCGGCTGGTGCAGGCGGTGATCAAGGCCCAGCTCACCCACGCGGAGCGGGACGACGCACGGCACGCTGTCCATATGATCCTGGCGGGCGCCAGGCCCGACGGCGACGAGCCTATAGACAACCCCGGCACCTGGCCCGACTTCGCCCCCATCTGGCCGCACCTCGGGCCGTCGGAGGCCAGGCTCTGCAAGGAGCCGGAGACCCGCAGGCTGATGATCGACCGGGTGCGCTACCTCTGGAAGCGCGGTGACTTCGTCACGGCCGCCGCGCTCGCGGGCGAGCTGCGCGAGGTCTGGCGCGAACGCCTCGGCAACAACGACCTCCAGTACCTCTACCTCCGCTTCCACCTCTCCAATATCCTCCGCTCGCGCGGCCGTTACGTGGAGGCGATGGAGCTGGACGAGGAGACCCTGCGCCGCCAGCGCGCCCAGCTCCCGGAGCTGGGCCCCTCCCATCCGCACACCTATATGACCACCAGCGCCCTCGCCATGGACCTCGGCGCCGTCGGTGAGTACAGCAGGGCCATGACACTGGCGACCGAGGCGTACGAGGGGTTCAAGGAGATCTTCGACGAGTCACATCCGAGGACCCTGGCCGCCGCCAACAACCTGGCGCTCAACCTGCGGATCGCCGGCCAGTACGCCCGTGCGCGCGAGATGGACCAGGATGTCTACGACCGGCGCACCGAAGTGCTCGGCCCGGAGCATCCGTACACCCTCTCGTCCGCGCAGAACCTCGCCCGCGACCTGCGTGAGGTGGGCCGGTACGAGGACTCCGTCGCGCTGCTCTCGCGGACGTACCAGATCTTCAAGGAGCAGCTGGGCCGGGCCTTCCCCGGCACGCTCGCGGCGGCCAAGAGCCTGGCCGTCTCGCTGCGCAGGGCGGGCCGCCTGGAGGACGCCAGACGGCTGACGGCGGCCACCCGGGACCGGTACCGCATCAAGTACACGGTGGCCAACCCGGACTGGCTGGCCTGCGATCTGAACTTCGCGGCCGACCTGTTCGCCGCCGGGGACGCGGCGGGGGCGCGCGACACCGCGCAGGCGGTGGTGGACCAGTACATGAAGATGCCGGGGGAGCGGCATCCGTACACCCTGACCGCCATGAACAACCTGGGGATCTACCAGGGCGCCTGCGGGGCGCTGGACACCGCAGAGTCGGTGCTGGCCAGCACCATCAGGGCGATGAGCGACGTACTGAACCCCCGCCATCCGCACGTGCTGTTCGCCACCGTCAACCTGGCCAATGTCACAGCGGAGCTGGGCGATCTCCCCAAGGCCCTGGAGATCGAACGAAGGGTGGTCGCTGCCCTGCGCGAGGTCGTCGGCGCCCACCATCCGGAGACGCTGGCCTGTGCGTCCAACATGTCGGTGACGCTGGACGCGCTCGGCCGCAAGGAGGAGGCGCAGCTGCTGAGGGCGGAGACCGTCGCCGAGCTGCCGCGCCAGCTCGGCGACGACCACGACTACGTGGGGATCGCGGGCGACGCGCGGCGGTTCAGCCGGGACCTGGAGCCGCTCGTGGTGTGAGGGCCGGCGGTCCCGCCGCGCGCCCCGGTCCTCACTCGTCCAGCAGCCAGTGCAGAACGCGGGGGAGCGCGTGCAGTGCGTCGAAGTGCGCGGCGGCCGGTTCGAGCACGGCCGTCGCGCCCGGGATGCGCCGGGCCAGCCAGCGGGAGTGGCCTACCGGTGAGAAGACGTCCTTCACGCCGTGCCACAGCATGATCGGGCTGCGGATCCCGGCCGGGTCGAACCCCCAGGGCCGGGAGAACGCCAGTGCGTCGTCGATCCAGCCGTACGGTGAAGTGCGCAGCGCCTCCTGGTAGTTGCGCAGCAGCATGGCGCGTACGCCCGCGTCGTTGACGACCCGGCGGTCGGAGTCGGTGAGGTCGCTGAAGAGCTGGTCCAGCAGCCGGACCGGGTTCTTCCTGATCTCCGCCGAGCGCGGGATGAGCCGGGCCGCGAGACCGTCGGGGTCGTCGGAAGCGGTGGTGTACTCGCGGACGTTGGACGCGGCCATGCCCTCGAACCAGTCGAGTCCCACCGCGTCCCGGGGGGCGAGCGTCACCAGGGCCGCCGCCCTGGTGACCCGGTCCGGCAGCAGTGCCGCGCAGGCGAGCGCGTGGGGTGCGCCGCCCGACCGGCCCGCCACGGCGAACTTCTCCAGCCCCAGCGCGTCGGCGATCGCCCCGACGTCCTGGGCGACATCGGCGACGCTGCGCCCCGGCAGCCGGTCGCTGCCGCCGTAGCCGGGGCGGTCGAAGGCGATGAGCTGCATCCTGCGCTGGTAGAGCACCATTCCGCGTGGGGCGGGTCCGAGTCTGCTGCCGGGGGTGCCGTGCAGCAGGAACACCGGCCTGCCGCGTGGATCGCCGAGACGCTCCACCGTCAGATGACGCCCGTCCGGTGCGCGTACCCGTCCGCGCAGCCCCGGTCCCTCTGTGCCGTACGCATGCATCGTGTGCACTGGCATCCCCCTCCGCTCCGATGATTACCCATCAGCGCGTTTTCTGGGGTGATGAGTTGGTGGGAAAGTGTGGATACGGAAGGGAGTGCGCCGCAATCCGGTCCGCCGGCGGTGGATAGCGGACGGCAGGCGGCAGGACACGAGGGTGATTTGTCACTGTCCAAGGTTTATCCATGCTTTGATACCCCGGCGGTACTCTCCATTCGTGAACGGAGTGCGGGTGCCTTGTTGGTGTCGTGTGCCCGTCCTTGAACCGACCTTGTGTGCGAGCTGTGACTGTCGGAATAGTGGGCGACTCCATCCTCCGCTTCCGGTCACCCCACATGACCGGAAGCGGCCCCCACAGGAGGTCGAAGTTGAAGCACCGACGCATACCCAGGCGCCGAGTGATCGCGGCAGCGACCGGCGCCGCCGCGCTGATCGCAGCGGGCGTCACCTTCCAGACGGCCAACGCCAGCGAGGCGGCGCCGGCATCCGCGGCGAAGACCCTGTCCGTGTCCGCGGCCGGGAACCTGGCATCGGCACTGACCCACAAACTGGGCTCGGACGCGGCCGGTTCGTACTACGACGCAAAGAGCAAGAACCTGGTGGTGAACGTCCTCGACGAGGCGTCGGCCCAGGGTGTGCGCAAGGCGGGCGGCCGGGCGAGAGTCGTCCAGAACTCGATGGCCGAGCTGACCGGCGCACGCAAGACCCTGTCCGACAAGGCATCGCTGCCGGGCACCTCATGGGCGGTGGACCCGGTCAGTAACAAGATCGTCGTCACCGCCGACCGTACGGTATCGGGGGCGAAGCTCTCCAAGCTCAACAGCGTCGTCAAGGGTCTCGGCGCCAAGGCCGAACTCAAGCGCAGCACCGGGGAGTTCAAGCCGCTCATCGCGGGCGGCGACGCCATCTGGGGCTCCAGCGCCCGCTGCTCGCTCGGCTTCAACGTGGTCAAGGACGGCCAGCCGTACTTCATCACCGCCGGGCACTGCACCGAGGCCGTCAGCAGCTGGTCGGACTCGCAGGGCGGCTCGGAGATCGGCACCAACGCGGCCTCCGACTTCCCTGGCCACGACTACGGCCTGGTGAAGTACACATCGGACACCCCGCACCCGAGCGAGGTCGACCTCTACAACGGCAAGACCCAGCCGATCACCAAGGCGGCCGACGCGACCGTCGGCATGGCGGTCCAGCGCAGCGGTTCCACCTCGCAGGTGCACGGCGGCACGGTGAAGGGGCTCGACGCCACCGTCAACTACGGCAACGGCGATGTCGTCAACGGTCTCATCCAGACCGATGTCTGCGCCGAGCCCGGTGACAGCGGCGGCGCGCTCTTCTCGGGCGACAGCGCGATCGGTCTGACCTCGGGCGGCAGCGGTGACTGCTCCGCCGGCGGTGAGACGTTCTTCCAGCCGGTGCCCGCGGCGCTGGCTGCCTTCGGGGCGAAGATCGGCTGACGCTCCCGTAGCGGTTCCCCAGCAGTACACCGGGGCCCGGCCCGTCCTCGTGACGGGACGGGCCTCTGCCGTACCCGGATGCGGTTCTCAGGTCCTGGGCGTCGTCTCCCGCACCGCCGGGGCGGCCGCCGGTCTGCCGCGGAAGACGGACATACCGATCGTGATGATCGTGCCCACCACCGCCCAGCCGGAGAGCACCAGCAGCGGGCCGGTGACGGCGTTGCCCCTGAAGTACGCGATCGAGCGCGCCGTCCAGGTCCCCGCGCCCGGGGGCAGCCAGGGGCCGATCGCATGCCAGAACGGCGGCAGCATCGGCAGCGGGAAGGCGCCGCCCGCGCTCGGGTTGCCCGCGATCACGACCAGCAGGACGGCCAGGCCGATGCCGACGATGCCGGTGAGCGCCTGGAGGGCGAGCGTGATCGCGCCGACCCCGAAGACGACCAGCGCGCCGAGACCCCAGAGCCCCGCGACGCTGCCGGGCAGCGCGCCGAGCACCGGCCCGACGATGACCGCGCCCCCGAGGCCGCCCAGGACCGAGTAGAGCGCCATGGTGGCGAGCCTGAGCACGGCGCGCTGTCCGTTGGCGGCCCGGGAACCCGCGCTGATCGCCAGGATCGACGCGCAGAGGTAGCCGCCGACGCACCAGCCGACGACGAGGTAGAACGCGGAGAGCCCGTCGAAGTCCTGGGCCGAAGCGGGGGCCAGATCGACGGTCCGTACGCTCCGCCGCTGGGTCTTCTCCACCCCGGTGATGATCCGGTCGAGCGAGGAGGAGAGCACGGTCCCGCCGCCGGACGCGACCAGGAGTGTGTCCTTCGGGCCGCCGGAGCCGACGATCAGGGCCCCGTCGAGATCACGGTTGAGGATCTTCTTCCGGGCGTCGGCGGCGCTGGAGACCGTACGCGGGTCCAGCGGGCCGCCGGGCAGCCCCTTGAGTTCGCGGACCAGCTTCGGGGCCGCCTGCGCGGGTGCGACGACCCCGAAGGGCACGTCCTTCGGCCGGGGACTGTGCAGAGCCCCCACATAGGACGCGATGAACAGCAGCTGCAGCACCAGCGTGCCGATGACGAGCAGCGCCGCGCGCGGGGTGACAGCGGTCTTCATCTCGTCCAGGAAAGTCATGGCCCCACGGTCCGGTAGCGCGGGCGTTTGCGCAGGTGGGAAGGGCCGAATGGCTGACGCTCCGTTAATCGTACAGGTATTCGAAAGTGGTCTATGGTGGGGAGAAGAATCAGGAACGGACTGGATCATCGGAGCAGGAGGTGCGGCGGATGCCCGGTTTCACGCATCTCCACACCGTCTCGGGGTTCTCCCTGCGGTACGGGGCCTCCCACCCGGAACGGCTCGCCGAGCGGGCCGCCGAGCGGGGCATGGACGCCATCGCGCTGACCGACCGGGACACCCTCGCGGGCACCGTCCGCTTCGCCAAGGCGTGTGCGGCGGCCGGGGTGCGGCCGCTGTTCGGGGCCCGGCTCGCCATCGGCGGCCGGGCGCGCGCCGAAGGGCCCACGCACCGGACGCGCACCCCCGTGCGCGGCGGGGCGTTCATCGACGAGTCCGTACCCCGCGCGACCTTCCTCGCCCGGGACGGCGCCGTGGGCTGGGCGGCCCTGTGCCGGCTGGTCACCGTGGCCCACGCGGACGGCGGGCGGCCCGTGCTGCCCTGGGACGAGAACCACGGGGACGGCCTCGCCGTCCTGCTCGGCCCCGACTCCGACGTCGGCCGGGCGCTCGCGGCGGGCCGCCCGGACCGGGCCGCCGCCCTGCTCGGGCCGTGGCGCGAGATCCACGGCGACGCGCTGCGCCTCGAAGCGGTCCATCACGGGCTGAGCGGCACCGGACCCGGCTCGCTCAGGCTCGCCGCCCGTACGCTCGGCTTCGCCGCCGAGCAGGGCGTACGCCCCGTACTGACCAATGCCGTCCGCTACGCCGACCCGGGGCAGGGCCCGGTCGCCGACGTCCTCGACGCCGCCCGCAGGCTGGTGCCCGTCGATCCGCGCAAGGGCCTCGACAGCGGTGAGCGCTGGCTCAAGGACGCCGGTGAGATGTTCCGTACCGCCGAGCGGATCGCCGAGGCGGCGGGCTTCCGCCGGGACACCGCGCACCGGCTGATCGAGGAGACCCAGGCCCTGGCCGCCTCGTGCAGCGTCGACGCCGAGGACGACCTCGGCATGGGCACCGTCCACTTCCCCGAACCGCGCCTCGTCGGCGCCGGACACCGCACCGCCCAGCGCGTACTCGCCTCCCGGGCCGCCGCCGGCATGGTGCTGCGCGGCTACGACCGCAGACGCGAGTACTGGGAGCGGATGCACCACGAACTGGACATCATCGCCTTCCACGGCCACGCCTCGTACTTCCTGACCGTCGCCCGGGTCGTGGACGATGTGAAGGAGATGGGCATCCGGGTCGCGGCCCGCGGCTCCGGCGCGGGCTCCCTCGTCAACCATCTGCTGGGCATCGCCAACGCCGACCCCGTCGAGCACGGGCTGCTGATGGAGCGCTTCCTCTCCCGCCGCAGGCTCGCGCTGCCCGACATCGACATCGACGTCGAGTCGGCCCGCAGGCTCGACGTCTACCGCGCGATCATCGGCCGCTTCGGCGCCGAGCGGGTCGCCACCGTGGCCATGCCGGAGACCTACCGGGTGCGCCACGCGATACGGGACGTGGGCGCCGCCCTGTCCATGGACCCGGCGGAGACCGACCGGCTGGCCAAGGCCTTCCCGCACATCCGCGCCCGCGACGCCCGTGCGGCGATGGCGGAGCTGCCCGAACTACGCGCCGTGGCCGAGGAGTCGGAGCGGGATGCCGGGAAGTACGGGCGGCTGTGGGAACTGGTCGAAGGGCTCGACGCCCTGCCGCGCGGAGTCGCCATGCACCCGTGCGGGGTGCTGCTCTCGGACGCCTCCCTGCTGCGCCGGACGCCCGTGATGCCGACCAGCGGCGAGGGTTTCCCCATGTCCCAGTTCGACAAGGAGGACGTGGAGGACCTGGGGCTGCTCAAGCTCGATGTGCTGGGGGTGCGGATGCAGTCCGCGATGGCCCACGCCGTCGCCGAGATCGGCCGGGCCACGGGGGATCGGCTCGATCTGGACGACCCCGCACAGGTGCCGGAGGGTGACCCCGGAACGTACGCGCTCATCCGCTCCACCGAGACCCTGGGCTGCTTCCAGATCGAATCGCCGGGCCAGCGCGACCTGGTGGGACGGCTGCAGCCCGCCACCTTCGACGATCTGGTGGTCGACATCTCGCTGTTCCGGCCGGGTCCGGTCGCCGCCGACATGGTGCGCCCCTTCATCGAGGCCCGGCACGGCCGGGCGCCGGTCCGCTTCCCGCACCCCGACCTCGCCGAGGCGCTGAGCGGTACGTACGGGGTCGTCGTCTTCCACGAGCAGATCATCGAGATCCTGCGGATCATGACGGGCTGCGGCCGGGACGAGGCGGACCAGGCGCGGCGCAGGCTCTCCGACCCCGAGTGGCAGGGCCGGATCCGCGCCTGGTTCGCCGCGGCTACGGCGGAGCGGGGCTACGCGCCCGATGTCACCGCGCGCACCTGGGAGATCGTCGAGGCGTTCGGCGCGTACGGATTCTGCAAGGCGCACGCGGTGGCCTTCGCCGTGCCGACCTACCAGTCCGCCTGGCTCAAGGCACACCACCCCGCGGCTTTCTACGCGGGGCTGCTCACCCATGACCCCGGGATGTACCCGAAGCGGCTGCTGCTGGCGGACGCGCGGCGGCGCGGGGTCCCGGTGCTCCCGCTGGACGTCAACCGGTCGGCGGTCGCTCACCGTATCGAACTGGTGTCCGGTAATTTCGGGGTCCGCCTCGCGCTCTCCGACGTCCACGGCATCAGTGAGGCCGAGGCCGGCCGGATCGAGGCGGAGCAGCCCTACTCCTCGCTGCTGGACTTCTGGCAGCGTGCCCGGCCGGGAAAGCCGGTCGCCCAGCGCCTCGCCCAGGTCGGCGCGCTGGACGCGTTCGGCGCCAACCGGCGGGACCTGCTGCTGCACATATCCGAACTGCACGCGGGAGCGCACCCCGGCCGCGGCGGATCCGCGCACAGTGGCCAACTCGCCCTGGGCGAAGGGCGGAACACGGCACCGGCCGGACTGCCCGACCTCAGCGACGCCGAGCGGCTCAGCGCCGAACTCGGTGTTCTCGGCATGGACTCCTCGCGCCATCTGATGGAGGACCACTACGCCTTCCTGAAGGAGCTGGGCGCGCTCTCCGCCCAGCGGCTGCGCTCCGCCGAACACGGGCAGAGCGTCCTGGTCGCGGGCGCCAAGGCCGCCACCCAGACCCCGCCGGTACGCTCCGGGCGCCGGGTCGTCTTCACCACCCTGGACGACGGCACGGGCCTGGTCGACCTCGCCTTCTTCGACGACAGCCATGCCGCGTGCGCGTACACCGTCTTCCACTCCTGGCTGCTGCTGGTGCGCGGAGTGGTGCAGCGGCGCGGGCCGCGCAGCCTCAGCGTGGTCGGCTCGGCGGCCTGGAACCTGGCCGACCTGGTGGAGCTGCGGCGGACCGGCGGCCTCGACGCCGTCGCCGCCGCCCTGGCCGCGCCCGCGCCGGGCGGCGGGGACGGCGCGGACGGCGGGGGCGGAGGCGGTACGGAGGCAACGGACGGCACCGGCCGCCGTATCCGCCACTCCACCGGCTACGAGATGAACCCCTGGGCCGACCTCAGGCCCGCCGGGGACCCCAACGCCACCGGGCGCAAGCTCTGGCACTCCAGCCAGGGGAGCGCGGGATGATCCTCTCCGTACGGTTCACTCCCGAGGCCCTGCCGCTCGGCCTGATCGAGGACCTCACCCCGGTGGTCCAGGCCTTCCCGCCCGATGCCGCGCTCATCGATGTGGGCGGCGCACAGCGGTACTTCGGGCGCGGCGCCACCGAACTCGCGGCGCTGCTGCGGGTGCGGGCGCTCGCCCACCACGGTCTCGACTGCGCGATCGGCGTGGGCGCCAATCCGCTGCTGGCCCGGATGGCCGCGCGGGAGGCCCGGCCGGGGACGACCCTGGTGGCCGGTGACGCCCGTACGTTCCTCGCGGACAAGCCCGCCGCCGCGCTCCAGGGGGTCGGGCCGAAGCTGGCCCGCACCCTCTGCTCGTACGGGCTCGACTCCATCGGCAGGATCGCCACCGCCCCCCTCGCCACCCTCCAGCGGATCGCCGGAGCGCGCGCCGGGCGTGAACTCCAGGAGCGGGCGCGCGGCATCGACCGTACGCGGGTCGTACCGAACGCGGCGGCCCGCTCGGTCTCGTCCGAACGGTCCTTCCCCCGCGACGAACTGGACCGTGACCGGCAGCGGGTGGCCCTGCTCTCGCTCACCGAGGAGCTGGGGGCCCGGATGCGCCGTGAGGGGCAGGTGTGCGGCGCGCTGGCGCTCACCGTGCGGTACGCCGACCGGTCCACCACCACCCGCGGACGCACCCTGCGCGAGCGGACCGCGCACTCGGCCGCGCTCACCTCCGCGGCGTACGCGGTCCATGACTCGCTCGGGCTGCAGCGCGCCAGGGTGCGTGCGATCGCGCTGCGTGCGGAGGGGCTGTCACCGGCCGAGCACGCCGCCCATCAGCTGATGTTCGACCCCGCCGACGACAGGGCACGCCGGATCGAGGCGGTCGCCGACCGGGCGCGGGCACGCTTCGGACCCGGCGCGATCATGCCGGGGGCGCTCGGGACCGCCCGGCGGGCCGCGGTCTCGTGAGGCGCGGTGCCATGAGGTGCGGTGCCATGAGCTGTACGGTCGTGGACCGCGGAGATCATTCTGATTCTCCCTGACCCTCCCTGGTCCTCCATCAGTTCTTTACTGACGCGTAACTTCCCCCGCTACCCTACTCGCGCGTAATTTGGCGTGTACAGAACACTCTTGTGGTCCGGGCCGCAGGGCGAACATCCGTCGTCACTCCCTTGAGTCGCAAGGAGATCACCCGATGATGCCCTGGAAGCGTGCGCTCGGAGCCCTCCCCGCGCTGGCGCTGGCGGTCACCGCCGCCGCGGTCCCCGCCGCCACGACGGCGCAGGCCGCCGCCCCCAGCAGCGGATGGAACAACTACTCCTGCAAACCGTCCGCGGCCCACCCCAGGCCGGTCGTCCTCGTCCCCGGCACCTTCGGGAACGCGGCCGACAACTGGCTGGTGCTCGCCCCGTACCTGGTCGACCGCGGATACTGCGTCTTCTCCCTCGACTACGGACAGCTCCCCGGCGAGACCCTCTTCGACGGGCTCGCCCCGGTCGACCAGTCGGCCGCCCAGCTCTCCACCTTCGTCGACAAGGTGCTCGCGGCGACCGGCACCCCGAAGGCGGACATCGTCGGCCACTCGCAGGGCGGCATGATGCCGAACTACTACATCAAGTTCCTCGGCGGGGCGGCCAAGGTGAACTCGATGACCGGCATCGCCCCCGACAATCACGGCACCACGCTGTCCGGGCTCACCAAGCTGCTGCCGTACTTCCCCGGCGCCGCCGACATTCTCAAGAAGGGCGCACCGGGCCTCACCGACCAGGTCGCGGGCTCGCCCTTCGTCAACAAGCTCAACTCGGTGCCCGACACGGTGCCCGGGGTGCATTACACCGTCATCGCCACCAAGTACGACGAGGTGGTCACCCCCTACAAGACCCAGTTCCTCAGCGGCCCGGACGTCAACAACGTACTGCTCCAGGACAAGTGCGCCGCCGACATCTCCGAGCACGTCACCATCGGCCTGACGGACCGGATCGCGTACCACGAGGTCGCCAACGCCCTCGACCCCGCGCACGCCACCCCCACCACCTGCGCCTCCGCCGTCGGTTAGGGCGGGGCCGCCGGATGCGGTGTCCCCTCCCTCGGGTTCCCGGGCGGGGGCGGGGGCACCGCACCGGTTGTATACGGACGCGCCGAGGCACCGGAACCGCGCACCGCGTGCACGGTGTGAGCGTGAACTGCCCGATTGACGCCGGGAGATACACATATGTTTCGCCGGGCATGTGATCAGCCGGATTGTCGGTGGGAGCTGAGAGCATCGGACCATGACGATCAACTGGGATGCCGCGGCCGACACTTTCGACGAGGAGGCCGACCACGGCCTGCGCGACGCCGGGGTGCGTGACGCATGGGCGGCGCGGCTGAAGAGATGGCTGCCGGGCGAGCCGGCCGGGATCCTCGATGTCGGCTGCGGGACGGGCAGCCTCGCCCGGCTCGCGGTCGACCAGGGGCACCGGGTGACCGCGGTCGACCTCTCGCCCCGGATGGCCGAGCTGGCACGGACCAAACTGGCCGGCACGGACGCCGAGGTGCTGGTGGGCGACGCGGCACAGCCGCCTGTCGGCGAGCGGACCTTCGACGTGGTGCTGGCCCGTCATGTGGTGTGGCTGCTGCCCGACTTCGAGGCGGCGCTCAAGCACTGGTGCTCACTGCTCAACCCGGGCGGCAGGCTGGTCCTTGTGGAGGGCGTCTGGGCCGGAGTGGGACTCTCCGCGGGCCAGCTGATGGCGGCGCTCGACCCGCTCACCGCATCCGTGCACCACGAACTGCTCTCGGCCGACCCGGCCCTCTGGGGCAAGGAGGTCGACGACGAGCGGTACGTACTGGTGGCGCTGGCCTGAACCGGGAAGCGGCGGCGGGGGCCCGGCGGACCACCTCCCCTTTCCCTTGAGGGCTGCCGCCGGGGTGGCGGGCCCCCGGTAAGGGAGAATCGCGGGGTGACTCTGAAGATCAACATTGATGCGGACGCCGCCACTGCACCGTACGAGCAGGTGCGGGCCCAGATCGCCGGACAGGCCCGCTCGGGGAAGCTTCCCGCGGGATACCGGCTGCCGACGGTGCGGGGCCTGGCGGACGAGCTGGGGCTCGCCGCGAACACCGTCGCCAAGTCGTACCGGGCGCTGGAGGCCGACGGCGTGATCGAGACCCGCGGCCGCAACGGCACCTTCGTGGCGGCCGCCGGTGACGCGGCGGAACGGGAGGCGGCGGAGGCGGCACGGGCCTTCGCCGAGCGGGTCCTGCGGCTGGGCCTCGCTCCCGAAGCGGCCCGCACCGCGGTCGACGACGCGCTGCGGGCGGCGTACGGGAAGTAGCCCGGCCGGAGTGTTTTCGGCGTTCAGCACGTACGCACGGCAGCGGCTACCGGTGCCGTCGCCTACAGGTACAGCCCCGCGTCCGCGCCCCGTTCCTGTGCGGGGACGGACGCGGGCCCCGCGCCGCGCCGGAGCGCGTACAGCTCCGCGAGCGTCGCGCCGTCCCGGCCGACGCCCTCGTCGGTCCCCAGCCACGCCGTCGATTCCGCACGGGTCAGCGGACCGACCTCGATCCGGGCCAGGCAGCGGCCCGGCCGCACCACGGCGGGGTGCAGTCGTTCCAGGTCCTCATTGGTGGTGACGCCCACCAGGACATTGCGGCCCTGGCCCAACAGGCCGTCCGTGAGGTTCAGCAGCCGTGACAGCGCCTGCCCCGCCGTGTGCTTGGCCTCACCGCGGATCAGCTCGTCGCAGTCCTCAAGGAGCAGCAGCCGCCAGCGCCCCTTCGCCGAACCGTCGTCCTCACCGATGGCGATGTCCATCAGATAGCCGACGTCGCTGAAGAGCCGCTCCGGGTCGAGCACGCAGTCCACCTGGCACCAGTCGCGCCAGGAGCGGGCCAGGGTGCGCAGCGCCGACGTCTTCCCGGTGCCCGGCGGACCGTGCAGCAGGAGCAGCCGTCCCGAGATGTCGTCGGGGGTGACCTTCATCAGGCCGCCCAGCGCGTCGGCCACCGGCGCCGTGTAGTTGGCCCGCACCTCCTCCCAGGTACCGGCCGCGATCTGCCGGGTGGTGCGGTGCGGGCCCCGGCGCGGGGAGACGTACCAGAACCCCATGGCGACGTTCTCGGGCTGCGGTTCGGGTTCGTCCTGCGCGTCGTCCGTCGACTGCTTCAGTACCCTCGCCGCCAGCTCCTCGCTGACCGCGGTGACCGTGACATCGGCTCCGCGGTTCCAGCGCGAGACGAGCAGCGTCCACCCCTCACCCTCGGCGAGCGTCGCGCTGCGGTCGTCGTCCCGGGCCGCTCGCAGCACGGTCGCGCCGGGCGGCAGCAGGGTGAGCCCCTTCTTGACGCGGTCGATCGACGAACTGTGCGAGTACGGCTGCTCGCCGGTGGCGAAGCGGCCGAGGAACAGCGCGTCCACGACATCGGACGGCGAATCGCTGTCGTCGACATTGAGCCGGATCGGCAGGGATGCCTCAGGGTTTGCGGACATGCGCCCATGATCCGGCACCGGGGCGGCCCGTGCACGCGCTTTGTGCCGCGCGTTCTCTCCCGGCGAGAGCGCCGTACGCCCGTCCGGCCCACTGACGCCTTGTCACCGAAGGGGTGAATCACAGTCGTTCGTGCCCCGGGCGGCCGGGAGCCGGGCTTCACTGACAACCAGGCGACCGCAGGCTGTCGCAGCATCGAATACTTGGCATGGACACTTCCAGAAGGTGGCCGTGGGCTGGTACGACAGACGTGGCGGAAATCCTGCCTCAGGGAGGTTCCATGAAATTGTCCAGATTTGTGACTTTCTCATCCTCTGTTCTCCTCGCCGTCGGACTCGCCCTCACCGGGGTGGGCACGGCGCAGGCTGCCCAACCGGCCGCATCCACCGGCTATGTGGCGCTCGGTGACTCGTACTCGGCGGGAGTCGGATCCGGCAGCTATGACAGCGCCAGCGGGGACTGCAAGCGCAGCAGCCTCGCGTACCCGAAGCTGTGGGCCGCCGCCCATTCGCCCTCGTCGTTCGCCTTCGTCGCCTGCTCGGGCGCTCGTACGGGTGACGTTCTCTCCAGCCAGCTCTCGGCGCTGAACTCCTCGACCGGTCTGGTCTCCCTCACCATCGGCGGCAACGACGCGGGCTTCGCCGACACCATGACCACCTGTGTGCTGAAGTCCGAGGCGACCTGTCTCGCGGCGCTCGCGACCGCCAACACCTACATCGACTCGACGCTGCCCGGCCTGCTGGACAAGGTCTATTCGGCGATCTCCGCCAAGTCGCCGTCGGCGCATGTGGTCGTGCTCGGCTATCCGCGCTTCTACCAGCTGAACGGCACCTGCATCGCCGGGCTGAGCGAGAAGGAGCGCGGCGCGATCAACTCGGCCTCCGATCACCTCAACGCGGTGACGGCCAAGCGCGCCGCCGACCACGGTTTCGCCTTCGGTGATGTCACCTCCGCCTTCTCCGGACACGAGATCTGCTCGTCCGACAGCTGGCTGCACAGCGTGAACATCCTCAATCTGACCGAGTCCTACCACCCGACGGCGGCCGGCCAGTCCGGCGGCTATCTGCCTGTGCTCAACGCGCAGGACTGACCCGCCGCCGGCGGAGGAGGCCCGGTGGTCCGGGGCCTCAGGCCGGCCCGGTTCCGCCCCGTCGCCCGGGGCGGAACCGGGCCGGCCAACTCTGGCCGGGGCCAGGTGACTTCGGAGAGTCACCGTCAACCTCCGTATGCCAGAGGTGAATCCGGCGCCCGGGATACACGAGTGCCGCCGAGGGGCGATAGGGTTACTGTGCCCGGGGCCGGGTGCCCTCGTACGGGTGGGGAGTGACATGGAACAGATAGCAATGCGCAGCAGGCCACGAGTGCCTGCGATCACATGCGGAAGCGGTGCGACCAGTTCGCGCCTCGACCGCCATCTCTCGGTGCTCGGCGGCCCTGTCGTCCCGCAGCGCGAGTCGGCGGAGGCGACATCCCTGATGCGTGAGCTCACCTCACGCGATGTCGCCCACTCCAGGACGGGCAGGGGCGCGCGGGTGAAGCTCTTCGCCCCGCTGCGACGGCTGCGCCGTTCGCTCTTCGGCAGCCGCGGCTGAACCTTCCGAACCGGAACGACCGGTCCACGACCGGGCGACCACACCGTCCCGTGCGGCGCTGCTCACGTCCCGCCCGTCATCCCCGGGGCGTCCAGTGGTGCGTCGGTGTGTTCGCCGGGCTCCCCACCCCGACCTGCCTCAACCCGGCCAGGCCCCGTCCGGCCCGTGGGTCCTCCCCAGCCCGCAGGCCGCCCGTGAGAGGTACGGACATGGCGAGCGGCACGTGATGCCGTGCGCGGTACGGACGCCGTACACGTTGCCGATGCCGTGCGCGTTACGGATGCCGCGAGTGGCGCCGATGACCGCGGGGGCTTCAGCCGGTGTCATCACCAAACAGCGGTAACGGCCGTGTCACACCAGGGCGAACTGGCCCTCCGGCCCCTCCTCGTGGTGGTCGAGCACCGATGCGGGGCGGCGGGCCGCCGCGGGGACCGGCAGGACACCTGCCGCCTCCAGTTCTGCCCGCCCGATCCGCGGGCCCGACGCCAGCTTCCGCCGCAACTCCCGCTGTTCGGAGCGGAGCCCGGCCAGCAGAGCCAGCACGGTGATCAGTTCGAGCAGTTCGGAACTCCACTCGGGGGGCCAGCCGGACGGGCGCAGCGCCTCCAGCGTGCCGGGCTCCGCCGGAGCGTTCCTGCGCCCGAACCACAGATCGAGCACCCGCACACCGCCCACCGTGAAGTCCCATGCAGTGGCCGGAACCGGTGAGATACGCCCGGTGCCGAGCAGCAGGGTCTCCTCGTCGGGGTCGTACGCGAGTGCCCCGGGCCGTGGCGGGACGGCTGCCCGCACATAGGGCCGGCGGCCACCGGGCAGCCGGGGCCGGTCACCGCCGCGCGCCCCGCGCAGCTGGATCCGCAGCAGTTGACCTCCCAGTGCGGTTCCGGCCGACCAGAGCTCCGGGTCGGCGGGGAGCGGTACGGCGCACCCGCCGGGCACCGGCCCGGCCGCGGCCATCGCCCAGGCGAGTATCTGCTCGGCGGTGACCTCCTGGCCGTACCGCGTGGTGAGCAGATCCGCCAGCCCCGGTGCGATGTTGGGCTCGGCGCCGCCCGGCCTGCGGTGCAGCGGCCTGATCCGGCCCGCCCGGCCCGCCGGGGTACGGCCGTCCGGGAGCACGGCGGAGACCAGCAGCGCCGGACCCGGGTGCCCGGCGGCCTCGTCCGCCGCCGTACCGGCCCGTGCGGTTCCGCCGCCGCCCGCCGGGCTGTTGCGCGCGGCGCCGTCCCCGGGGGGCCCGGCCTGTTCGACGACGAAGAGCTGATGGGCGTCGGCGACCCGCCACAGCTCCGGGCGGGCCGCGTCGAGCAGTCGATGGTCCGGGATCAGCCACTGCTCGTCGAACGGACCGCATCCCAGCCGGACCGGTGCGGGGCACGGTCCCGTCTCACGGCTGAAGCGGCCCGTGCCGGTGGGCTGTCCCGGCAGCGCGGGTACGGAACTCTCCGGCGTCCTGGCCCTGGTGGGGCGGAAGAGGCGTTCACGTTCGGGTCCGTCGGCCCGTACCAGGGTGTCCCAGCGTGCCCTGAGCGAACGCGCGTCGGGCGCCACCACCCAGTCACGCCCCAGCCGGGGGGACTGCGCCGACCAAGGCATCAGATCGTCGAGCAGGGGAGCGTCATCCGTCACGGTCCGCATGTTAGGGCCTGTCGTCGGAGCGCTGCCCGCCGAGCGACCACCCTTCGGGCCACGACGGCACTTCGGCGACAGGCCGCGGAGCCTGTGGCCGGTCGCCGTGCTCCGGGAAAGCGGGGGAACCGGCAGGCTCGCCTGCCGGTTCCCCCGCCCCAGCTGTTCCGCTCTCTGCTTGTCGGCGGCGGCCGGACGCTACTTTCTGACCACCAGCAGGACGATCACCGCGATGACCACCAGGGCGGCCACCACCGCGGCGGCGATCTTGCCCTTGCTGTACGGCCGTTCGCCGATGACCTCGGCGGTCCGTGCGTTGACCATGACCTGCCAGCTCTTGCCCGCGTAGAGATAGGTCAGGAACCACACCGGCAGCAGCATCAGCTTGAAGGTGAGACCCGAGTACCGGGTGTCCACCGAGTGGACCCGCTGCTCGTCCCCGCCGATATCGGAACGGCAGTCGCCCGTGATGACCTTGGCCATCCGCTCCTTGGCGGTCACCAGCCCTTCCTCCGGCTCCACGTCGTACCGCACGGTCTGGAAACCGGCCAGGTACTCCGGCTGGAAGGGCTTCGCCTCTTCCAGCGGCCAGGGCGTCAGCTTGTCCAGCTGCTTCGTCGCCACGTGGTTGGTCCCCGCGACCAGCACATCGTCGAAGTCGCGGCTGACCGTCCCGGAGGCGGCGAACCAGCGGGTGTGGCGCACCTGACGGGTCTTGGTGACGCTCTGGCCGTTCTCCTCCGTGGTGTAGGTCTCGGTCACGTAGTAGTACTCGCCACGCTGGCCCCGGTAGTGGGAGACCGTCTCCGCGTCATACGTCCAGTGCGGCAGATAGCTGCCTTTGAACGTCTCGGCCTCGCTGACTTTCTTCAGGCTGGAAGGGGCGAACCAGCGGGAGGACGTCCACTTGCGCAGCGCCTCACGTGCGTTGTTGCGGTCCAGGCCGAAGGGGACCACCGCTTCGGGCGCCACACGCTCGGTGGCGTCCGGCTCCGCGACCAGCGCGGTCGCACAGAACTGGCAGCGGGCGGAGAGGTCGTCGGTCTCGGTGTGGGCGCCGCAGCCGGGGCAGACATAGGCCCGCACGCCCGCGGGCACCGAGTCACGCGGCTTGGCGGGCAGCGCGGCCAGCTCGTCCCAGCTGTGCTCGCGCACCTGCCGGGGCAGAGCGGTGACGGCCTGCTCCTGACCGCAGTACGGACAGCGCATCGCGTCGGAGCCCGGTGCGAACTCCACGGTGGCGCCGCACGCCTGGCAGGGGTAGGACCGGGAGGCGGCCGGTCCGGACACGGCGGCCCCGGCGCCCGGGCCGGTGCCGGGCGCGGTGGGCGGGCCGGTGTACTGATCGTCGGTGGTCATCGTCGCCCGGCCTCAGCCCTGCGGGGGGAGCGGCGGCGGCACGGACCCGAAGAGCCCGCTGACCCCGGGCACCTGGTCGGCGGGGAGCCAGCCCGGCATCCCGTCCTTCCAGACGAGCGTCGCGCGCGTCAGCGTGCCCGCGCCCACCAGACCGCTCAGCGTGGCGCTGTCGTAAGGCCCCTGCTGGGCGCCGTCGACACCGATGAACCACTGCTCCTGGGCGGGCAGCGGCGGGGGGCCCGCCGCCTGCGCGGGCGCTGCGGCCGGCGCGGGCGCCGCAGCGGACTGCTGCGGGGCGAGACCGGCCGCCATCCGCTGACCGGCTGCCATCCCCAGGCCGAGCCCCATGCCTTCGCCGACCCCGCTGCCGGGGGTCCGCGCCCCGGCGCCGAGCGCGTCGGCCGCCTGGAACTGGGTGTACTGGTCGAGATTGCCCGCGATGCCCATCCGGGAGCGGGTGTCGATCGCCTGCTCCACCTCCGGCGGCAGCGAGATGTTCTCGATGATGAACTTGGGGACCGCGATACCGACCGGTGTCAGCTCCTGGGTGAGCGCACCCGCCAGCTTCACGCCGATGGCCTCCTGCTGGGTCGCCAGATCCAGCATCGGCACGCCCGAGTTGGCCAGCGCGCTGCCCAGCTTGCCGACTATCAGCTGCCGCAGGTACTCCTGCACCTCCTCGGTGCGGAACTGCGGGTCGGTGCCCGCCAGTTCGCGCAGCAGCGCGGCCGGATCGACCACCCGCGCGGCGAAGGCGCCGAAGGCCCGGAGCCGCACCATGCCGAACTCGGGGTCACGGACGATGACCGGGTTCTGCGTGCCCCACTTCATGTCGGTGAACTGGCGGGTGGTGACGAAGTAGACCTCGGCCTTGAAGGGCGAGTCGAACCCGTACTTCCAGCCCTTCAGCGTGGCGAGCAGCGGCAGGTTCCGCGTCTCCAGGGTGTAGGTGCCGGGCTGGAAGACATCCGCGATCCGGCCCTCGTTGACGAAGACCGCCGTCTGCGACTCGCGCACGACGAGCTTGGCGCCCATCTTGATCTCGTTGTCATGGCGCGGGAAGCGCCACACGATGGTGTCCCGGCTGTCGTCGGTCCATTCGACGATGTCAATGAATTCTCCGCGGATGCTGTCGAACAGCCCCATGGAACCTCCCCCGCTCTCGTTCTCGCACCTTGCCTGACACGCCACGGAACGATAGCAACCGGTTCGGACACCTGGCCGGGCTGTCCACAGGCGCCCCCGCGCACCGGCCGGCAGGACGCCCGTGCCGGCCCGTCGGCAGGTCCCGTACCGGTCTGCCGGCAGGTCAGGGCGCTTCGACCGTCACGGAGAAGGAGAACCGGTCACCCCGGTACCGGATCCGGGCCACGTCCACCACCCGGCCCGCCTCGTCGTACGTCACCCCCGTGTAGTGCAGGATCGGCGAGAGCAGCGGAACCCGGAGCAGTTCGGCCGTCACCGGATCCGCGAGCCGTGCCTCGACCGTGTCGGTGATCCGGCTGATCCGCACCCCGACCTCGTCCCGCAGGACCTTGGTCATCGGCCAGCGCTCCAGATCACCGGGCCGGACGGCGGCCGCGATCTCCGGACGGAGCGCGTTCTCCGCCCAGTTGACCGGCTCCCCGCTCTCGCCGTCGCAGCGCAGCCGGGTGTAGTCGACTACCTCGTCGAGACCGGGGAAGTGCTCGGCCAGCTCGCCCGGCACGGGGACCGGACCATGGCTGAGCACGGTCGTCCGCTCGCCCGACTGCTGGGCGACGATCGCGTCGATCGACCCCAGCAGACGGCGCGGAGCGCTCGGCCGTGCGCCGGGGTCGATGAAGGTGCCGCGCCGCCGGTGCCGGGTGATGAGGCCCTCCGTCTCCAGCTCCTTGAGGGCCTGCCGCATGGTGAGCACGCTGACGCGGTAGTGCCCGGCCAGCTGTTCCTCGGTGGGCAGCCGCAGCGGATCCTGCGGTCGGCGGCCCAGTATCGAGGCCCGCAGCGACTGCGAGACCTGGTACCAGAGAGGCAGCCTGCGGTTCAGGACCAGCGAATCGGGGGCGAAGGCGGTCACATGGGTCTCCGTACGTACGGACGGTCGGCCGGCCGGCACCGGACGGCGGGCGACCGTGGTGCGAGTATCCCTCAGCCCTCCCAGTGCCTGGCCAGCCCCTGCCACACCTCGTCGTACCCGGTCTGAAGATGTCCGGCGCGCGCCGCCTGCGCGGTCGCCGTCACCGGCCATCGCGTCTCGAACATGAAGGCCAGTCCGTCGTCGATCTTCTGCGGCTCCAGCTCGGCGGCGCTCGCCCGCTCGAAGGTCTCCCGGTCAGGACCGTGCGCGGACATCATGTTGTGCAGAGAGCCGCCGCCCGGGACGAACCCGCCCTGGCCGGCCGTCTTCGCGTCGTACGCGCCCTCGATCAGCCCCATGTACTCGCTCATCACATTGCGGTGGAAGTACGGCGGCCGGAACGTGTCCTCGCCGACCAGCCAGCGCGGTGCGAAGACCACGAAGTCGACCCCGGCGAGACCCGGTGTGCCGGACGGCGAGGTGAGCACCGTGAAGATCGACGGGTCCGGGTGGTCGTAGCTGATGGAGCCCATCACATTGAAGCGGTGCAGGTCGTACACGTACGGCACATGGTTGCCGTGCCAGGCGACGACATCCAGCGGCGAGTGGTCGTACTCCGCGGCCCAGAGGTTGCCGCAGTACTTGCTGACCACCTGGACCGGCCGCCCGTCGTCGCCGTCGTCCTCGAAGGCGGCCACCGGGGCCAGGAAGTCCCTCGCGTTCGCCAGGCCGTTGGCGCCGATCGGGCCGAGGTCGGGGAGCTGGAAGGGACGGCCGTAGTTCTCGCAGACATAGCCGCGGACCGATCCGTCGAGCAGCTCGACGCGGAACCGTACGCCGCGCGGGATCAGCGCGACCGAGCCCGGCCGCACGCTCAGCAGCCCCAGTTCGGTGCGGACGAGGAGCCCGCCGCTCTCCGGGACGATCAGCAGCTCGCCGTCCGCGTCGCTGAACACCCGGTCCGTCATGGAGGAGTTGGCGTGGTAGAGGTGTACGGCCATACCGGAGCGGGTGCTCGCGTCGCCGTTGCCGCCCAGCGTCCACAGACCGGCCAGGAAGTCCGTGCCGGGCGCCGGTTCGGGCAGCGGGTCCCAGCGCAGCCGGTTGGGGTCGGGCACGGTCTCGGTGAACGGCGCACCGCGCACCGTGCCGTTGTCGATCCGGACGAACGGCGGATGGGCTGCGGACGGCCGGATCCGGTAGAGCCAGGAGCGCCGGTTCTGCGCGCGGGGCTCGGTGAACGCGGAGCCGCTGAGCTGCTCCGCGTACAGCCCGAGCGGGGCGCGCTGCGGCGAGTTCCGGCCGTGCGGCAGGGCGCCGGGCACCGCCTCCGTGCTGTGCTCGTTACCGAAACCCGAGGAGTACACCAGCGCGTCGGCCGTCTCCCCGGCCCTCTCCAGCGCCGCGGCCCGCTCGGTCTCTCTGGCCTGCTCGGTGGTCGTCATCGCTCGCTCCCGGGTGCCGAAAGAATCCTATGCTCAACAGTAGGATTGCGCTTACCGCGCGTCAACGGGGAGAAACCGGCCGCAACACGGCGCCGGGGCATCATGGAACGCATGCCCGATCCGAACGCGCTCCGCCGCGTCCCCGTACAGCAGCGCAGCGCCGAGCGGCTGACCCGGATACTCGACGCCTGCGCGGACATCCTCGACGAGGACGGCTACGAGCGGCTGTCCACCCGCGCCGTCGCCGCGCGGGCGGCCGTGCCCATCGGCTCCGTCTACCGCTTCTTCGGGAACAAGCGCGCGATGGCGGACGCTCTGGCGCAGCGCAATCTGGACGGTTACGCGGCCCGGGTCACCGAGCGGCTCACCGTCCTCCCTGCGGCGGACTGGCGCGGGGTGATCGATGCCGTACTGGACGAGTACCTCGCCATGCGGCGGACCGTCCCCGGATTCGCGTTCGTCGACTTCGGCGGGCCCGCGGCGCTGGACGAACCCAACCCGAAGGTCGCCGACCGCCTCACCGGACTGCTCGCGTCCCACCTCGGCAGGGCCGCGGACGACCGGCTGCGCCGCAAGGTGCTCGTCGGCGTCGAGGCGACCGACGCGCTGCTCCAACTCGCCTTCCGGGCCGAGCCGTCGGGCGACCAGGGGCTGATCGGGGAGGTCAGGGAGCTGCTGCACGCGTATCTCGGGCCGGTGCTGGACTGAGGCGGGGGAGGGTGGGGCCGGAACGGTCCGACGGGTGGGTCTCTCCGGAGCCCTGCTCCGGCGGTCGCTCCCGCGCCCGCCCCGGTCCGCGCGCCGGTGACCCGTACGCCGGTCCGCTTCCGATGCCCCTGGCGCCGGAAAACTAACATCGCTAGTTTGGGCGGTGACGGCCCTCGCGACGGCCACCCGGCCGGCACCGGCCCGCGCCGTTCCGGCGAGGCGCGGGGGATACGGCACAGCACAGCGACACCGGCAGGCTCTGGAGGAGTGCGATGAAGCCCCACGACGGCATGTACATCGGCGGCGAGTGGCGGCCCGCGGCGGGCGGGGACACGATCGCGGTGGTGAACCCCGCGGACGAGCAGGTCATCGGCCATGTCCCGGCGGGCACCCCGGAGGATGTCGACGCGGCGGTACGGGCGGCCCGCGCGGCCTTCCCCGCCTGGGCGGCGACGGCGCCCGCCGCGCGCGCGGCCAGGATCGGGGCCCTGCGCGACGTGCTGGTCGCCCGCCAGGACGAGATCGCCGAGACCGTCACGGCCGAGCTGGGCGCACCCCTGAAGTTCTCCCGGGCCGTGCACGCCGGAATGCCTGCGATGGTCGCGGGTTCGTACGCCGAACTGGCCGCCGCCCACCCCTTCGAGGAGACGGTCGGCAACTCGAAGGTCCTCTCCGAACCGGTCGGTGTGGTCGGCGCGATCACCCCCTGGAACTACCCGCTGCACCAGATCGTCGCCAAGGTGGCCCCGGCGCTCGCCGCGGGCTGCACCGTCGTCCTGAAGCCCGCCGAGGACACTCCGCTGACGGCGCAGCTGTTCGCCGAAGCGACCGCGGAGGCCGGTCTGCCCGCCGGAGTCTTCAACCTCGTCACCGGTCTCGGTCCGGTCGCGGGCCAGGCGCTGGCCGGGCACGACGGCGTCGACCTGGTCTCCTTCACCGGCTCCACCGCGGTCGGCCGCCAGATCGGCGCGGTCGCGGGCGCGGCGGTCAAGCGTGTGGCGCTGGAGCTCGGCGGGAAGTCCGCCAACGTCATCCTGCCCAGCGCCGATCTGGCCAGGGCAGTGGCGGTGGGCGTCGCCAACGTCATGGGCAACTCCGGCCAGACGTGCAGCGCCTGGACCCGGATGCTGGTCCACCGCGACCAGTACGACGAGGCGGTCGGCCTCGCCGCTGCCGCCGCCGCCAAGTACGCCCCGGGCGAGCGGATGGGCCCGCTGGTCAACGCCAAGCAGCTGGACCGCGTCCGCGGATACATCGAGAAGGGCGTGGAGGAGGGGGCCAGGCTCGTCGCGGGCGGCCCCGAAGCGCCGTTCGAGCGGGGGTACTACGTCAGCCCGACCGTTTTCGCCGATGTCACCCCCGGCATGACCATCGCGCAGGAGGAGATCTTCGGCCCGGTCGTCTCGCTGATCGCCTACGAGGACGAGGAGGACGCCCTGCGCATCGCCAACGGCACCGTCTACGGCCTCGCGGGCGCGGTCTGGGCCGGTGAGGAGAGCGAGGCGGTGGCCTTCGCCCGGCGGATGGAAACCGGCCAGGTCGACATCAACGGCGGCCGGTTCAACCCGCTCGCCCCCTTCGGGGGTTACAAGCAGTCCGGCGTCGGCCGCGAGCTCGGCTCGCACGGTCTCGCCGAGTACCTCCAGACCAAGTCCCTGCAGTTCTGACCCCGGGAGCACCGCACATGGTCCGCGCCGCCGTCCTGTCCGCCACCGGCTCCCCCCTGGAGATCACCGGCATCGAACTGCCGGATCCCGGCCCCGGCCAGGTCCGGGTCCGGCTCGCCGCCGCCGGGGTCTGCCACTCCGACCTCTCGCTCGCCAACGGCACCATGCGGGTGCCGGTCCCGGCCGTGCTCGGCCACGAGGGCGCGGGCACCGTCGTCTCCGTGGGGGAAGGGGTCACCCATGTCGCCGCCGGGGACGGTGTGGTTCTCAACTGGGCGCCTTCCTGCGGGAGTTGTCATGCCTGCTCGCTCGGTGAGGTGTGGCTCTGCGCCGACGCGCTCTCGGGTGCCGGGCGCGTCCACGCCCGTACGGCAGACGGCGTCGACCTCCATCCCGGCCTGAATGTCGCGGCGTTCGCCGATGAGACGGTCGTCGCCGCGAACTGCGTCCTGCCGGTGCCCGAAGGGATCCCGCTCACCGATGCCGCGCTGCTGGGCTGCGCGGTTCTCACCGGGTACGGCGCGGTCCACCACTCGGCACGGGTCGCCCCGGGGGAGACGGTCGCGGTCTTCGGGGCCGGCGGGGTGGGTCTCGCGACGCTGCAGTCCGCGCGGATCGCGGGTGCCTCGGAGATCATCGCGGTGGACGTCTCCCCGGCCAAGGAGGAGCTGGCGAGGGCCGCCGGTGCCACCGGGTTCGTGGTGGCGTCCGGGACGACGGCCAAGGACATCCGCCGGCTGGCGGGCGGCCACGGCGTGGACGCGGCGATCGAGTGCGTGGGCCGCGCGGAGACCATCCGTACGGCGTGGGAGTCGACACGGCGTGGCGGCCGTACCACGGTGGTCGGCATCGGCGGCAAGGACCAGCAGGTCACCTTCAACGCCCTGGAGCTCTTCCACTGGGGCCGTACGCTCTCCGGCTGCGTCTACGGCAACTCCGACCCGGCACGGGACCTGCCGGTGCTCGCCGGGCACATCCGGGCGGGCCGGCTCGACGTCGGGTCGATGGTGACGGAGCGGATCGGCCTGGAGGGGATCCCCGGCGCCTTCGAGAACATGCTCGCGGGCAAGGGCGGACGGGCGCTGGTGGTCTTCGAGTAGGGCCCCGGTGGCGGGACGGCGGACCGGCCGGCGCACGCGTGCCGTCGGCGTCAGCCGCCGTCCCGGACCGGCCGGACGGCCGCGAACTGCACGGCGAGACCGTCCACCAGGGCCCTGAGTCCGGTCTCGAAGGCGCCGTTGTCGACCTTCTGCCGGTGTTCGGCCAGCAGATGCGCCTGGCCGAGGTGCGGATAGTCGGCCGGGTCGTAGGCCGTCTCGTCGTCGACGAAGCCGCGCGCGAACGAGCCGAGCGCCGAGCCGGTGATGAAGTACCGCATCAGCGCCCCGATGTAGGTCGCCTGGGCGGGCGGCCACCCCGCGCGGACCATCGCGCCGAAGACCGCGTCGGCCACCCGCAGCCCGGCCGGGCGCCGTCCGGGGCCGCGGGCCAGCACCGGGACGATGTTGGGGTGGTCGCTGAGGGCCTCCCGGTAGGAGACGGCCCAGTCGTGCAGCGCGGTGCGCCAGTCGCGGCCGTCGCCCTCGTCGAACATCGACAGGTCGATCTGCGCGGAGACCGCGTCCGCGACCGCTTCGAGGATCTCGTCCTTGGTGCGGAAGTGGTTGTAGAGCGAGGGCCCGCTGACCCCCAGTTCGGCGGCGAGCCGCCGGGTGGAGACGGCGGAGAGCCCCTCGGAGTCCACGAGCGCGCTCGCGGTCGTGACGATGCGCTCCCTGCTGAGGAGGGGCTTGCGTGGGCGGGCCATGGCGCACATAGTAGGGGCTGTCATCCAGAAACTAGCAGTGCTAATTTAACTGGATCCGACGGTGTCCGGGCCCGGCCGCTGAAATGAGAGGTGCCCCCATGAATCTGGAGCTCAGCGAGGAGCAGTCCGCGGTACGGCGGCTCGCCGAGGACTTCGTCGCCCGGGACGTCGCCCCGTACGTCGTCGAGTGGGACCGGGCGGAGAGCGTCGACCGCTCCGTGGTGCGCAAGCTCGGCGCGCTCGGCTTCCTCGGTCTCACCGTGCCCGAGGAGTACGGCGGCTCCGGCGGCGACCACCTCTCGTACTGCCTGGTCACCGAGGAGCTCGGCCGCGGTGACTCGTCGGTGCGCGGTATCGTCTCGGTCTCGCTGGGCCTGGTGGCCAAGACCATCGCGCACTGGGGCGACGAGGAGCAGAAGCGGCGCTGGCTGCCCGGACTCACATCCGGCGAGCTGATCGGCTGCTTCGGCCTCACGGAGCCCGGCACCGGCTCCGACGCGGGCAGCCTCACGACGAAGGCCGTCCGGGACGGCGGCTCGGGCGACTACGTCGTCAACGGCTCCAAGATGTTCATCACCAACGGCACCTGGGCCGATGTGGTCCTGCTCTTCGCCCGCTCCACCGACGCGCCCGGCCACCGGGGGATCTCGGCGTTCCTGGTCCCCACCGACACCCCGGGGCTCACCCGGCGCACCGTCCACGGCAAGCTCGGACTGCGCGGCCAGGCCACGGCCGAGCTGGTCCTGGAGGACGTGAGGGTCCCGGCGTCGGCCATGCTGGCACCCGAGGGCAAGGGCTTCTCGGTCGCCATGTCGGCGCTGGCCAAGGGGCGGATGTCGGTCGCGGCGGGGTGTGTGGGCATCGCCCAGGCGGCGCTCGACTGCGCGGTGAAGTACGCGACCGAACGCGAGCAGTTCGGCAGGACGATCGCCCACCACCAGCTCGTCCAGGAGCTGATCACCGACATCTCGGTGGACGTGGACGCCGCCCGGCTGCTCACCTGGCGGGTCGCCGATCTGATCGACCGGGGCGAGCCGTTCGCCACCGAGTCCTCCAAGGCGAAGCTCTTCGCGTCGGAGGCCGCCGTACGGGCCGCGAACAACGCCCTCCAGGTCTTCGGCGGTTACGGGTACATCGACGAGTACCCGGCGGGGAAGCTGCTGCGTGACGCACGGGTGATGACGCTGTACGAGGGCACCAGCCAGATCCAGAAGCTGGTCATCGGCCGCGCGCTCACCGGGGTCTCGGCCTTCTGAACCGGCCCGCGGTCATCGCGGATGAGTAGCCGTACTGAGTAGCTGTGCGGATGTGGCGGGTGCCACATCCGCACGATGCTCTCCCCATGAGTGACACACCGGTCAGACAGCAGAACACCGCCGCCTACTTCGGCCAGGCCGTCGCGTCCTTCGCGGTCGCCCTCGCGGCCATGACTCTGGGCATCCTCAACCTGGACGTCAACGTCTGGGTGCGGGCCTTCCTCGGCCTCGGCCTCCTGTACCTCACCACCTCCGCCTTCACGCTGGCCAAGGTCATCAGGGACCGGCAGGAGGCCGGCCAGATCGTGACCCGGGTCGACCAGGCCCGCCTGGAGAAGCTGCTCGCCGAGCACGACCCGTTCCAGAAGCTCTGACCGTCCCCCCGCCGCCTGCCCTCCCCGGCCGGCGTTCTAAGCGCTTGCTCACCTTCGGGGTATGGTGTGCGTCCTGCAGCAGCGCTGCGTCATGGGCGGAAGGGGCCAGCAATGAGCACGGCGGAGGAGACGGCGGGCGGCGAGGAGCCGTGGGCGGAGGTCGGCCCCGAGGCCGCCAGGCGGCTGCTCGTCGCCGCTGTCGGAGCCTTCGCCGAGCGCGGCTACCACGCCACGACGACCCGCGACATCGCGGGCCGCGCCGGAATGAGCCCCGCCGCGCTCTACATCCACTACAAGACCAAGGAAGAGCTGCTCCACCGGATCAGCCGCATCGGCCACGAGAAGGCCCTGGAGATCCTGGAGACGGCGGCCGAAGGACCGGGGACCCCCGCCGAACGGCTCGCGGCGGCGGTCCGCTCCTTCGTCCGCTGGCACGCCGGACACCACACGACGGCCCGGGTCGTCCAGTACGAACTCGACGCGCTCGGTGACGAGCACCGCGCCGGGATCGTCGGACTGCGCAAGCGCAGCGACGCCGCCGTGCGCCGCATCATCGAAGACGGGGTGCGGACGGGGGAGTTCGATGTCCCGTACATCCCGGGAACCGCCCTGGCCGTGCTGTCGCTCTGCATCGACGTGTCGCGCTGGTTCAACGTGGAGGGGCGCAGTACGCCCGACGAGGTCGGCGCGTTCTACGCCGACCTCGTCCTGCGGATGGTCTCCGCCCGGAAGTAGCGCGGGCCGGTGCCGGCCGCGGATCACAGGGTCCGGCGCGGGCCAGCAGCGCGGGTGGATCAGACGTACGGGTGGACCGGACGTACGGATGGATCAGAAGTAATACCGGGAGACCGACTCCGCCACGCACACCGGCTTGTCGGCGCCCTCGCGTTCCACCGTGACGGCGGCCGTCACCTGGACGCCCCCGCCCGCCTCGGACACATCGGTGAGGACGGCCGTGGCCCGCAGCCGGGAGCCGACCGGCACCGTGGAGGGGAAACGCACCTTGTTGGTGCCGTAGTTGATGCCCATCTTCATTCCCTCGACCCGCATGATCTGCGGGACCAGGGTGGGCAGCAGCGACAGGGTCAGATAGCCGTGGGCGATGGTCGTGCCGAACGGGCCCGAAGCGGCCCTGGCCGGATCGACGTGGATCCACTGGTGGTCACCCGTGGCATCCGCGAAGAGGTCGATCCGCTTCTGGTCGATCTCCAGCCAGTCGCTCGGCCCCAGTCGCTCACCGATCCCGGCGCGCAGCTCATCGGCGGATGTGAAGATCCTCGGCTCTGCCATGCGTGATCCTGCCTTTCCCAACGGTTCCGACGGTCCCGGTGGCCGCGGCGCTCCGGCGGCCCCGGTGAAGTGTCCAAGCGCTTGCTCAGCATTGTCGGGTGCGGCCGCCCCTGTCAACGACCGGCCGCACCGCCGGTGCTGATCAGGGTCGCGGGACATCGTCAGGAACAGACCGGACACCGGCGGAAAGGGGGCGGGACTCCGGCAGGAACAGACCAGACCCCCTCAGGAACGGGGCAGTAGGCTTCGCGGAGTGCCGCACCTTCCGGAGAAGATCCACGAACTCACCGTCGGCCAGCTCTCCGCGCGGAGCGGAGCCGCCGTCTCCGCCCTGCACTTCTACGAGAGCAAGGCCCTGATCACCAGCCGCAGGACAAGCGGCAACCAGCGCCGCTACACCCGGGACGCGCTGCGCCGCGTCGCCTTCATCCGGGCTGCGCAGCGGGTCGGCATCCCGCTCGCCACGATCAGGGACGCGCTCGCCGAGCTGCCCGACGAGCGCACGCCCAACCGCGAGGACTGGGCGCGCCTCTCCGCCGCCTGGCGCTCCGAGCTCGACGGTCGCATCGCCCAGCTCGGCATGCTCCGCGACCATCTCACCGACTGCATCGGCTGCGGCTGTCTGTCGCTGGAGAACTGCGTCCTGTCCAACCCGGACGATGTCTTCGGCGACCGTATGACCGGATCGAGGCTGCTCCCCGGCCCGCCGGAACCGGATCCGGAGGGCGGGACCGGCTGACGGACGGTCCCGCCGGTGCTCAGGCCGCCGAGGCCAGGGAGGAGTGACCGGCGCTCCGCGCGCGGGCCAGCGCGGTGGAGGTCAGGGCGGGCTGCGGTACGAGGATCCCGCAGCGGTTGCAGACGGGCCCCGACCACGGCTCCCGGCCGCCCCGCGAGGTCCAGGTGATCGTCTTCCCGGTGCACACCGGGCAGGCGCCGGCCGGGTCGGCCCTCAGGGCGGAAATCAGCCGCCGCAGAACCTCCGCCAGCGGCCGGGACGGGTGCACGGCGGGGTCCCCGCACCAGGCCACACCGCAGCCGCCCCAGGTGCGCCGGTGCCAGTCGTCGAAGGCGCCGGGACGCCTTATCCCCTCGTGCTTCTCCCGCTTGCGCCGTTCCGCGAACTCCGCCTCGTAGGCGAGCCAGACGGTCCGCGCCTCTTCGAGTTCGTCGAGCGCGGCCACCAGCCGCGCCGGATCCGGGGCCCGGTCCTCGGGCCCGATGTGATGCCTGGCACACAGATGATCCCAGGTCGCCCTGTGTCCGTACGGGGCAAACCTCTCCAGACACTTGCGCAGCGAATACCGCCGCAGGGCAAGGTCGTGGTGGGGATCGCGCACCTGTCTCGCGAGACTCCGGAAACCGGCCATCGCACTGCCACCTCCGTCGCTGAATGCTGCTGCGTCAGTGAATGGACGTACGGCTACCCGATTCGGCTCCATCGAATTCCCGATGGGTGCCATCACCGATGCGGCCTCTCCCGCACCTGTGTGGTGATTCGGAAAAGGTGACGCATGTTCACCTTACTGACGGGTCACCTCGCCAGTAACGTCCGTTCCCATCGGCTTCCCCCTCAGGAGCATTCATGCGACGACGTACCGGAAAGCTCAGAACTGGCATCGCGATAGCGGTGTTCGCACTCGGCGCCGGCCTGATGACCCCGCTGCCGCAGGCGACCGCCGCGGCGGCGGATCCCGGCACCGACTACTGCAAGAGCCAGTGCAACGACATCATGCCGCCGGGTGAGAACGGCAATGCCACCCTCGCCCAGATCCTCGCCCACCGTGCGCTGGGCACCCGTCCCGAACACAGCGCCGACCAGCTCGGACCGTACGACGCGCTGCCCGCCGGGGCCCCCTCGCTCACCGACTCCACGCTGAACAACTTCTTCAACGACGGCTCGTTCGGCGTCCCCGACGACCAGGTCGCCTCGGTCACCAAGCCGCGCGACGACGTCAGCATCACCCGGGACAAGAAGACCGGCGTCCCGCACATCAAGGGCACCACGCGCTACGGAACCGAGTTCGGCGCCGGATACGCGGCAGGCCAGGACCGGCTCTGGCTGATGGACCTCTTCCGGCACATCGGCAGGGGCGAGCTCACCTCCTTCGCCGGCGGCGCACTCGCCAACCAGGGCCTGGAGCAGGAGTTCTGGCCGCAGGCCCCGTACACCGAGCAGGACCTCCAGGACCAGGTCGACCGGATCGCGGCCCAGGGCGCCCGGGGCAAGCAGGCCATGGACGACGCCCAGGCGTATGTCGACGGCATCAACGCCTACCGGCAGAAGTCGAAGGACGGCCGCTACTTCCCCGGTGAGTACGTCCTCACCGGGAAGATCAACGCGATCACCAACGCCGGGGAGATCGAGCCCTTCAAGATCACGGACATGATCGCGCTTGCCTCGGTGGTCGGCGGTCTCTTCGGCGGCGGCGGTGGCGGCGAGGTGCAGGCCGCGCTCTCGCTGCTCTCCGCCCAGCAGAAGTACGGCGTCACCGAGGGCAGCAAGGTCTGGGAGTCCTTCCGGGAGCGCAACGACCCGGAGGCCACCCTCACCGTCCACGACGGCACCAGCTTCCCCTACGCGGACAAACCGGCCGATCCCAAGGGCACCGCGATGCCCGACCCGGGCTCGGTGAAGGCCGAACCGCTGGTGTACGACAGGACCGGCGGCGCCAAGACCGCGGCGAAGACCCCGGTCAAGGCGTCGAAGAAACTCAAGCCGGTCCAGGGCATGTACGACAACGGGGTGCTCCCGGCGGACCTGTTCAGCAGCAAGAAGGGCATGTCCAACGCCCTTGTCGTCTCGGGTCAGCACACCGCGAGCGGAAACCCCGTCGCCGTGTTCGGTCCGCAGACCGGATACTTCCTGCCGCAGCTGCTGATGCTCCAGGAACTCCAGGGGCCCGGCATCAGTGCCCGCGGTGTCTCCTTCGCCGGTGTCGGCATGTACATCCAGCTGGGCCGCGGCCAGGACTACGCGTGGAGCGCCACATCGGCCGGCCAGGACATCACCGACACCTACGCGGTGGAGCTCTGCCAGGACGACACCCACTACCTCTTCAGGGGCGTCTGCACCCCGATGGAGAAGATGGAGCGGACCAACTCCTGGAAGCCCACCGTCGCCGACTCCACGGCGGCCGGCTCCTACCGGATGCAGGTCTACCGCACCAAGTACGGCATCGTGACCCACCGCGCCACCGTCGACGGCAAACCCGTCGCCTACACCTCGCTGCGCAGTACGTACGGGCATGAGGCCGACTCGATCGTGGGCTTCCAGATGATGAACGACCCGGGGTACGTGAAGGACGCCAAGACCTTCCAGCAGGCCGCCGACCACATCGGCTACACCTTCAACTGGTTCTACGCCGACTCCCGCCAGGCCGCCTACTTCAACAGCGGGATGAACCCGGTGCGCGCCGCCGGGGTCGATGCCTCGCTGCCCGTCAAGGCCGAACCGGCCTACGAGTGGAAGGGCTTCGACCCCGACCACCACACCACCGACGTCACCCCGGCCACCCAGCATCCGCAGTCCGTGGGCCAGGACTACTACGTCTCCTGGAACAACAAACAGGCCAAGGACTACGCGTCGGCCGGGTTCGGCAACGGCTCGGTGCACCGGGTCGACCTGCTGGGTGACCGGGTGGCGAAACTCGTCGCCAAGGGCGGCGTCACCCGTGCCGCGCTGACCCGCGCCATGGCCGAGGCCGCCGTCACCGATCTGCGCGGCGAGGACGTTCTGCCCGAACTGCTCGACGTCGTACGGAGCCAGCCGGTCACCGACCCGGCGGAGGCCAAGGCGGTCGAGCAGCTGGAGGCGTGGGTGTCCGACGGCGCCCAGCGCAAGGAGAACGCCCAGAGCTCGCACGTCTACACCCACCCCGACGCCGTGCGGATCATGGACGCCTGGTGGCCGCTGCTGGTGCAGGCCGAGTTCAAGCCGGGGCTCGGCGACGACCTCTACTCGGCGCTCACCGCCAACCTCTCCATCGACGAGTCGCCCTCGGCGGGCCACGGACCGACCGGGGCACACGCCGGATCCGCCTTCCAGTACGGCTGGTGGAGCTATGTCGACAAGGACATCCGCACGGTCCTGGGGCGCCCGGTGCAGGGCAAGCTGGGCAAGACGTACTGCGGCGGGGGCGATCTGAGCGCCTGCCGGGACGCGCTGCTCACCACGCTCGGCCAGGCGGCCGCCAAGACCCCGGCGCAGGTCTACCCCGGTGACGACAGCTGCGCCGCCGGTGACCAGTGGTGCTCGGACGCGATCATCCACCGTCCGCTGGGCGGGCTGCAGTTCTGGCCCATCCAGTGGCAGAACCGGCCTACGTACCAGCAGGTCGTGGAGTTCCCCTCGCACCGGTAACCGTAAGGGGACACAGAGACGGCCACGGGCCGGACCGGATGACTCCGGTCCGGCCCGCGGTGGCTGCTCGGCGTCATGTCGGATGTTGCTCAGCGGTACGTCAGATACCGCTCGCGCACGGCCCGGAAGGCGGCGAGTTCGCCCTGCCAGGCCGCCACCACCTCATCGGTGTCCGCGCCCTTGTCGATCATCGTGCGGACCCTGGTCGATCCGGTCAGCTTGTCGATCCAGTCGTCGGAACGCCAGGCGAACCCGGACCAGACCTTCTTCGCCGTCACCAGCAGCCCGACGGCGGTCCGCACCGGGTCGAACGCCGTACGGTCCTGGACATGGAGCTGGACACCGCCAACCGTCTTCCCCTCGAACTTGGAGAAGGTCGGCGCGAAGTACGCCTCGCGGAAGACGACCCCGGGCAGATCGAGCGTGTTGGCGGCCTCCGCCCACCGCCGGTCGATCCCCTCGGCCCCCAGCAGCTCGAACGGCCTGGTGGTGCCCCGCCCCTCGGAGAGGCTGGTCCCCTCGAAGAGACAGGTCCCCGAGTAGACCAGAGCCGTGTCGGGCGTGGGCATGTTCGGGCTCGGCGGCACCCACGGCAGCCCTGTCGCGTCGAAGAAGTCGCCGCGCCGCCAGCCGGACATCCGTACCGTCTCCAACTTCACCCTGCCCGCCAGGAACTCGCCGTTGAAGAGCCGGGCCAGCTCCGTCACCGTCATCCCGTGCGCCTGCGCGATCGGCTGCCGCCCGACGAACGTCGCGAACCCCTTGTGCAGCACCGGGCCGAGCGCGGCCCGCCCGGTCACCGGATTCGGCCGGTCGAGCACCACGAAGCGCAGCCCCGCGAGCGCCGCCGCCTCCATGCAGTCGTAGAGCGTCCAGATGTACGTGTAGAAGCGGGCGCCCGCGTCCTGGATGTCGAAGACCACCGTGTCCACACCGGACGCGGTGAAGATGTCAGCGAGGGGCTGCCCGCTTCTGGTGTACGTGTCGTACACCGGAAGCCCGGTCGCCGGGTCGTCGTACCGGCCCTCCGAACCGCCCGCCTGCGCCGTGCCGCGGAAGCCGTGCTCGGGGCCGAAGACGGCGGTGAGGTTCACCCGCCGGTCGGCGTGCATGACATCGACGATGTGCCGGACGTCCTGGGTGACCCCGGTCGGATTGGTGACGATCCCGACGCGCTCCCCGTCGAGCAGGGCGTAGCCGTCGGCGGCCAGCCGGTCGAAGCCGGTACGCACCCGGGCGCGCCTCCCGCGCGCGGCGGCCGGTTCCGCCGTGGCGCCCACGGCTCCCAGCGCACCCACGGCTCCGCTCGCGGCCAGCAGCCCCCGCCTGGAAAGGTTCATCGGGATACCTCCATGATCTCGCCGAGTGTCATGGCCACGCAGGCTAGCCCTCGCCCCTTCCCCTGCCACATACCGACTGGTTAGTCTGCTGGTGCATTCAAGGGAGAGGCAGGTCCTGATGGGTACGGTCGACGGCGCGCGTGTAGTGGTCACAGGGGCGGGCGGCGGTATCGGCGCGGCGCTGGCCCGGAGGTTCGCCGCGGAGGGGGCCCGTGTCGTGGTCAACGACCTGGACGGCGCCAGAGCCGGTGCGGTGGCCGATGAGATCGGCGGGACCGCGCTGCCCGGTGACGCGTCGGCGGTCGTGGAGGCCGCCCGGGATGCACTCGGCGGACGGGTCGACATCTACTGCGCCAACGCCGGCCTCGGCTCGGCAGGCGACCCCTTCTCCGACGAGGCGGTCTGGGACGCGGCCTGGGACCTCAATGTGATGGCCCATGTCCGCGCCGCCCGCGCGCTGCTGCCCGGCTGGCTGGAGCGCGGAGAGGGCCGGTTCGTCTCCACCGTGTCGGCCGCCGGGCTGCTCACCATGATCGGCGCGGCGCCGTACAGCGTCACCAAGCACGGTGCGCTGGCCTTCGCGGAGTGGCTCTCGCTCACCTACCGCCATCGCGGGCTGAAGGTCCACGCGATCTGCCCGCAGGGCGTACGGACCGACATGCTGGCCTCGACCGGGTCCGCGGGTGAGCTGGTGCTCGCGCCGACGGCGATCGAGCCCGCCGATGTCGCCGAGGCGCTGATGGCCGCCATCGCCGACGACCGCTTCCTGGTACTTCCGCACCCCGAGGTCGCCGACTACTACCAGGCGCGGGCCGCCGATCCCGACCGGTGGATCGGCGGGATGAACCACCTCCAGCAGAAATGGGAGTCCGGACGGTGAGCGCCTCGCTCTACGCGGCGAAGCCCTGGCTGGAGCTGCTCAGCGAGGCCCAGCGCCGCCCGGTCCACCCGCAGGCGAGCGTGGTGCACGCCTTCCGTGACGCCGTCGCCCGCGCACCGGAGCGCCCGGCCCTCGCCTACTTCGACGGACGGCTGACCTACCGCGAGACCGACGCGCTCTCCGACTCGGTCGCAGGGCACCTCGCCGCGCGGGGTGTGGGGCGCGGCGACCGGGTCGCGGTCATGCTGCAGAACTCGCCGCACTTCGTGCTGGCGCTGCTCGGTGCCTGGAAGGCCGGCGCCACGGTCGTACCGCTCAACCCGATGTACAAGTCGGCCGAGGTCGGCCACGCCCTGCGGGACGCCGGGGTCACCGCGCTCGTCTGCTCCGACCGGGCCTGGGAGTCGTATCTGCGCGAGACCTCCGCCGGAGTGCCGCTGCGTTGCGCGCTCACCGCCTGCGAGCGCGATCTGCAGACCCGGGACGACGCCCGGGTCCTCGGCTTCGAGCGGCTGCCGTGCCCCGCCGACACCGACGACCTGGTGACCGTCGCCCGGCAGGGTCTCCCGGCCCCCGCAGGCCGCGATCCGCACCCCGCCGACGTGGCCCTGATCAGCTATACGTCCGGCACCAGCGGGACCCCCAAGGGCGCGATGAACGCCCACGCCAACATCATGGTGAACGCCGAGCGCCAGCGCACCGGGCACCCGGTGGCCGAGGGCTCCGCCTACTTCGCGCTCGCGCCGCTCTTCCACATCACCGGGATGGTCTGCGAGCTGGCCGCGTGCGTCGCCAACGCCGGGACTCTCGTACTCGCCTACCGGTTCCACCCCGGAGTGGTGCTCGACGCCTTCGCCGAGCACCGCCCCGCCTACACCGTCGGCCCCTCCACGGCCTTCATGGCGCTCGCGGCCGATCCCTCGGTCACCCCGGACCACTTCGCCTCCTTCCAGGTGATCTCGTCCGGCGGCGCACCGCTGCCGCCCGCGCTGGTGGAGGGGTTCCGTGAGCGCTTCGGCCCGTACATCCGCAACGGCTACGGGCTCACCGAGTGCACCGCCCCGTGCGCGTCCGTCCCGCCCGAGCGGGAGGCCCCGGTCGACCCGGTGTCGGGCACGCTCTCGGTCGGAGTGCCGGGGCCCGACACCGTGGTGCGGATCGTGGACCCCGACGGCGGTGAGGTGCCGTTCGGGGAGCAGGGCGAGATCGTGGTGAGCGGGCCGCAGGTCGTCTCCGGATACTGGGAACGGCCGGAGGCCACCGCCGAGGCGTTCCCCGGCGGTGAGCTGCGCACCGGGGACATCGGCTTCATGGACCGGTACGGCTGGCTCTATGTCGTGGACCGGATGAAGGACATGATCAACGCATCCGGCTTCAAGGTCTGGCCGCGCGAGGTGGAGGACGTCCTCTACACCCACCCCGCCGTACGGGAGGCCGCCGTGGTGGGGATCCCCGACGCCTACCGCGGCGAGTCGGTCAAGGCGTATGTGAGCCTGCGGCCGACGGGGACCGGGAGCGCGGTGACACCGGCGGAGCTGGCCGCGTACTGCAAGGAGCGGCTCGCGGCGTACAAGTACCCGCGCGAGGTCGAGATCCTGCCGGAGCTGCCGAAGACCACCAGTGGGAAGATCCTGAGGCGGGAACTGCGTTCCCCGCAGTGACGAGCACACGGACGGAAGGTGGCGGCGATGGCAGCCAGAACGACCGACGGGAACGGCGTGCCCGTCCCGCAGAGGCTGCTGGCCGCCGCCACCCGGCTCTTCGCCGAGCGCGGCTACGACCGGACGTCGGTCCAGGAGATCGTCGAGGCGGCCGGAGTCACCAAGGGCGCCCTCTACCACTACTTCGGGTCCAAGGAGGATCTCCTCCAGGAGGTCTACTCACGGGTGCTGAGGCTCCAGCAGGAGCGGCTCGACGCGTTCGCGGACGCCGACGCGCCGGTCGAGGAGCGGCTGCGCGACGCCGCCGCGGACGTCGTCGTCACCACCATCGACAATCTGGACGACGCGTCGATCTTCTTCCGCTCCATGCACCATCTGAGCCCCGAGAAGAACAAGCAGGTACGGCTGGAGCGCCGCCGCTACCACGAGCGCTTCCGGGCGCTGGTGGAGGAGGGCCAGCGCGCCGGGGTGTTCTCGGCGGCCACCCCCGCGGACCTGGTGGTCGACTACCACTTCGGGTCCGTGCACCATCTGTCCACGTGGTACCGCCCGGACGGCTCGCTGACCCCGCGCGAAGTGGCCGACCAGCTGGCGGATCTGCTGCTGCGGGCGCTGCGGCCGTAGCTCCGCTGCCGGAGCGTCAGCCCGCGGCCGCCGCGACCAGCGCCGACATCACCCGGGTGTCGTCGCCCGCCTCCGGATGCCACTGCACGCCCAGCACCCACGCCGCACCCGGCAGCTCCACCGCCTCCACGGTGCCGTCCGCCGCGTACGCGCTCACCACCAGGGTGTCGGCCAGCCGGCCGGCCGCCTGGTGGTGGTACGTCGGGACCGATGCCTCGTCCGGCACGATCGACGCGTACCGCGTGCCCGGCACCGGCTTCACCGGGTGCCGGCCGAAGACACCCACACCCCCGGTGTGCCCGTCCAGATGCTGCACCAGCGTCCCGCCCAGCGCGACATTCAGCAGCTGCATCCCCCGGCAGATGCCGAGTAGCGGCACCCCCGAGGCCAACGCCACCCGGATCAGGGCGAGTTCCCAGGCGTCCCGGTCCCGCGCCGCGGGGCCGGTACGGGGGTCGGTCTCCGCCCCGTACCGCGCCGGCTCGATGTCGGCGCCGCCCGCGACGACAAGACCGTCCAGCCTGGCCAGGGCGGGGGCCGCGACGGCCGGGTCGTCCGGCGGGAGGAGTACGGCGATACCGCCCGCCGCCTGGACCAGGCGCGGGTATCCGGCCGGCAGCAGCGCCGCCGGCATGTCCCACACACCCCACTGGGCCGGTTCCAGATAGGTCGTGACACCGATGAGCGGCTTGGACACAGCGACTCCGTTTCCGCGGATTCCGTTCGGTCGGGTGTGAGCCGGTGAGGTGGTGAGTGTGCGCCAGTGGGTCCGGGCCTGTGGGGCAGGCCCGGTGGGGGCCGGGCCTGCGGCGTCCGGTTCAGTCCCGTTCGAGCTCGGCCTCGGCCGCTGCCAGCGCGGCGAACTCCTCCTCCGGCGCCCGCGCCACCAGATGATGGCGACTGTAGAGCGCGAAGTAGGCGAGGGCCACGGCATAGACGCCCATGGCGATGAACGCCGCGTCCTTGTCCACCAGGAACGTCGCCGCCAGCGCGAAGAGGGCGAGTACGAACGCCACCGACGAGGTCAGCACACCCCCCGGGGTCCGGTACGGGCGCTCCAGCGCCGGTTCGCGGCGCCGCAGCACGATGTGGGACAGCGCCATCAGCGCGTACGAGATGGTCGCGCCGAAGACCGCGACGTTCAGCATCCGGGCCCCGTTCCCCGTCCCCGCCGCCAGCGCGAAGCCGATCGCTCCGGGGACCAGCAGCCCCAGGTACGGCGACTTCCGGCGGTTGGTGAGCGAGAGGAAGCGGGGCAGATAGCCGGCCCGGGAGAGCGCGAAGAGCTGGCGTGATCCCGCGAAGACCAGCGAGAAGAAGGACGCGACCAGGCCCGCGAGACCGGCGTAGTTGACGAAACGGCTCAGCGGTGTGGGACCGCCGTCCCCCTGCAAGGCCACCACCAGTGGGTTCCCGGCCTCCTTGATGGCGTTCGAGCCGTGTGCGCCGGCCGCCGCGAAGAAGGTCAGTACGGCGAGCAGCACCAGGACGCCCACGGAGATCGAGAGGGCCCGCGGCATGGAGCGCACCGGGTCCTTCGCCTCCTCCGCGGCCAGCGGTACGCCCTCGACGCCGAGGAAGAACCACATACCGAAGGGGAACGCCGCCCAGATGCCGAGGAGTCCGAACGGCAGCCACGAACCCGAGCCGAAGGCGCTCGTGTCGACCGGGATGTCGCTGAGCCCGCTCACGCTGAAGCCGGTGAACGCGCCGACCGCGAAGATCAGCAGCGCGGCCACCGCGATCGCCGTCACCACCAGGCTGAAACGCAGTGCCTCGCCCACGCCCCAGAGATGGATTCCGATGAAGACCGCGAAGCAGGCGAGATAGACCGGCCAGCCGGATTCGAGGCCGAAGAGGCCGAGCGACTCGACGTAGTCGCCGATGAAGATGGAGATCGCGGCGGGCGCCAGGATGTACTCGATGAGGATCGCGGTGCCGGTGAGGAAACCGCCCCACGTACCCAGCGCACGGCGGGCGAAGCCGTAACCGCCGCCGGCCGTCGGCAGGATCGTGGACAGCTCCGCCAGCGTGAAGACCAGACAGGCGTACATCACGCCCATCAGCAGCATGGCGACGGCGAGCCCGCCGAAACCGCCCTTGGACAGACCGATGTTCCAGCCGGAGAAGTCACCCGAGACGACGTAGGCGACCCCGAGCCCCGTGAGCAGCAGCCATCCCGCACTGCCCCTGCGCAGAGTGCGGCGGCTGAGGTAGGCATCGTCGGCCGGGGAGGAGGGAGACGCGGGGGAGGAGAGAGACGCGGGGGACGAGGCGGAGGGGTCGTCCCTGGTGGTGCCTTCGGCCATGAGTCGCTCCTGACAGAGGTCAAAGGTTTGCACGCACACCATTCCGGTACTCCCGGCCGTGCGCAAGCCCCCTGCGCGGGCCCGTGCGGCCGGGCCTGTGCGACCCGGGCCGGCCATCCGGCCCGGATCGCACCGGTCCTGGTCGCTGCGGCCCCCGGTCAGGACAGAAAGCCGCGCAGCAGCGCGGCCGTACCCTCGCAGTGCTCCCGCATCACCTCGCGCGCCGCGTCCGCGTCCCCGTCGACGACCGCGTCGACCAGCGCGGAGTGCTGGTGCTGTGAGTGCTCCAGGTTCCGTACGAGCAGCGGAATGCAGTCCAGCAGATCGTTCAGCGTCGCCCGCACCGCGACGTACTGGGCGCTGAGCGTGGGCGACCCGCACAGTTCGGCGAGGGTCAGATGCAGCACCGTGTCCCGCCGCCGGTACTCGGCCAGCGGTGCGTCATGGGTGGCGGCGAGCGCGGCCCGCAGGCGCCGCACGTCCTCATCGGCGAGACCGTGCGCCACGCACAGTCCGGCGGCCCCGACCTCCAGCACCTCGCGGAAGCGCAGGGTGTCCTCGACGTCCACCCCCGCCACCCGCCGGCGCAGCTCGTCCTCACCGTGCGCGGCCGGGCGGTGCAGCACGAAGGTCCCGCCGTACCGGCCGCGCCTGCTCTCCACCAGGCCCTGCTCGGTCAGCACCTTCAGCACCTCGCGGAGTGTGACCCGGCTGATCCCCATCCGCTCCGCCAGTTCGCGCTCGGCGGGCAGCCTGTCCCCGGCCGGGACAAGGCCGAGGCGCAGCAGCTGAAGGATCTGTTCCAGCGCCTCTTCGAAGCCGTTCCCGGCGCGCACGGGGCGCAGTACGGGCGTCAGGGGGTCTGCCGGTTCGATCTGCCTCGCCACGTCACCGATCCTCTTCCCCTTCAATGGTCTTCGGTACTACCTTATGGCTTCCGGCTGGCCCAAGGAGGGGTAATCCCGTGGCAGACCGCACACCCCCGCTCGGGGTGGAGGAGCTTCGCTCCCTCGTCACGAGCGGTGAGATCGACACCGTCGTCCTGGCCTTCCCCGATATGCAGGGACGTCTCCAGGGCAAGCGGTTCGCCGCCCCCTTCTTCCTGGACGAGGTCCTGGAGAACGGCAGCGAGGGGTGCAACTACCTTCTCGCCGTCGACACCGAGATGAACACCGTCGACGGCTATGAGATGTCCTCGTGGGAGACCGGCTACGGCGACTTCGCGATGCACCCGGATCCCACCACACTGCGCCGGATCCCCTGGAACCAGGGCACCGCGCTGCTCATCGCCGACCTGGCGTGGAACGACGGCGCACCCGTCGTGGCGGCCCCGCGCCAGGTGCTCCGCCGCCAGCTGGAGCGTCTCGCCGAGCACGGTCTCACCGCGCATGTGGGCACGGAGCTGGAGTTCATCGTCTTCCGGGACACGTACGAGGAGGCATGGGACCGCAACTACCGCGACCTCGTCCCGGCCAACCAGTACAACATCGACTACTCCGTCCTCGGCACCGGCCGGATCGAGCCGCTGCTGCGCCGGATCCGCAACGAGATGGCGGCGGCCGGTCTGACCGTCGAGTCCGCCAAGGGCGAGTGCAACCCGGGCCAGCACGAGATCGCCTTCCGGTACGACGAGGCCCTCGTCACCTGTGACCAGCACGCCGTCTACAAGACCGGCGCCAAGGAGATCGCGTCGCAGGAAGGGGTCGCGCTCACCTTCATGGCCAAGTACAACGAGCGCGAGGGCAACTCCTGCCATATCCACCTCTCGTTGCGGGACGCCGAAGGCCGTCCCGCGATGGCCGGCGCAGGACCTGACGGGATGTCGCCGGTCATGCGGTCCTTCCTGGCGGGGCAGCTGGCCGCACTGCGTGATTTCTCGCTGCTGTACGCGCCCAACATCAACTCGTACAAACGCTTCCAGCCGGGCTCCTTCGCTCCGACCGCCGTGGCCTGGGGCCACGACAACCGCACCTGTGCGCTCCGTGTCGTCGGCCACGGCCCCTCGATGCGCTTCGAGAACCGGCTGCCGGGCGGTGACGTCAATCCGCACCTGGCCGTCGCGGGACTCGTCGCGGCCGGCCTGTACGGCATCGAGCAGCGGCTGGAACTGCCCGACGAGTGCACCGGGAACGCGTACACCGCCGGATACGAGCGGGTCCCCACCACTCTGCGCGAAGCCGCTGAACTGTGGGAGACCAGCCCGGTCGCCAAGGCGGCCTTCGGCGCCGAAGTCGTCGCCCACTACCGCAACATGGCGCGGGTCGAACTCGAAGCCTTCGACGCCGCGGTGACCGACTGGGAGCTCCGCCGCTCCTTCGAACGTCTGTGAGGAACGCTGTGGTCCACGCATCCCACGAGGTAGGTCCCGAGCTGTCGCACGAGGTGCTCGACCCGACAACCGGCCAACTGGTCGAGACCGTGCGGGCGACGACGGCCGCCGGGGTCGACGAGGCCGTCGCCAGGGCGGCGCGGGCCCAGCGCGGCTGGGCCGCAGCGGCGCCGGCCGACCGCGCCAGGCTGCTGCGCCGCTTCGCCGACGTCGTCGACGGACATGCCGAGGAGCTGGCGCGGCTGGAGGTGCGGGAGGCCGGTCACACCATCGGCAACGCCCGCTGGGAGGCCGGCAACGTCCGCGATCTCCTCGAATTCGCCGCCGGAGGGGTGGAGCGGCTCAGCGGCCGGCAGATCCCCGTCGCGGGGGGCCTCGACCTCACCCTCCTCGAACCGCTCGGCGTCGTCGGCGTGATCGCGCCCTGGAACTTCCCCATGCCGATCGCCGCCTGGGGCACGGCCCCCGCGCTGGCCGCGGGCAACGCGGTGCTCCTCAAACCCGCCGAGACCACCCCGCTGACCGCGCTCCGGCTGGCCGGACTCGCCCTGGAGGCGGGTCTGCCCGAAGGGCTGTTCCAGGTACTGCCGGGCGCGGGCGACACCACGGGCCGGGCCCTGGTCGACCATCCGGGTGTGGCGAAGATCGTCTTCACCGGCTCCGTCCGCGTCGGCAAGAGCGTCATGGCCAGGTGCGCCGAGCGCGTGAAGCGCGTGACGCTCGAACTCGGCGGCAAGAGCCCCAACATCGTCTTCGCCGACTGCGACCTGGAGGCCGCGGCCGCCGCGACCCCCATGTCCTTCCTGGACAACAGCGGCCAGGACTGCTGCGCCCGCACCCGCATCCTGGTGCAGCGCTCCGTCCATGACCGCTTCCTCGCTCTCCTCACTCCCGCGATCGAGTCCGTGGTGGTCGGTGACCCCGCCGACGAGAAGACCCAGATGGGCCCGCTGATCTCCGAGGCCCAGCGCGAACGGGTGCGTGGCTACGTCCCCGACGGGGCGGCGGGGATCCGCGGTACGGCGCCCACCGGACCCGGTTTCTGGTTCCCGCCGACCGTGCTCACCGGCCTCGCTCCGGATGCCCCGGCGGCTTGTGAGGAGATCTTCGGCCCGGTCGCCGTGGTCCTTCCCTTCGAGGACGAGGAGGAGGCGGTCCGGCTCGCCAACGCCACCGAGTACGGGCTGTCGGGCTCCATCTGGACCCGCGACGTCGGCCGTGCGATCCGGGTCTCCCGCGCGGTCGCCGCGGGCAATCTCTCCGTCAACTCGCACTCCAGCGTCCGCTACGGGACACCCTTCGGCGGCTACAAGCAGTCCGGCATCGGCCGCGAACTCGGCCCCGACGCCCTGACCGCTTTCACCGAGACCAAGAACGTCTTCATCAGCACGGAACCCAGCACGGAACGCAACATGGAAGCCAGCACGGAACGCAACACGGAACCCCGCAAGGAACCCGGCACAGAACCCGGCACGGAGGCCTGAGACACCATGACCGAGAGCAGCATCTGCCGCCGCCTGGCCGGCCGTACCGCCGTCATCACCGGCGCGGGCAGCGGAATCGGCCGCGCGGCCGCGCGGCGACTGGCTTCCGAGGGCGCCCATGTCGTCTGCGGCGACATCGACGAGGCCGCGGGCAAGGCCGCCGCCGAAGAGGTCGGCGGTACCTTCGTGCGGGTCGACGTGACCAGCCCCGAGCAGGTCGAGGCGCTGTTCAGGACGGCGTACGACACTTACGGCAGCGTCGACGTCGCCTTCAACAATGCGGGTATCTCGCCGCCCGACGACGACTCCATCCTCACCACAGGACTGGAAGCCTGGAAGCGCGTCCAGGACGTCAACCTCACCTCCGTCTACCTCTGCTGCAAGGCAGCCGTCCCCTATATGCAGCGCCAGGGCCGGGGCTCCATCATCAACACCGCGTCCTTCGTGGCGATCATGGGCGCCGCGACCTCGCAGATCTCGTACACCGCGTCCAAGGGCGGTGTGCTCGCCATGTCACGCGAGCTCGGCGTGCAGTTCGCCCGCGAGGGGATCCGCGTCAACGCGCTCTGCCCGGGGCCGGTCAACACCCCCCTTCTGCAGGAGCTGTTCGCGAAGGACCCGGAGCGCGCGGGACGCCGGCTCGTCCACATCCCGGCCGGCCGGTTCGCGGAGGCGGACGAGATCGCCGCCGCCGTGGCCTTCCTCGCCAGCGACGATTCCTCGTTCGTCAACGCCACCGACTTCCTGGTCGACGGCGGTATCGCGGGCGCCTATGTCACACCCGTGTAGGCGTCGCGGAGGAGCGGCGGTGGTCCGGGGGCGGGCAGGGCGGCCCGGGGGCAGGGAGGTCCGGGGCGGGACGGAGGTACACGCCTGCCCCGGACCTCCCTGCCCGCCCCCGTAACGGCCCCCCTCCCGCTACAGGTACTTCTTCAGCTCGCGGCGCGCCAGGGACCGCTGGTGCACCTCGTCCGGCCCGTCGGCGAGCCTCAGGGTCCTTGCCGCCGCCCAGAGTTCGGCCAGCGGGAAGTCCTGGCTCACCCCGCCGGCGCCGTACAGCTGGACCGCGTTGTCGATGATGTCGATGACCGCGCGCGGAGTCGCGATCTTGATGGCCTGGATCTCCGTGTGCGCACCGCGGTTGCCCACCGTGTCCATCAGCCAGGCGGTCTTGAGGACCAGCAGCCGCAGCTGCTCCACGGTGACCCGGGCGTCCGCGATCCAGTTCTGTACGACGCCCTGCTGGGCCAGCGGCTTGCCGAACGCCGTGCGCCCGACCGCGCGCCGGCACATCAGCTCGATGGCCCGCTCGGCCATCCCGATCAGCCTCATGCAGTGGTGGATCCGGCCGGGGCCGAGACGGGCCTGGGCGATGGCGAAGCCGCCGCCTTCCTCGCCGATCAGGTTCGACACAGGGACCCGGACGTTGTCGAGGACCACCTCGGCGTGGCCGCCGTGGTAGTGGTCCTCATAGCCGTACACCTGCATGGCGCGGCGGACTTCGAGCCCCGGGGTGTCGCGCGGGACCAGGATCATCGACTGCTGGCGGCGGACGTCCTCCCCGTCCGGGTCGGTCTTCCCCATCACGATGAAGATCTTGCAGTCCGGGTTCATCGCCCCGGAGATGTACCACTTGCGGCCGTTGATGACGTACTCGTCGCCCTCGCGTGCGATACGGGTCTCGATGTTCGTCGCGTCGGACGAGGCCACCTCCGGCTCCGTCATGGCGAAGGCCGACCTGATCTCACCGGCGAGCAGCGGCTCCAGCCACTGCTTCTTCTGCTGCTCGGTGGCGAACTGGAAGAGCACCTCCATATTGCCCGTGTCCGGTGCCGCGCAGTTCAGCGCGGTGGGCGCCAACTGCGGTGAGCGCCCGGTGAGCTCGGCGAGCGGTGCGTACTGGAGGTTGGTCAGCCCCGCGCCGTACTCCGCGTCCGGCAGGAAGAGGTTCCACAGGCCCTGGCGGCGCGCCTCCGCCTTCAGCTCCTCGACCACCGCGGGGGTCTCCCACGGGGAGGCGAGCCGCGCACGCTGCTCGTGGGCGACGGCCTCGGCGGGCCGGACATGCTCGTCCATGAAGGCGGTGAGCCTGCCGCGCAGCTCTTCGGTGTGCGCGTCGAATGCGAAATCCATGGGGGTTCAGCCTTCCTGGAGGGTGGTGAGGCCGTGCTCGATGAAGACGGGGACCAGGGAGCCGATCTGGTCGAAACCCGCCCCGACGGTCTGGCCGAGGGTGTAGCGGTAGTGGATTCCTTCGAGGATCACGGCGAGCTTGAACCAGGCGAACGCCGTGTACCAGGCGATGGCGGAGGTGTCCCGGCCCGAGCGGGCCGCGTACCGCTCGACCAGCTCGGTGGGCGAGGGGTGGCCCGCCGCGCCGCTCGTGGTGGAGACGGGCGACTCGGGGATGCCCAGATCGGAGCTGTACATCACGAGCAGCCCCAGGTCGGTGAGCGGATCGCCCAGTGTCGACATCTCCCAGTCCAGGATCGCGTTGATCCTGTCGTCGGGACCGAGCAGGACGTTGTCCAGGCGGTAGTCGCCGTGCACCACGGTGGGGGCGGGGGAGCGCGGCAGCTCGCGTCCGAGTGTGGCGTGCAGTTCGTCGATGCCGGGCAGATCGCGGTTGCGCGAGGCGTCCAGCTGCTTGCCCCAGCGGCGCAGCTGCCGGTCGAGGAAGCCCTCGGGGCGCCCGAAGTCGGCGAGGCCCACCGCCTCCGGGTCCACGGCGTGCAGATCGACCAGCGTGTCGACCAGACCCAGCACCGCCGCCCGGGTCCGCTCGGCGCCGAGCGGCGCCAGCTGGGCGGCCGTACGGTACGGCGTGCCCTCGACGAACTCCATGACGTAGAACGGCGATCCGATCACCGACTCGTCCTCGCACAGCAGGACCGGCTCCGGCACCGGGACGCCCGTCGGGTGCAGCGCGCTGATCACCCGGTGCTCGCGCTTCATGTCGTGCGCGGTGGCCAGGACATGGCCGAGCGGGGGCCTGCGCACCACCCACCGGCCGGTGCCGTCGCTGACGGTGTACGTCAGATTGGACCGGCCGCCCTCGATCAGCCGCGCGCTGAGCGGTCCGCGCACCAGGCCGGGCCGCACCCGGTCGAGATGACCGCGCAGCGCCTCGGGGTCGATTCCCGGTGGGTGGACTGCGCTCATGGGGCACCTCCGTGTGTAGGGGCGGACCGTCCGGGTGGACGCTCGCGCGGATGTCTGCGGGAACGCTCGCTGTACTGCCAGCGCCCATCATGCCGACCAGTCGGTATGCCGTCCACCCCCGGTCCGCCTCCGGCAGCGGTGGGTGAGGGCCACATCTCTCATACACCGCCCGGCCGGTTCGGGTTCCCCTCCGGCCGGGACCGGCGCGGATGAACCGGGCTCACGTTTGCACGGGGTCCGGTTGCGCGAGGCCGGGCCTGACCAGAGGCTCGTAGGCATGAAGGCGATCAGCTACAGCCGTTACGGCGGCCCCGAGGTCCTGGAGTACGGCGAGCGCCCCGAGCCCAAGGTCGGGCCCGACTCCGTACTGGTGAAAGTGCGCGCGGCGGCCGTCAACCCGGTCGATGTGCAGACCCGTGAGGGGCACCTCGACGCGGTACTCGAAGCCGTCTTCCCGGTCGTGCCGGGCTGGGACGTCTCCGGGGTCGTGGTGCAGCCGGGTGCGGCCGTGACCGAGTTCGCCGTCGGCGACGAGGTGATGGGGTACGTACGGGAGGACTTCCTCTCGCGGGGCACCTTCGCCGAGTACGTGGCGGCCCCGGTGCGCACCCTCGCCCGCAAACCGCTGGGGCTGAGTTTCGAGGAGGCCGCCGGACTGCCGCTGACCGGGCTCACCGCCTACCAGGCGCTGCGCGCGCTCGAAATCCGGTCCGACGACACCGTTCTGGTCCATGCCGCCGCGGGCGGTGTCGGCTCGATGGCCGTGCAGCTCGCCCAGCACTCGGGCGCACGCGTCATCGGCACCGCGAGCACCCACAACCACGACCATCTGCGCACGCTGGGCGCGGAACCGGTGGCCTACGGCGAGGGGCTGGCCGAGCGGGTGCGCGCCCTGGCGCCCGAGGGGGTGGACGCGGTGCTCGACACGGTCGGCGGCGACACCCTGCGGCTCTCGGCGAACCTGCTCGCCCCGGAGGGCCGGCTCGCGTCCATCGTCGACGGCGACGTCGCCGAGTTCGGCGGCCGCTATGTCTTCGTACGGCCCGACCCGCTCGATCTGCATGTCCTCGGCGAACTGGCCGACCAGGGGGTCATCGCGGTCCATGTGGACCAGGTCCTGCCGCTGGAGCGCACGGCCGACGCGCAGCGGCTCAACACCGAGGGCCACACCCGGGGCAAGATCGTCGTCACGGTCGACTGGGAGGCGGCAGCCTGAGGCGACGGCGTCGGACAGACCGGATCGGGGCCCCGCAGCACAACGGCCGGGGCGCCGGTCCGGCGCGGTCGTGCGCGGCGGTGGAGGCCGCCGTCACCGCGGGTGCGAAGCGGTCAGACGGCGGTACGCGTCGAGGCCGTCGGGCACCCACTCCCAGGTGCCGAGCCGCTGTGCCAGCTCCTCGTCCGAGAGGAAGCCGTGCCAGGCGACCTCCTCCACCTGGGGATCGACCGGAAGGGTGCAGCGCACCTCGTACACCCAGGACCACCAGCCCTGCCCGGGGCCCTCGTAGAGGAACTTGAAGAGCGGTACGGGCGCGGGCAGCCCCGAGACGCCCAGCTCCTCCTCGGCCTCCCGCAGCGCCGCCGCGTCGTAGGACTCGCCCGCGCCGACCACCCCGCCCACGAACATGTCGTAGAGCGAGGGGAAGACCAGCTTCACCGGTGTCCTCCGGTGGACGAAGATCCGGTCGTCGGCGTCCCGGGCGAGGACGAAGACACAGCGGTGCAGCAGCCCCTTCGCGTACACCTCGCCCCTCGGGGCCTGCCCCGTCACCTGGTCGGACGCGTCGACCACATCGAGGATTTCGTCGGCCGGAGAAGCCGGAGAAGCCGGAGGAGCGGGAGACACCGGAACGGCAGGGGCAGAGGCAGCAGGAGCACCAGGGGACTCAGGTGAACCGGAGGACGCGGGAGGCACAGGGTTCGCAGGGGTCATGCGGCCATCTTCTCGCGCGGCGCACGCGCCGACCCGGAGGGCATCGCCGGGTGCCGCCCCAGCAGGATGATCCCCACGACGATCGCCGCCAGCCCGGCCGATTCCCAGGCCAGGGCGCCGGTGTCGGTGCGCAGCCGGTCGCCGAGGAAGCCGACGCCGCAGGCGATGCCCGCGAGCGGCTGCGCCGCGGTGAGCGCGGGCAGCGAACTGCGCAGCGGGGCGGCCTCGAAGGCGCTCTGCACCAGGACCAGTCCGGTCACCCCCAGCGCGATCACGGCGTACGGCTCCCAGCCCGTGGCCAGGCCCGCCCAGCCGCCGTGCTCCAGATGCTGCCCGCTGACCCGGGTCAGGGCGTCCTGGAGCCCGTACAGCAGCCCCGCGCCCAGCGCGAGGAGCGCGGGGCCCACGGTCAGCCGGGTCCGTTTGGCGAAGAACGCCAGGAGCATCGCGGTGCCCGCCACCACACCGATGATCAGCCAGTGCCGCAGCTCGTTCACCGATGCGGCGCCGGCCTTCGGCTGGCCCGCCAGGATGAAGACCGCGACCCCGCCCGCCAGCAGCGCGAGACCGCTCCACCCCTGCCGCCCCAGCGGCTGCCCGGTCTGGTGGCGGGAGAGCGCCATCGCGAAGAGCAGGTTCGTGGCGAGCAGCGGTTCCACCAGGGAGATCTCGCCCTGGCCGAGCGCCAGCGCGCCCAGCACCATGCCGCAGACCATCAGCCCGATGCCGCCCAGCCAGAGCGGCACCCGTACGAGGTCGAGAAGGAGCCGGAAGGAGAGGAAGTCCTTCATCGGGGCATGCCGGGCCGCTCTCTGCTGGAGCACGAAGCCGAAACCGAGACAGCAGGCCGCACCCACGGAGAGCGCGAGAACGAGTACCGACACGTGATCAACCTCAAGACCGGCCAGAAAAGGGGCGGGGTCCTGGCGACGATAGCGCCTGGAACGGCACCTGTACCCGTTGAGTGCAGCGAACGGGACGGTTGACGCAGCTTCGGGACGAACTGAAGATGTGACCCACAAGTAACCTGGCAGGGATGGGGCTCATGGCGGACGACGCTGACGTGATCGTGATCGGGGCCGGACTCGCCGGTCTGGTGGCCACCGCCGAGCTGGTGGACGCCGGCCGGAAGGTGATCCTTCTCGACCAGGAGCCCGAGCAGTCCATGGGCGGACAGGCGCACTGGTCCTTCGGCGGCCTCTTCTTCGTCGACTCGCCCGAACAGCGGCGCTTCCGGATCAAGGACAGCCATGAGCTGGCGATGCAGGACTGGCTGGGCACCGCCGGATTCGACCGCCCGGAGGACCACTGGCCGCGCCGGTGGGCCGAGTCGTACGTGGACTTCGCGTCCGGCGAGAAGCGGGCCTGGCTGCACGCCCAGGGGATGCGTTTCTTCCCGGTCGTCGGGTGGGCGGAGCGCGGTGGCTACGACGCGACGGGACACGGCAACTCCGTACCGCGCTTCCACATCACCTGGGGGACCGGGCCCGGTGTCGTCGCGCCCTTCGAACGCCGGGTGCGGGAGGGCGTGGCGCGCGGCCTGGTACAGCTGAGATTCCGCCACCGGGTCACCGGCCTCGCCCGCAGCGCCGGCGCGCTGGACACGGTGACCGGTGAGGTACTGGAGGCGAGCGGCGCGGAGCGGGGCACGGCGAGCAGCCGTACGGTCACCGGCGAGTTCAGCTACCGGGCGCAGGCGGTCATCGTCACCTCCGGCGGGATCGGCGGCAACCACGACCTCGTACGGGCGCAGTGGCCCGAGCGGCTCGGCACCCCGCCCGCGCACATGCTGTCGGGGGTGCCCGCACATGTGGACGGGCTGATGCTGGGCGTCGCCGAGGCAGCGGGCGGCAGCCAGATCAACCGGGACCGGATGTGGCACTACACCGAGGGCATCCAGAACTGGAACCCGATCTGGGCCAAGCACGCCATCCGTATCCTGCCGGGGCCCTCGTCCCTCTGGTTCGACGCGCGGGGCAAACGCCTGCCGGTGCCGCTCTTCCCCGGCTTCGACACGCTGGGCACTCTCGACCACATCATGAAGTCCGGCCACGACTACACCTGGTTCGTCCTCGACCAGCGCATCATCGGCAAGGAGTTCGCGCTCTCGGGCTCCGAGCAGAACCCGGACCTGACCGGGAAGTCCGTCCGTGACGTCATCGGGCGGGCGCGGGCCGACGTACCCGCGCCGGTGAAGGCGTTCATGGACAACGGCGCGGACTTCGTCGTGGAGAAGGATCTCGCCTCGCTGGTACGCGGGATGAACGCGCTCACCGACGAGCCGCTGATCGACGAGGCGGAGCTGCGCCGGGAGATCGTCGCGCGTGACCGCGAGATCAACAATCCGTTCACCAAGGACCTCCAGGTGATGGCGGTCCGCGGCGCTCGGAACTACCTGGGCGACAAGCTCATCCGTACGGCAGCGCCGCACCGGATCCTGGACCCCGCGGCGGGACCGCTGATCGCGGTGAAGCTCCACATCCTCACCCGTAAGTCGCTGGGCGGCCTGGAGACGGACCTGTCCTCCCGGGTCCTCGCCGAGCCGGACGGCGGCCCGGACCGGGGCGAGCCCGTGCCCGGTCTGTACGCAGCGGGGGAGGCGGCCGGGTTCGGCGGCGGCGGTGTGCACGGCTACCGCTCCCTGGAGGGCACGTTCCTGGGCGGCTGTATCCACTCCGGGCGGGTCGCCGGAAGGGCGGCGGCACGGGCGGTGGGGTAACGGCCTGCCCTCCTAAGGCCGTTCCCGCAGCCGTTCCACCACCCGGAACCTCTCGGCCACGATCATCGTGTCGTCGTCCACGGTGAACTCCGGGTCCCGCAGCGCCTCCCGCATCTCGTCCCCGTGCCAGAACCGCTCGTGCCCCGCGCGCCACTCGGCGACCGACGTATAGCCCTCGCCCTCGTCCAGCGCGTGCTGGAGGCCGATGTCGCCCAGCCGCTCCACCCGGACCTCGGTCAGCTCGACCACCGCCACCTCGCGGCCGTCCGAGTCGATCAGCGCCGAGCGCTCGCCGACCGGGGGCAGTTCCTCCTGCTCGGCCTCGTACTCGGCGAGGAGTCCGCTGGTCGAGACCTTCTCGCCGCGCAGCACGGCATCGACGAGCCGGTCGCGCAGCGGGCCGGGGAAGGCGAACAGCAGAGGCTTGAGAGGCTCGGGACCGGTCATGGTGCCAGCGTACGCACCCGGGTAAAACATTGCGGCGCAAGGGGAGTTGAGGCGGGTATGGCACCCGTCCGCCCTTGACGTGGGGCCATTACTACCGGTTTGCTGTGCGTGATCAATTGCCCCGGCGCCCTTGAGGAACCCCGCGGATGCCCCCTTTCCTCGGCCGCTCCCGAAGACGGGCCGGCCAGCTCGCCGACCCGGCGCTCGACGACGCCGAACTCGCTGCGGCGAAAACCCAGTTGGCCCAGGGCCGCTGGGGCACCGTCAGTTCACTGCTCACCGCGACCGCCGACGACTGGGACCGCCGCGGCCACCGTCTCGTCGTACTCGGCGAAGGGGCCGGGTCCGCGGCCTGGGCGGAGGACTGGCTGCTGGCCGAGCCGGAGAGCGCGGACGCCGCCGCGCTGCTGGCCTGCGCCACCGTGCTGCGGCTGCTGCGCGGCAAGGGGAACAGGACCGGCCGGGCCGGCCGGGACGAGGAGGACGCGGCCAGAGAGGCGTGCCGTGCCGCCGCCCGGATGGCGCCATCGGACCCCACGCCCTGGCTCGGCCTGCTGATCCTGGCCCGCAGCCGCGGTACCGAGGAGGAGGTCAGCCGCCTCTTCGACGAGGTGCGCTCCCGCCACCCCGAGCACCACCATGCCCACCACCTGATGGCCGCGCGGCTCGCCGAACGGCATCCGGAAGCCGGGCAGGACCCGCTCCACGAGGTGTACGACTTCGCGGCCTGGGCGGCCGAACAGGCGCCCGCCGACTCGCCGCTCGCCGTCCTTCCGGTGGTGGCCCACGCGGAGCGCTACCGGGTGCTCGCCGCCGCGGGCAGTGAACCGGACGATCCCGCGCGCTCCGCGCACTGGACGGGCCGCCGGGCCCGCCAGGTGATGAAGGCCGCCTTCGACTGGTGGCTGGAGTGGGAGCGCGAGGACCATCCGCGCAACCGCGTCGACCTCAACTTCCTGGCCCACGCGAAGTTCTGCGAGGGCCGCCCGGCCGAGGCCGCCGCACTGTTCCACCGCATCGGAGAACACATCACGCCAGCTCCCTGGGCGTACCCCGACCGGGACCCGTACCAGGCGTTCATGGCCGCGCGCGAGGCCGCGCTCGGCTCCGTCTAACTCCTCACCGAAGGGACCGACCCGCCATGCCGCCGGGCAGTTCGAGCACGAGCGAGATCAACGAGATCAGCACGTTCAAGGGGCAGGACCAGGCGCTGCGCGCCGGCCGTCTGGGGACGGCGGGGCTGCTGCTCTCCGTGCTCGCGGCCAGCGCGCCGCTTATGGTCGTCGCGGGTGTCATGCCCACGATCTTCGGCCTGATGGGGATCGTCGGACAGCCGATCCTCTACGTCATCCTGGCGGTCGTCCTGGCGCTATTCAGCGTCGGTTACGCGGAGATGAGCCGGCACGTCCACAACGCCGGGGCCTTCTACGCGTACATCGCCCGCGGCCTCGGCTCCACCGCAGGGGCCGGCGCCTCCTTCGTCGCGCTGGTCGCCTACAGCGCCATGCAGGTGGGCATCTACGGCATCTTCGGCTTCGAGGTGTCCGGCCTCTTCGACACCTATCTGAGCACCGAAGTGGCCTGGTGGATCCCGGCGCTGGTCGCCGTCGCGGTCGTCGGGGTGCTCTCCTGGCTGAAGATCGACCTCAACGCGAAGGTCCTCGGTGTGCTGCTGCTCATCGAGTGCGCCCTCGTGGTGATCTTCGACATCGCCTCGGTCGCGAACCCCGCCAAGGAGGGGCTCTCGCTGCACGCCTTCAACCCCGGCACCCTCACCGGTGCGGGCTTCGGCACTGCGCTCTGCTTCTGTATCGCCGCGTTCGTCGGCTTCGAACAGGCCCCGGTGTACGCCGAGGAGACCAGCAGGCCGCAGGTGGTCGTCCGCCGGGTGATGTTCCTCGCCGTCGGCTTCGTCGCGCTGTTCTTCGCCATCAGCTCCTGGGCGCTGACCGTGGCCGCCGGGCCTTCGGCGATCAGCGCGCAGGCCGGGAAGCTCGGCCCCGGACTGCTCTTCGGCCTCAGCGAGGGCGTCGTCGGCAAGTCCTTCACCGATGTGCTCCATGTCCTCTTCGTCACCGGCATGTTCGCCGCGATGCTCAGCTTCCACAACGTGGTCGCCCGGTACGCCTTCGCGATGGGCCGCGAGGGACTGCTGCCCGCCGCCTTCGGCCGTACCAACAAGTCCAGCGGCGCACCCGGCACCGGCTCACTGCTCCAGACCGTGATCTCCCTCCTGGTCGTCATCGCCTTCGCGGTGACCGACGGCAAGCCGCACGGCGACCCCACCGCGCCCGTCCTGCACCTCTTCACCTGGATGGGCAACATCGGCGCCCTCGGCATCATCCTGCTGATGGCCGCGGCGTCGGTCGCGGTCATCGCCTTCTTCGTGCAGCGCGGGGCGGCCCGTACACAGCTCTGGCGGCTGATCGCGTCGGGGCTCGCCTGTCTCGCCCTGCTCAGCATCGCCTTCATGACGGTCAAGGACTTCGATGTGCTGGTCGGCGCGGGCCCCGGCTCCGTACTGAGCTGGCTGCTGCCCGGCATCATCGGCCTCGCACTCGTCGGCGGTCTGGGCTACGGACTGGTGCTCCGCTCGAACAGGCCGCAGGTGCACGCCAGGATCGGGCTCGGCAACGAGGCATTCCAGCTCGACAAGGCCGCCGAGGCGCGGGCCGGATCCACGGCCGGACTGTGACGGAAGTCTGACGGCCACCCGCGGTCGCTGGCTTCCGGCGCCCGCGGGTGCTCGAATCGCGGGGTGACACCAGAACCCTCCGACCGCGACGGCCCGCCGGTCGGCCGCCGCCTCGTCCTCGGCATGCTCGGCCTCGGCGCGGCCGGGCTCGTCGCCGCGCCCGCCATCCAGCGCGGAACCGACTCGGCGCTCGGCGCGGTGGCGGGCAAGGACCCCACGGGACTGACCGGGCTGCTGCCCGGCGGCGGCGGATTCCGCTACTACTCGGTCACCTCATCGGTGCCCCACAAGGACGCCGGGAGCTACCGGCTCACCGTGGACGGCATGGTCGAGCGGCCCGTCTCGTACACCCTCGGTTCGCTGCGCCGGCTCCCGCAGACCAGGGTGGTGCGCGATGTGCAGTGCGTCACCGGCTGGCGGGTGCCGGAGACCCCCTTCGAAGGGGTCAGGCTCTCCCGGCTGCTCGATGCGGCGGGCGTGCGGCCGGGGGCCGGAGCGGTCCGCTTCACCTGCTTCGACGGCGCGTACAGCGAGAGCCTCACCCTGGACCAGGCGCGCCGTGCGGACGTCCTGGTGGCGCTGCGGATGCGGGACGAGCCGGTGAGCCACGACCACGGCGGGCCGGTCCGGCTCTATGTCGCGCCCATGTACTTCTACAAGTCCGCGAAATGGCTGTCCGGGATCACGGCCACCCGTGATGTGCGGCGTGGTTACTGGGAGGAGCGCGGCTATGACGTCGACGCATGGGTCGGCAGGTCCAACGGACGCGACGACCACCCCACGGTCTGAACCGCGGTCCGGACTGCGCCGCTTCACCCGCCCGGTGCGCTGGGTGCACCGTACGACGTCCGCACTGATGCTGGTCTGCATCGCGTCGGCCGGCTGCCTCTACGTCCCGCAGCTCGCGGAGCTGGTCGGCCGCCGCTATCTGGTGGTCACCGTCCATGAGTGGTCGGGGCTGCTGCTGCCGGTGCCGGTCCTGCTCGGCCTCGTCTCACGTACGCTCCGGGCGGACCTGGGCCGCCTCAACCGCTTCGCACCGTACGACAGGGTCTGGCTCCGGTCGGCGCTGCGCAGGGACGGATCGCCGCGTACGGCGGGCAAGTTCAACGGCGGCCAGAAGATCTACGCGGGGTGGATCGCGGGCGCCGCGCTGGTGATGCTCTGCACCGGGCTGCTGATGTGGTTCACGGGTCTGACCCCGCTGGTCTGGCGGACGAACGCCACCTTCGTGCACGACTGGCTGGCACCGGCCATCGGCATCGTGGTCGCCGGGCACATCGGGATGGCGCTGGGCGATCCGGAGGCGCGGCGGGGGATGCGGACGGGGTGGGTCGGGCGCGGCTGGGCGCGGCGGGAGCATCCGCGGTGGCTCGACGAGCGGTGAGGAGCCGGGCCCCGGCGCCGCCCGGAGCCCGCGCCGCGCGGCCCTCAGTCGCCCCGGTCGCCGGAGCCGCCCCGGTCGCCGGAGCCGCCTCGATCGTCGGTATCGCCGAAGTCGATCAGCACCTTGCAGGACCGTGACCGGTCGGCCGCGAGGGCGAACGCCTCCACCGCCCGCTCCACCGGCACCACCGCGCTGATCAGCGCGTCGAAGGACTCCTCCCGGGCCAGCAGCTCCAGCGCCTCGTCGAACTCCGTGTCGAAGCGGAGCGCGCCGCGCAGCTCGATCTCCCGGCTCACCACCAGATTCCCGGCGAACGGGCTCATCCCCGGCGGCAGCATCCCCAGCTGTACGACGGCCCCGCCCCGCCGCACGGACCGCAGACAGGTGTCCAGGCCGGCCGCCGATCCGGACGCCTCGACCGCCGTGTCCACCTCGTCCGGCAGTCCGGACCCGGCCGGGCCGGGGTCCGCCGGGCCGTCTGCCCGTACGAGCCGCGTCGCACCCGCTGCCGCCGCGAACTCCAGGGCCCTGGGCAGCAGATCGGTGGCCGTGACGGCCGCGGCGCCCGCAGCCCGCAGCGCCGCCACCACCAGGGCGCCGATCGGTCCCGCTCCCGTGACCAGGACATGCCTGCCCGCGACGGGACCGGCCCTGCGCACCGCGTGCAGCGCCACCGCCAGCGGCTCCGCCAGGGCGGCCCTGCGCAGCCCGAGACCCGCGGGCAGCGCCCTCAACTGGCCTGCCGGTACCGCGATCCGCGCCGCGAAGCCGCCCTGCACATGCGGGGTACGGGCCGCGCTGCCGAGATAGCGGGTGTCGCGGCAGACCTGGGCCCGCCCGTCCCGGCACTCAGGACAGACAGCGCACGGCGTCGCCGGATGCACCGCCACCCGCGTGCCGGGCGGCGGCCCCGCCGCCCCTTCGCCGTACGAGACCACGGTGCCCACGACCTCGTGGCCCAGCACCATCGGCTCCCGGAGCCGGAAGTCGCCGACCCCGCCGTGCCGCCAGTAGTGCAGATCCGAGCCGCACACCCCGCCGTACCGCACCGCGACGACGGCCTCGCCGGGCCCGGCGGCCGGCTCGGGCAGCTCCTCGACCCGCAGGTCGTCCGCCCCGTGGATCACACATCCTCGCATCACAGCACGCTCGTCATTCCGCCGTCGACGTACAGGATCTGGCCGCTCACGAAGTCCGCGGCCGGTGAGGCGAGGAAGAGCACTCCGCCGACCAGGTCCTCGGTGCGCCCCCACCGCCCGGCGGGGGTCCGGCCGCGTACCCAGGAATTGAACTCCCCGTTCTCCACCAAGGGGCGGGTCAGCTCGGTCTCGATGTAGCCGGGGCCCAGGCCGTTGACCTGGATGCCGTGCGGCCCCCAGTCGGCGCACATGCCCTTGGTGAGCATCTTCAGGGCTCCCTTGGTGGCCGCGTACGGGGCGATGCCGGGGCGCACCACCTCGCTCTGCAGTGAGCAGATGTTGATGATCTTCCCCCTGCCGCGGGGGACCATCCGCCGGGCGGCCTCGCGGCCCACCAGGAAGGCGCTGGTGAGATTGGTGTCCACGATCCGGTGCCAGTCGGAGTCGGTGAAGTCGAGCAGCGGCGCGCGCAGTTGCATACCGGCGTTGTTGACCAGGATGTCCAGCGGGCCCGCCTGCTCCTCGGCCGCGGCGATCCCGGCGGCGACCGCCGGCCCGTCGGTGACGTCGAAGGCGGCGGTGAGCACCGTGCCCCCGGCGTCCGCGAGCCGGGCTGCCGCGTCCTTCAGCCGGCCCTCGTCCCGGCCGTTGATGACGACGGTGCAGCCCGCCTCCAGCAGCCCTCGGGCCAGGGCGTGGCCGATGCCCCGCCCGGCTCCGGTGACCAGTGCCGTACGGCCGCCGATCTCGAACAGTGGATGTGCCATGAGGTGTGTCCTTCTCCCGTGCGGGCGCGAACAGTTGCCTGCCCCGGTGGCTGCCCTGCCGCCTTCCTGGGCAACCAGCGGGCTCCTAGACAACCAGCGAGAGCAGCAGGATGAAGATCAGCGAGACGACCGAGATGATGGTCTCCATCACCGACCAGGTCTTGATCGTCTGGCCGACGTCCATCCCGAAGTACTCCTTGACCAGCCAGAACCCCGCGTCGTTGACATGGCTGAAGATGAGCGAGCCCGCGCCGACGGCGAGGACGAGCAGCGCCACATGAGCCGTGGACATGTCGGCGGCAAGCGGTGCGACCAGACCGGCTGCGGAGACCGTCGCCACGGTGGCGGAGCCGGTCGCGAGCCGCATCACCACGGCGATCAGCCAGGCCAGCAGCAGCGCGGGGATCGACCAGTCCTTGGAGATGTCCAGCACCATCTGGCCCACACCCGAGTCGATGAGGGTCTGCTTGAACCCACCGCCGGCTCCGACGATCAGCAGCACACTCGCGATCGGGGCGAGGGACTTCTCGACGGTGGCCGACATCCGGCCCTTGGTGAACCCGGCGGCGCGGCCCAGCGTGAACATGGCGACCAGCACCGCGGCCAGCAGGGCGATCAGGGGTGATCCGACGACGTCGAAGGTGCGCTGGACCGTGTCCGCCGGGTCGTCGATCATGATGTCGACGAGCGCCTTGGCCAGCATCAGTACGACGGGCAGCAGCACGGTGGCCACGGTGGCGCCGAAGCCGGGCCGCTTCTCCAGGTCCTCCGAAGGACGCTCGGGCACCATACGGTCGGGCGCCTCGATGTCCACCCAGCGGGCCGCGTACCGGGAGAAGACGGGACCGGCGACGACCACAGTCGGGATGGCCACCAGAACGCCCAGCGCGAGCGTCACGCCCAGGTTGGCGTGCACGGCTGCGATGGCCACCAGCGGCCCGGGGTGCGGCGGGATCAGACCGTGCATGACGGAGAGGCCGGCCAGCGCGGGGATACCGATCCGCATGAGTGAGAAATTGCCGCGCTTGGCGACCAGCAGCACCACCGGGATCAGCAGCACGATGCCGATCTCGAAGAAGAGCGGCAGACCGACGATCGCCGCGATCAGCACCATCGCCCACGGCATACCGCGCCGGCTCGCCTTCGCGAGGATGGTGTCGACGATCTGGTCGGCGCCGCCGGAATCCGCGAGGAGCTTGCCGAGGATGGCACCGAGCGCGATCAGGACACCGACGCTCGCGGTGGTGGAACCGAGGCCGGTGGTGAAACTCGTGATGACCTTGTCGAGCGGGGCGCCCGCGACCGCTCCCAGGACAAGCGATCCGATGGTCAGCGACAGGAACGCGTGGAGCTTGGTCTTCGTGATGAGCAGGACGATGACGGCGATGCCCGCGAGGACGGCGATACCCAGCTGGGCGTGGCCGGCCGACGATATCGGCGCTGCGTCCGCTGCCAGCATCTCGACACTGAGACTGGACACGGTGGATTCCTTCGGTTCGTGAGGCTGTGGCTCGGCGGTGGGGCTGTGGTACGGACAGGAGCGCGGGGGCGCTCGGTGGTGGGGCGTGACGGTGGGGCTCGGCGCTAGCGGTCCATGCCGTGCAGCGCGGCCACGGCCCGCCCGGTGATCTCATCGGGCGTCCCGGAGATGTCGACGGCGGCTCCCGCCTCGTCCCGGCCCAGCGGCTGGAGCGCGGCGAACTGCGAGTCGAGGAGCGCGGTCGGCATGAAGTGCCCCTTGCGCTCCGCCATCCGCTGCTCGATCAGCTCCCGGTCACCGGTCAGATGCAGAAAGACGGCGCCGGGCGCCTCGGCACGCAAGCGGTCACGGTAGGAGCGCTTGAGCGCGGAGCAGCTGACCACCCCGCCCCGCCCGGCGTGCTCGTGCGCCCACCGGCCGATGGCGTCCAGCCAGGGCCACCGGTCGGCGTCCTCAAGAGGCGTTCCGGCCGACATCTTGGCGATGTTCGCGGCCGGGTGGAAGTCGTCCCCCTCGGCGTACGGAACGCCCAGTGCGGCGGAGAGCAGCGGACCGATCGTGGTCTTGCTGGTCCCTGCCACGCCCATCAGGACTACGACTCGGGGGGTGCTCATCGGTGGTGCCTCGCTGTCTTCTTCGACATGACTTCGATGTGACGTCGCTGTGTCTGCGACGGGGGCGGCATGGATCCGTCGCGCTACTGAAACCCATTAGGTACGACTTATTCAAGAGTCTGTGACCTAAAAGTCATACTTAATGGGTCCGGTGGCCGCCCCGTAGGCTGAGTCCATGACCACTCAGGGCCCGGGGCTCCACGCCCATGTGCTGGAGAACCTCGGTCCCTCGATCGCCTCGGGGGAGTACCCGCCGGGCAGCGTGCTGCGTACCGACGAGCTCGCCCAGCGCTTCGACGTCTCCCGTACCGTGATCCGCGAAGCCGTCCGCGTACTGGAATCGATGCACCTGGTCGAGTCGCGGCGACGGGTCGGTGTGACCGTGCGCCCCGCCGACGAATGGAACGTCTACGACCCCCAGGTCATCCGGTGGCGGCTGGCCGGCCCGGACCGCTCCCGCCAGCTCCGCTCGCTGACCGTCCTGCGGTACTCCGTCGAGCCCGTCGCCGCCGGGCTCGCCGCCCGGCACGCCACCGCCGAGCAGTGCGCCGCCCTCACCGAGCAGGCCCTCGGTATGGTCGCCACCTCGCGCGGCCACCAGCTGGCCGGATATCTCGTGCACGACATCGCCTTCCATCGCCTGGTCCTGCGCGGCTCGGGGAACGAGATGTTCGCCCGGCTCGGCGATGTGGTGGCCGAGGTGCTCGCCGGGCGCACCGAGCACCAGATCATGTTCGACGACCCCGATCCGGCCGCCGTCACCCTGCATGTGCAGGTGGCGGAGGCCGTACGGGAAGGGGACGCGGACCGGGCCGAGGAGCTGACCAGAGAGATCGCGGTCGGCGCCCTGAAGGAGCTCGACGTCCTGGCGCCCTGAGGGAAATGTTTCAAACCTTTTGTGACATAGATTTCATTCAGTTCTCCGGCTCGACATGACCCCTTTACGCTGACGCCTTGATCAGCCGCCACCTCCCCCACGTAAGGCGACGCACCACATGAGTGACCGCACCCTCACCGCGGCAGAGCCCTCTCTGCACGTCGATGCCGGTGACGAGGGCTACAGCAAAGATCTGAAGTCCCGCCACATCAACATGATCGCCATCGGCGGGGCCATCGGCACCGGCCTCTTCCTCGGCGCCGGCGGCCGGCTGGCAGGTGCGGGCCCCTCACTCGCGATCGCCTACGCCGTCTGCGGTGCCTTCGCCTTCTTCGTCGTACGGGCCCTGGGCGAACTCGTCCTCTACCGCCCCTCATCCGGCGCCTTCGTCAGCTACGCCCGTGAGTTCATGGGCGAGAAGGGCGCCTACACCGCGGGCTGGCTCTACTTCCTCAACTGGTCGACCACCGCGGTCGCCGACATCACGGCCGCCGCCACCTACGCCCACTTCTGGTCGATGTTCAGCTCGGTCCCGCAGTGGGTCTGCGCACTCGTCGCCCTGGCCCTCGTCCTCACCGCGAACCTGATCTCGGTCAAGTACTTCGGCGAGACGGAGTTCTGGTTCGCGATCATCAAGGTCGCCGCACTGGTCGTCTTCATGTGCATCGGCATCTATCTGGTGGTCACCCAGCACCCGGTCGACGGGCACACCCCCGGGTTCGGCAGCATCGGCGACAGCGGGGGCTTCTTCCCCAAGGGCGTCATGCCGATGCTGCTGGTCATCCAGGGTGTCGTCTTCGCCTACGCCTCCGTCGAGCTGTGCGGGGTCGCCGCGGGCGAGACCGAGAACCCGGGGAAGATCATCCCCAAGGCGATCAACTCGATCATGTGGCGGGTCGGCATCTTCTACGTCGGCTCCGTGGTGCTGCTCGCCCTGCTCCTCCCGTACACCGCGTACTCCGACGGCGAGAGCCCCTTCGTCACGGTCCTCTCCAAGGTCGGCGTCCCCGGCGCGGCCGGTGTGATGAACCTGGTCGTCCTGACCGCGGCGCTCTCCAGCCTCAACTCCGGCCTGTACTCCACCGGACGCATCCTGCGCTCGATGGCGCTCGCCGGGTCCGCCCCGCGCTTCACCGGCCGGATGAACAAGGGCCAGGTGCCCTACGGCGGCATCCTGCTCACGGCGAGCTTCGGGGTGCTGGGCGTCGTGCTCAACTACCTGGTCCCCGGCAAGGCCTTCGAGATCGTCCTCAACTTCGCCTCCATCGGCATCCTCGGCACCTGGGGCATGGTCATGCTCTGCTCGCTGCTCTTCTGGCAGCGGTCCAAGGAGGGCCGGGTCACCCGTCCCGCCTACCGGCTGCCGTGGGCGCCGTACACCCAGATCGTCACCCTCTGCTTCCTGCTCTCCGTCGCGTTCCTGATGTGGTGGGGCGGGGGAGTGGGCCGCACCACCGTCGAATGCCTGCCGCTGATCGCCGCGGCCCTCGTCGGCGGCTGGTTCGTGGTGCGCGGCCGGGTCGCGTCCGTCGCCGCCGAGCGCCAGGACCTGGGAGACTGAGGCCCCATACCGTTCGGTGACACGGAAGGCTGTTGACGGCATGACGCAGCAGGTCCAGGGGGTCGTGGCCCCCGGCAAGAACCAACCCGTACGCGTGGAGACGATCCTCGTCCCCGACCCGGGACCGGGCGAGGCCGTGGTGCGGATCCAGGCCTGTGGGGTCTGCCACACGGACCTCCACTACAAGCAGGGCGGGATCAACGACGACTTCCCGTTCCTGCTCGGCCACGAGGCGGCGGGCACCGTGGAGTCGGTGGGCGCGGGCGTCACCGACGTCGCCCCCGGGGACTTCGTGATCCTCAACTGGCGCGCGGTGTGCGGCCAGTGCCGTGCCTGTCTGCGCGGCCGGCCGCAGTACTGCTTCGACACGCACAACGCCAAGCAGAAGATGACCCTGGCCGGGGGCTCCGGCAAAGGCACGGAGCTGTCCCCGGCGCTGGGCATCGGGGCCTTCGCCGAGAAGACCCTGGTCGCGTCCGGCCAGTGCACCAAGGTCGACCCGGCAGTCTCGCCGGCCGTCGCCGGGCTGCTCGGCTGCGGAGTGATGGCGGGGATCGGCGCCGCCATCAACACCGGCCAGGTCGGCCGGGGCGACTCGGTGGCCGTCATCGGCTGCGGCGGCGTCGGTGACGCCGCCGTCGTCGGGGCCCGGCTCGCCGGGGCCGCGAAGATCATCGCCGTCGACATCGACGACAAGAAGCTCGCGACCGCTCAGCGGATGGGCGCCACCCACACCGTCAACTCGCGCACCTCGGACCCGGTCGAGGCCATCCGGGAACTCACCGGCGGCTTCGGCGCCGACGTGGTCATCGAGGCGGTCGGCCGCCCCGAGACCTACCAGCAGGCCTTCTACGCCCGCGACCTGGCCGGGACCGTCGTCCTGGTCGGCGTCCCGACGCCGGAGATGAAGCTGGAACTCCCGCTCCTCGACGTCTTCGGCCGCGGCGGCGCCCTCAAGTCCTCCTGGTACGGGGACTGCCTGCCCTCCCGCGACTTCCCGATGCTCGTCGACCTGCACCAGCAGGGCCGGATCGACCTCGCCGCCTTCGTCACCGAGACGATCGGCCTCGACGAGGTGGAGAAGGCCTTCGAGCGGATGCACCACGGCGATGTGCTGCGTTCGGTGGTGGAGTTCTGATGGCGGCCCGTATCGACCACCTCGTCACCTCCGGCACCTTCTCGCTCGACGGCGGGACCTGGGACGTCGACAACAACGTGTGGATCGTCGGCGACGACACCGAGGCGATCGTCATCGACGCCGCCCACGACCCCGGCGCCATCGAGGCCGCGCTGGGCGGCCGTACACTGCGCGCCATCGTCTGCACCCACGCGCACAACGACCACATCGACGCGGCCCCCGCACTCGCCGCCGCGACCGGGGCGCCGGTCCTCCTGCACCCCGACGATCTGCCGCTGTGGCGGATGACCCACCCCGACCGCCTCCCGGACGGTGAACTCGCGGACGGGCAGAGCCTGACCGTCGCGGGGACGGCGCTGACCGTGCTGCACACGCCGGGCCACGCGCCGGGCGCGATCTGTCTGTACGCCCCCGGCCTTGCCACGGTCTTCACCGGCGACACGCTCTTCCAGGGCGGCCCCGGTGCCACCGGCCGTTCGTTCTCGGACCATCCGACGATCGTCGCGTCCATCCGGGACCGGCTGCTGACGCTGGACCCGGAGACCGTGGTCCGTACCGGCCACGGCGATACCACCACGATCGGCGCCGAGGCCCCCGGCCTGCCGGAGTGGCTGGCGCAGGACGGCTGACACGGCTGCGGGGTGCCCGGCCGGGGAGCCGGTCAGGCGTCCCTCCCGAGCACCCCGCGGGCTCAGCGGTTCCGGGTTCAGGACTTGCGGGCCACGCCCACCCAGCCCGGAATCGGGTCGTCACCGGGTACCGGCACCCGCTCACCCAGCTCGGGCCGCCACTCGGCGGCCAGCGAGACCCCGGGCTCGAACAGCTCCAGGCCCTCGAAGAACCGGGCCGTCTCCGCCTGCGAGCGGGGCCGCAGGGTCAGACCGCGTGCCCGGTACATCTCGACGGCCTTCGCCGACCCCTCCGGGTCGAACTCCCCTGTGACATGCGAGAGGACGAGACAGCTGCCCGGCGCCAGGGGCTCGACCAGCCGGTCCACCAGCTCGTACGCCTCCTCGTCGGCGACGAAGTGCAGCAGGGCCACCAGCGAGAGCGCGACCGGCCGGCCGAAGTCCAGCAGCTTGCCTGCCGCCTCCAGGATGGTGGCGGGCTCCCGCGCGTCGGCCTGGATGTAGTCGGTCGCGCCCTCGGGCGTCGAGCGCAGCAGCGCCGCCGCGTGCGCCAGCACGATCGGGTCGTTGTCGCAGTAGACGACGCGGGAGTCCGGCGCCGAACGCTGGGCGACCTGGTGCAGGTTGGGTTCGGTCGGTATGCCCGTACCGACGTCCAGGAACTGACGGATGCCGCTCTCCGCCAGACAGCGGGTCGCGCGGTGCATGAACGCCCGGTTGACCCGCGCCATCTCCCTGCCCCGGGGGTCGAGGGCGAGCAGCTGCTCGGCCATCTCCTGGTCGACGGGATAGTTGTCCTTGCCGCCCAGGAACCAGTCGTACATCCGGGCCGGATGCGGCTTGCTGGTGTCGATCTGGACGGGCGCGGGGTCTACTCCGGTCATGGAACGCTCCAGTACGTGGTCGGCAACAGCGAGGACAACGGGCAGCGGCGACAGCCTTGTTCAGTAGAGGAGGAAGTCGGCCTTGCCGGACTTCGCCCCCTGGATGAAAGCGGCTATCTCGCCGGTCGAGTAGATGAGCGCGGGGCCTTCAGGGTCTGCGGACTGGCGTACGGCGACCCTGCCGTCGGCCAGTTTCATGGCCTCGACGCAGTTTCCGCCGTTACCGCCGCTCCACGGCTTGTGCCAGCCCTCGGCGCCGAGGTCCGCGGCAGGCATGCCGTTGTATATGCGATCCATTACAGCTCCTTGCGGAAATCCCTGAGGATCTCCTTCGTGCGTTGTGCAGTTGCGGCCTGAGCCGCCATGCGGTCCATGACTTCGAGGTGGGCGGCCACCTCGGGGCGCGCGTCCAGATAGACGGCGCCGGTCAGGTACTCGCTGTAAACCATGTCGGGGAGTTCGGGCATCGCGAACCGGAAGAGGACGAAGGGGCCGTACGTACCCGGGTGGTGGCCGCTGGAGAACTCCGCGATCTGCAGCGTGACATGCGGCAGATCCGCTGCCCGCAGCAGCCGGTCGATCTGGCCGCGCATGACGTCGCGGCCGCCCGCGTGACGCCGCAGTACCGTCTCGTCCATCACGACCCAGAGGGTCGGCGCGTCCGGCCGCGCCAGCAGCGACTGCCGCTCCATCCGCAGCGCGACATGCCGCTCGATGTCCGCGGGGCTGGTCTCCCCGACGGCGCCGCTCATCATGATCGCGCGCGCGTACTCCTCGGTCTGCAGCACGCCGGGCACGAAGTGCGGCTCGTACTGCCTGATGAGCGAGGCGGCGCCCTCCAGGCTGACGTACATGCTGAACCAGTCGGGCAGGATGCCGTGGAACCGCTGCCACCAGCCCGGCTGGTTGGCCTCCTCGGTGAGTTCCACGAAGGCGTCGTTCTCCGCCTCGCTGATCCCGTACGCCTTCAGCAGTAACTGCACATAGGGGATCTTCAGCGCCACCTCGGCGGTCTCCATCCGGCGGATGGTGGCCTGGGCGACCCTGAGCACTTTGGCAGCCTGTTCGCGACTCAGGCCGGCTCGCTCGCGCAGTTCCTGCAGGCGCTTACCGAGCACGACCTGGCCAACGGTCGGGGCGGACCGCGGCTCACTCAACTGAGACCTCCACTTGGGCAGTTGTGCAGCAGTCTGCCATGCCCGCCCCATCGGTGAAACGTCACTCTGAACTTTTCAAAGTGCCTCTTGCCAAGGTGTCCGTTACGGAGGACAGTAGACGGGTGAACCAGTTCACGCGACTGGCGCATACCCATGGGGGATGGTGCGGCAGTCGCCGTACCCCACCGTGAGGATTTCGGCTGTGGCTCCAGGTACCGCGCTCATCCCCCAGCTCATCGACCAGTGCCCCGGAAGCGACGTACGGCGGTACGCATTCGAATTACCTGCACGCACCGATTCCGTGGCCCGCGCCCGCCGCCTGACCCGGAACCGGCTCGCCTGCTGGGACTTCTCGGAGGACGCCAGCGACACCGCGCTGCTGATCGTCTCGGAACTGGTCACCAACGCGGTCGTGCACACGGCGGGCGACCACATCGCCTGCGAGCTGCGGGACGACAGGGGACAGTTGCGTATCGCGATACAGGACCAGGGGCACGCCGCCGCGGGACCGCAGCTCTGCCGTTCGCCGCAGGGCGAGCACGGCCGCGGACTGCTGCTCGTCGACGCCGTCAGCAGCGCCTGGGGCGTCCGCGACGCGGCACACGGGCCGGGGCGGCTGGTCTGGGCGGAGCTGGAGTGCCACGCGGGGCGGCCGTGCTGAGGAATGCGCTGGCGCGCGTCCCTACCCTCTCGACACCCCTCGGCTGCGACGCGGTGGGCGTACCCGAACACCACGGGTTCCGGCTCCTCGCCAGGCTGCCCAAGCCCGGCTGTGTCTTCGCGGACGACGACTGGTGGTGGTGGATCGTCCCCTCCGGCTCCGACCATGAACTCGCCTGGCCGGAGCGGGTGCGCTACGCGCCCGGCGCCTATGTCCCGGCGGCCCGTCCCCGGCTGCTCCACTGGCCGCAGGACTCCCTGCCCTACACCCCGCCGATCCCGCTGTACCTCATGGTGTGCCAGCTCATGGGCGAAGTGCCGGAGTGGGCCTGAGCCCCCCGGTCCGGGGCTCCGGAGCCGGCGGGCTCGCCGTGCTCCGGAGCGGGCCGGCTACGGCCGCAGCGTGACCGTCCGCCCCGGCCGCAGCCGTACGGTCCGCCGCCACCCGCCGGCCCGCACCTCGGTCACCGTGCTGACCGAGGAGCGCAGCACCGCGCGGGTCACCTTCCCGGCGCGCCACTCCAGATCGACGGTGACACCGCCGCGCGCACCGACGCCGGTGATCCGGCCGGCCGCGGCCCAGGCGTCCGGCAGTGCGGGAAGCAGCTCGATCACCCCGGGCCTGGAGTAGAGCAGCATCTCGATCATCGCGGTCGGGGTGCCGAAGTTGGCGTCGATCTGCAGGGTGGCACGCGACCCCAGGTCGTACATGTCGAAGAGGTTCTGCGAGGTGCCGTTGGTGGCACCGGTGGACGGCGCCATGACCGTACGGACCAACCGGTACGCCCGGTCGGCGTCCTTGAGCCGTGCCCAGCTCGCCGCGCGCCAGGCGCAGCCCCAGCCGAAGCTCGACATACCGCGTGCCGTGAGCAGATTGCGGGCCCCGGTGACCAGTTCGGCCGGGCTCTCCCCGGGGGTGATCCGGTCGCCCGGGAAGAGACCGATCAGCGGTGACAGATGCCGGTGCGTGGTCTCGCCCAGATTCTCCGGGGTCATCCACTCCTCCAGCCAGCCGGTCTGCGGGCTGACCCTCGGCAGGTAGAGGCGGGACTGGAGCCCGGCCACGGTCTTCGCGTACCCGGCGTCCCTGGAGAGCAGTGCGGCCGCCGTGCGGTACGAGGCGAAGAGGTCCCGGACGAGTTCCTGGGCGTAGGTGATGCCCTTGGCGTCGGTCGGTCCCTGCTCCGGTGACCAGTCGCTGTCGTCGATCAGGACCTGCCGGGACACGCCGGTGTCCGGGTCGGTGACGGAGGTGCTGACCAGCCGGGCCTCCCAGAACTCGCAGGCGCCCTTGAGTAGCGGGTAGATCTTCTTCAGCTCGGTGCGGTCCTGGGTGTACTCGTAGTGCTGCCAGAGCGAGTTGCAGAGCCAGGCGTTCCCCGCCGGATGCCACCACCAGCCCATTCCGCCGTGGACGTTGGTGGAGATGGCGGTGGTCCAGCCAGCGACCTTCCCGCTGGAGTTGCGGAAACCGTTGCGCGGATCGTTGAACCTTCTGGCGGTCGTACGCGTCCAGGACGGCACCTGGGCCAGGCAGTAGTCCAGGAAGGGCCCGAAGCAGTCCGAGAGACCGGCGCGGTCGGCCAGCCAGTAGTTCATCTGGACGTTGATGTCCGTGTGGTAGTCGCCCATCCAGTCGGGGTCGGTCCGGTCGATCCACAGCCCCTGGAGGTTGAGCGGCACACTGTCGCGCGAACCGCTGATCATCAGATAGCGGCCGAACTGGAGGTAGGCGGCTTCCAGTTCGGGGTCCGGCGGCGCGCCGTCGGCGCCGAGCGCGGTGAGGCGGGCCCAGGTGTCGAGCGAGCGCTGCGTCTCGGTCGACCTGCCGAGCTCGACCGTCATCCGGCTGTACAGCGGCTGGTAGTCGGCGAGATGGGCGCCGAGCAGCGCGGCGCCGCCCGCCCGCGCCGCCGCGCGCAGCCGGCCGGCCGCGATGGCGTGCGGGTCCGCGCCAGGGTTCCGGTAGCCGGTCGCGGGGTCCGGCGCGTAGTTCGTACCGCCGGCTATGACGACCAGCACTTCGGAGCATCCGTCGAAGACGATGGCGTCGCCCTTGACGGCCACGGCGCCGCCGCTGCTGGTGACGCCGGCCGCCGCCGCGTACGTCAGCCCGTTGGGGAAGGCGCCGGCGAACGACACGGTACGGCCGGCACCGTCCGCCGCGGTGCTCTCGCCGTGCCATCCGCCGAGGGAGAGCGAGCCGGTGCAGTGGCCCCCGCCGCTCTGGGTGAGGCGGACGACGACGACTTCGTCGGGGTGGCTGGCGTAGACCTCGCGCCGGTAGGTGACTCTGCCGAGCCGGTAGGTGACCGTACTGAGCCCGTTGCTGAGGTCGAGGGTGCGGCGGTAGCCGGTGACGGCGGACGGCTCATGGCCCGGAAGGTCGACGGACACCTTGGCCAGCAGGGTGAAGCTGCCGAAGTCGTCCACTCCGTAAGGGAACTGACCGTCGCTCTGGAGGCTGTCGTTGAGGCCGCCGGTCCACAGGGTGGCATCGGTGAGATAGAGGACGTCGTGCGCGGGACCACCGGTCAGCAGCGCGCCCGTCCGGCCGTTCCCGATGGGCAGCCCCTGCTGGATGATCAGGTCCTCGTCCGCCGGAGCGGGGTAACGCAGCACGGTGGCAGCCGACTCGGGAACGAGCCGCGCACCGCGCCCGCCCCGCCGCGGCCCGGCGGCAGCAGCGGTGAACGGCCGGAACCCACCGAGCGCGATCCCCGCGGCGAGGGTTCCGCCCGCGGCCCCCAGAACGCTTCGACGCGACGGTGCGGGGTGTTCCGGGGAATGGGTCATCTACCGGTCCCTTCGACGTGATGTGCCCTGACGGCACCTCGGGAAGCGACGGAAACATACGATGTCTGAGGGGGCGTGTCAACGTTCTGGGCGGTTTTCACGGGTGGTTGGGGGGTGGCGGAGCGGTGGCCATCCGATGTATTCGCAGTGGGCGTACGTGAGCGCTCTGACGTGTACGAAACGGCCGATACGAGCACAGAAGCCAACCGCCTCCTGAGCGCGCGGGCTCGGCCCGTCATTCCTGGCCTCACCTGGGGAGGCTCCGGGCCGTCGGTCACGTGGTCGGTCACGCCACTGCCGGGAAATGCAGAAGACCCCACGCGAAGTGGGGTCTCAGCTGGTGTCCGAGGGGGACTTGAACTCTCCACTCGGGCGCCAGCCCACAACTGCCCTGAACTGGGGAAATGCCCGTCGAGTGGCGATATTTCGGCGGGCGCTTCTCCGGTTCTTTCCTGCTGTTTCCTGTGGGCTTCCGGGCGCTGTTGGTCATGCGTTGGTCATGTGACCATCCCGCCTCGCCTGCTTGATCAGGCTTTCTGGATCGCCTCGAAGATGTCGGCGTCGGTCTCTTGCTGCCAGGTCGGGAGATCGGGCCAGTCAGCGACGTAACCCGGCTTGGGGTCCTCAAAGTGCTTGAACATCTGCGCTGTCCAGCACGTCGCCACGAACCGGCTCTTCTGCTCACGGGACAGCCGCGACGCGTGCCCGTCGCTGACCTCGATGAACTGGCGCACCTGGTCGAAGACGGACCCGGCGGCCTCGCGCTCCCACTGCGGCGTGTCCTCCCACGGGGTCACATAGCCCGGCCTGGGCTCCCCCGGGAAGTGCTGTCGCACCCCGGAGACCCACGCTTCCCTGAACAGTCGTGCACCTTCGACCTGCGGCATGGCAACCCCTCTCGTCATGACGTGCCCAGTGCGGCGATCTCCGCCCCGAGGTCCGCTACCCGCTGGTCCCGACGCAGGGGGCCGACCTCGCCGCACAGGGCTTGGAGTCTACGGGCGACGTAACCGGAGGAGGAGGCGCGGGCCAGCCGCAAGGCTTCCTGGCCGTACTCGATGACCTGCTCGGCGTCCCGGCGCTTGGCACCGATGACGGCCAGGTCCGCCAACGCCGTGCCCCTACGCCGGAAGGACTGGCCAGAGGAAAGGGCCCCTTGCGCGAGAGCTGCCTCCAACGCTTCCTCCGCCAGGTCGAGACGGCCAAGCTGGACGTAGCGGGCTCCCTTCTCCTCGGCGAGCCTGGACCCCTCGAACCGTAGCCAGCCTCCGTTGACGCTTCCGACGGGTAGAGCGGTGACTTCCTCGGCCCGGTCCATGGCCCTTTCGCAGGAGACCAGGTCACCGAGTCCGGCGTATGCCTCGGCCTGTACGGAGGCGACCCAGTAGCGGGTGGACAACGCGCTGTCGCCCCGCTCGGCCAAGGTGTGCGCGGCGTCGAGGATCTGTGCTGCCTGGCGGTAGCGGCGCTCCGACATGTCCACGTAGGCGTGACGCACCAGAGCGCACGCCCACAGGTCGTGGGCCCCGGCATCCTTGCTGACCGAGGCGGCAAGGACGTACGAGGCTGCCGCGCCGGAGTACCTGTTGGCGTCGAAGGCCACCTCTCCGGCGAGTTGGAAGAGATCGGCTGCGGCGTTCAACAGTGGGCGGGAGTTGCCCCGGGTGTCACCGGCAAGGGCGTCGTTGAGGGTGGTGAGCTGGTCCCGGACCAGGGGGTAGACAGCTCCCTTGGAGCGGGCCAGTTGGTAGACCTGCCATAGGTGGGTGTTCATCCGGGCGAAGTCCTCGGGTGCGCCCCGGCGCACGCCGTCTTTGAGGGCTTCCGCGTCATCGATCGGCAGGGCGGTCAGCGCCCCGCTGACGGTGAGGATGCGGAGGAATTCGCGGCGGATCATCTCGTCAGGTTCTCCCGCGTTCGGGTCTTTACCGGGTGCTCGACTCGCGTCTTCCGGGCTGGATCTCTGCGCCTCCGCCAGAAGGGCATCCAGTTCATCCCGGCCGAGTTCGAGAGCATTGGCCAAGCCCGGTCGTTGGGTCGGCTGAGGGGCGCTTTTTCCGCTCTCCCAGCGCCCGATGGTCGTGCGGTCCACCCCGAGTAACCCAGCCAGTTGTTCCTGACTGTAGCCCAGGGATCTGCGCCGTTCCGCCATGCCCATGGCTGCCCCCCTTCCTGTCCCGCGCGGCCCTGGGATGAACGGCTCTCCGGCGCTTTTCTTGGAGCTGTCGCAGAGCAGCACAGGAGCGGACGGAGAGAGGCCGCACACATGGCAGCGAAGGGCCACACGGACAACGCACGTCACGAGGCAGGGGCGGCCGGCGGTCGCTATCGCCGGGAACGGCACGACCCGTCGGGAGCCGTGCTGGCCGGAACCTGGGCGCTGGGCAACCTCCTGACCTTGTTCCTGCTTGGCGCCCTTGCCAGCCAGCACGTGGGGCCGGAGGTCCACCCGCCGCACCTGGCCGACTGGTCCGCGCCGGACCAGGAAGTGACCGACTGACGCACTGCGCACGGATCACCTGACGATCCGAACCAAGCCCCTCCCGTGGCCACGTCGCTTCCGGGAGGTAGCACCACCGTGGTGGGGAAGCCACCCCGCCACGCTCGGCAGGTAACGAACGGAGATGAGAACCATGGAGGACCGTTCCCAGCTCGAACCCGAGCCCACGGAGGAGGTCGTGTCCTTGGAGGACGCGGCGCTTCTGACGAAGGGTGGCAGTAGCTCCAGCGTCGAGAACAAGCGCTCGCCCTACGGGGCGTGACGCCCGGCGGCGGCATCCCTGCCCGGGGTGCCGCCGCACCTTCTTCCACTTCCGAGAGGAGGTGACGGCATGCGTTGGTTCGGCGGGGCGATCGCCTCCCACGCACCGGCCCCGAGACCGGCGACCGCTGATTTCCTGTGGCACGGGCCGGAAGCCTGGACCGTAGGCACTCCGGTGCGCCAGGCGAGGGGCGGAGACGGCCGACGACTGGCCGTGTTCGGACCGTGTGGAGCGACAGACGCGCAGCTCGTGAGGCTGGTGCGCTCATCGGACTTGCGAGAGTTCGACGCGGCGGCCTCGGCGTGGTCCGGCTCGTACGCCCTGCTTCTCGACGACGGGGCCGGATCGATCAGCCTGTGGGCCGACCCGGCAGGGTCCTGCCCGCTGTACGTGGCAGAGGTCGACGGCGCGCTGGTCTGGGCGTCCAGTTCCTTGGCGCTGGCCTCCCTGCTGGGGAGTCGGCCGGACACGGTTTGGCTTGCGGCCCACCTGGCACACCCCACAGCTTGGGCGGCAGGGCGCTCGGCCTGGACAGGGGTGAAGCAGGTACCTCCCGGGCACCGCTGGACGGCCCCACGCGATGGGTCGTCTTTCTCTGTCCCGTACTGGCAGCCGGTTCCCTCTACCTGGCCGGAGGCCGTGGACAGGTTGCGACTCGACCTGTCGGACGGCGTGCTGATCCGGGTCACCGGGCGCGCCGCGTCCTCCGACTTGTCCGGCGGCCTGGACTCCAGCGCCCTCGCGGCATACGCGGCACAGTGCGGGCCCGTCCTGGGCGTGACTTTCCACCCCAAGGGCCGGGAGTCCGGCGGGGACGTGAACCACGCGCGCAACGTGGCCAATGCGTTCTCCTCCATCCGGCACCGGTTCATGGCGCTGGGGCGTGAACACCTGCCGTTCACCGACCTGGAAGCCCTGCCCCTCACCGACGAACCGGCACCGTCCGCCGTGACCATCGCACAACTCTGCCACCAGTTCGCCCTACTGGCGGAGGAGGGCGTCTCCGTGCATCTGACCGGGGACGGCGGCGACACCTTGTTCATGCCGCCCCCCGTCCACCTGGCCGACCTCGCCCGATCGGGCCGTCTTCTCCGCCTGGCGCGTGACGCCCAGGCATGGGGACGCCTCTACCGTTCAAGCCCCTGGCCTGTCGTGGCTGCCGCCTGGAAGGCGCCCAGTCGGCTGGCAGGCGAGGCGCTGCCGAAGTCCTGGCTCACCCACCAGGCGACCGTCGTGGCCGAGTCCGTCATCTCGCCCGAGACGGACGTTGACAGCCTCAGCTATACCGACCGCCACCTACTCAGGGAAGCGCGCTACGTCGGCCGTACAGCCGCGTCGGAGAACCAGCTTGCCGCCACGTACGGCATCGAGATGCACAACCCGTACACGGATGCCCGTGTCCTAGAAGCCGTGTTGTCGGTGCCCGCCTCGGAGCGCTGGTCGGCCCGTCGATACAAGCCGCTGCTCACCGATGCGGTCACCGGCCTGCTTCCGGACAGGGTCGTTCGGCGTGGCTCCAAGGGGCTGTTCGCGGTGGACCACCACCACGGACTACGGGCCAACCAGGCGGCCGTCCTGGAACTGGCGGACGGGCACCTGGCGGACCTCTGCCTGGTGCGCCCGGCGGTCCTGCGTTCGCTTCTCCGGCGTGCCGTCCTCGGGGTGGAGATCCCCTGGGGGCTCCTCGAACCGCTCTTCGGCGCCGAGCTGTGGCTACGGGCCCACGAGACCACGACCGAACGAGTCCGCTGGGAGCGCAAGCCGTGAACATCCCCGTCGCCAGCCGCCACACCCGTACAGCGTTGACCGGCCCGGTGGGCGTGGTCGTCAACTACCGCACCGGATCGACTGTAGTCCTTACCGGCGAACCCCTGTCACACTGGCTCGACTCCTTGAAGGACGGCGACGCACCGCCTCCCGTCACGGTCCGTCCCTCCGAGTCCTCATGGGGCACCAGTGAGGCGTCCGCCCACCTGGACGCTGTGGACCTGGCACCGTGGTCGTGGCGCATGGCGGCAACCGTTGCCCTCGCGTTCACCCTCACGACGCGCCACCTGGGACGCAGGCGTACCCGCTTCGGTCGCCTGGTCCGCCTGGCGGAGATGGGCCGTACCCTGCCACCCCCGAGCCGCGCGCATGCGAGCCTGGCGGTCCGTTCAGTCCGCTGGGCGGCCCGCTTCTTTCCCGCCCGCGTCGCGTGCCTAGAGGAGTCTGCGACCGCTGCACTCCTGCTCGCGGCAGGCGGACGGGGCGGAGCCTGGCGGCACGGCATGGCCACCGATCCGATCCGGATGCATGCCTGGATCTGCGACGTTCACGGTCAGCCCGTCGAGGAACCGGACCAGACTGGGGACTACTCGCCCATCAACGGGCCGGAGCCAACGTCGAAGGGGTGCCCATGACCGAGCCTCACATCCTGATCCCGGGCAAGCGCGTCAGCCTGGCCATGCCGGACCGTGACCACCTGCCCGACTACCACCGGTGGGAGAACGACCCCGGCACCATCCTGGGCTTCGGCACTCAGGTCCCGCAGTCCTGGGAGGTCCGTGCCGGCGGCTGGGAGGCGACCGGGCGCAACCGCGACTTCCCTCAGTTCGAGGTCATCACGACCGACGACCGGACCCCGGTCGGCCTCACGTCTCTCCAGATCGACCCGGCGGTACGGACCGCCGAGTACGTCATCCTGCTCGCGCCCGAAGCACGGGGGAAGGGACTGGCCATGGAGGCCACGGCCCTGACACTGCGGTGGGCGTTCGAGTACGCCGCACTGCGGATGGTCTGGCTCAAGGTACTGGAGCCCAACGCGACCGGGATCACGGCGTACGAGAAGGCCGGGTTCAAACCGGCTGGCCGCCTACGTCAGTCGGGTTACTGGCGTGGCCGTCCCTGTGACGAACTCCTGATGGACGCCCTTGCCGAAGAGGCTCCTCCTGCCCCGGCGTCGGGGAGCTGAGAAGCTTCGCGGCCCTACACCCCCCGGGCAGAGGAGGGCTCGGAAGCACTCCTCAACGCCCTGTGCGCCTATCTCAGGCGCTCTCACCGAAATGCCGGTAGAGGGTGGCTCGGGAGATCCCCAGCGCCTTGGCGATGGCGGTGACGCTCTCTCCCTTGGCGTGCCGGGCACGGGCCACGGCTAGCTTGTCGTCGTCCACGACGGTGGGGCGTCCCCCGTGGTTGCCCTTGCGGGCCGCAGCGTCCAAGCCTTCCAAGGTCTTCTCCCGGATGCCCTCCCGCTCGACCTCTGCACTGACGGCGAGAACGGCGAAGACGATGGCTCCCGCCCCGTTCGGGTCGTACACCCCCGTGAGGGGACCGGAGAGGAGTTCAAGTTGGATGCCGTCCGCCTGGAGGGTGGCGGACAGGGACATCAACTCCGCCGCGTTGCGGGCAAGCCGCTTCATCTCGACCACGGTCAGGATGACGGCTTGCCCGGGGGCGGCCTGCCTGATCTCCCGCGCCAGAGTGAGGGCCTTCTCCAGCTCCGGCCGCTCCTTCACACGGGTACTGATCTTCTCGGAGAACACGCGGGTGTACTGCGCCCCGGCAAGGGCGTCCAACTGGGACTGAAGTTCCTGCCCGACCGTGGAGCACCGGGCGTAGCCGAGCCGGATCGCTGCGCCCGGCTTCCCTTCGGGTGCTTGTGCCACGGGTGCGCCCTGTGCCCATGCCTTGCCGGGGTTGCGGTCGGCCGGGGTCTTCACGGTGAGTTCCGCCTTCAAGGCGGGCACGAGGGCGAAGCGCCCCGTGTGGTAGTTGGCTGCGACCTTGCCCGCGCCGGTACGGCAGGGGCTTCCTGCCTGGTTTTCCTGATGTCGGCCTCTGCGGGGCCGCACTGTCGAAGTGGCTTCGCTCTGTGGCGGCGGAGCCGCCCCCTCCCTGGTGACTCTTCCGCCGCTGCGACTTACGCAGGCGGGGCGCTGCCGCGCCCCGGTTTGCCCTTGTATCGCCCCATCGGATTCGCTGCTGGAGGGCCACAGGAGATCCGCATCGAACCGGCCGGCGATGCCGACCCTCAGGAGATCGCTCGCGGGATCTCCTCCACCGTCCTGCGCCAGATCGTCACGGCAACCCCCGGAGAGTTGGCGCGACAGGCGAGCGAAGAACCCGCGCCGGATGACCTGTCCGCCACCCTGCGCCAGATGCCAAAGGGACTCTCGGACGAGTACCTGGCGTTCCTCTCCGCCGTCTACGTCCGCGTGGTGGAGGTCGGGCAACGTGCCCCGATCCAGGACCTTGAACAAGTCACCGGAACCAAACAGGCCACCCTCAAAGGCCATCTCCGAGCCGCACGCCAGCGCGGGTTTCGGACCAAGGTCGAGGGCAAGGCCGGGGGCCAGATCACGGACAAGGCTCACGACGTTCTCAAGAGGATTCAGCCCGGCGGCGTGACCGCCGAGGACGCCCGATAGCAACCGCGATCCATAGCGGGGAAGTAGCCGAGTGGCCAAGCGCGGCAACGGGCCCGGCGAGACTCCGGTGGAGATCCCGCGTACAGGCAGAGCGAACACCTGGGGTGTACGTACGCCCCTGCACTTCAACAAGGCGACAGGGAAGCAGGAGCGCTACTGGATAGGCCGGGAGTACAAGAACAAGACGGCGGCGGAGAGGGCACTCCGGGTCTGGATCACCGACTACGAGGCGGGCAAGGTCGCCGCCCGCTCGGACATGAAACTCGGTGACTGGCTGGACAAGTGGCTGAGCAACCACAGGAAGGAGGGAACGACCACGGCCGGTTACGAGACGAAAGTCCGTCTGCACATCAAGCCGCACATCGGCGGCGTGAAGCTGTGCGAGGTCACCGACGACACCCTTGACGACCTGTACCGGCTGCTGGAAACGAGCCCGTGCCCGACCAACAAGGGCAAGCCGCTCGGGGCCAAGTCGGTGCGCCACGTGCACAACATCTTGTCCGGCGCGTTGGGGGCGGCGGTGCCCAAGCTGATACCCGTCAACCCCGCCGCGACCGCGCACCCTCCCACCGCCCGGCAGATCCGGGCGCAGGAGTCGAGGTATCCGACCCTGGACGACGGTCAGACGACCCGGTTCCTGGGGACGGTGTGGGAGCCGTGTGGCAACCGGGCCTGCGACGGGGGCCTGACCCACCACTGTCTGCGGGACGCCCCGCTGTGGACCGTGTACGCCGCTACCGGTGTGCGCCGCAGTGAGGCGCTCGGCATGAAGTGGTCCCTCATCAACTGGGATGCGGGGTCCATCGAACTCGGTTGGGTCGTGGTCGAGGAAGGCAACACCTACCGGCTGCGCAAGCTCACCAAGGACGGCGACGACAACGCCGTCATCTACGTGGACCAGTCCGTGATGAACGTCCTGAAGTGGCGAAGGGAACGCCAGAACGCGGAGCGGGCTCGGCTCGGCTCCGCGTGGGTGGACAGTGACCTCGTCTTCGCCCGCGACGGCTTCAAGCTGTACCGGGGGTGAGGCGGGCGGACCCCAGGACCCCGAGAAGGTGTCGGCACCCTGCGCACCCGGCTCCACCTGCCCGAGGACTTCCGCATCCACGACTGGCGGCACAGCAAGGTCACGAACGACCTGGAGGCCAGGGAGAACCCCGAAGAGGTCTCCGCCAACGTCGGGCACCACTTGCCGGGCTACACGATGCCCCCACTACGGGCACTCACGTAAGAACGGAGCACGGGAAGCTAGCCGCTTCCGGAGCGGACAGGCTCGGCCTGTCATCCCTGGTCTGACCAGGAGATTCGCTCGGCTGTTGGTCACGTGGTTGGTCACGCCACAGCCCAGTAACGCAGAAAACCCCACGCGAAGTGGGGTCTCAGCTGGTGTCCGAGGGGGGACTTGAACCCCCACGCCCGATAAAGGGCACTAGCACCTCAAGCTAGCGCGTCTGCCATTCCGCCACCCGGACAAGGTGTCTGTCTCGCGGCCCTGGGCCGTTCCGACGTGGAAAACCATAGCAAACATCGGGGAGTGCTCGATCACGCGCCGGGGTCTGTGAACCGTGTATGACGACCGGTCCCCGCGCTTGGGTCCCGGGGGTGGCGGGGGCGAGTATGGGACAGGGGACCACCAGCAGCGACAGCGGGAGGAACAGCGTGAGCGAGTCCAGCAGGACAGGCACGGAACGGGCCGTCTCGGGCGAGGACGAGGTCGTGGACCTCTGTCGTGACCTGATCCGGATCGACACCAGCAACTACGGCGACCACTCGGGTCCCGGCGAGCGGGCCGCCGCGGAGTACGTGGCCGAGAAGCTCGCCGAGGTCGGTCTCGAACCGCAGATCTTCGAGTCCCACCCGGGGCGCGCGTCCACGGTGGCCCGGATCGAGGGTGAGGACCGGTCGAGGCCCGCGCTCCTCATCCACGGCCACACCGACGTCGTCCCGGCGAACGCCGACGACTGGACGCACCACCCCTTCGCCGGGGAGATCGTGGACGACTGCGTGTGGGGCCGCGGCGCGGTCGACATGAAGGACATGGACGCGATGACCCTCGCGGTCGTACGGGACCGGCTGCGCAGCGGCCGCAAGCCCCCGCGGGACATCGTGCTCGCCTTCCTCGCGGACGAGGAGGCGGGCGGCACCTACGGTGCGCGCCACCTCGTGGACAACCACCCGGACCTCTTCGAGGGCGTCACGGAGGCGATCGGCGAGGTCGGCGGCTTCTCGTTCACCGTCAACGAGAACCTGCGGCTGTATCTCGTGGAGACCGCGCAGAAGGGCATGCACTGGATGCGCCTCACGGTGGACGGCACCGCAGGCCACGGCTCCATGACCAACACCGACAACGCCATCACCGAGCTCTGCGAGGCGGTGGGACGCCTCGGGCGGCACCAGTGGCCGGTGCGGGTCACCAAGACCGTGCGCTCGTTCCTGGACGAGCTGTCCGACGCGCTGGGCACCCCGCTGGACCCCGAGGACATGGAGGCGACCCTCGCCAAGCTCGGCGGCATCGCGAAGATGGTGGGCGCGACGCTGCGCAACTCGGCCGCGCCCACCATGCTCGGCGCCGGCTACAAGGTGAACGTCATCCCGGGACAGGCGACGGCCCATGTCGACGGCCGCTTCCTGCCGGGCTACGAGGAGGAGTTCCTGACCGACCTCGACAAGCTCCTCGGCCCCCGGGTCAGGCGCGAGGACGTGCACGGCGACAAGGCGCTGGAGACCGGTTTCGACGGCGATCTGGTCGACGCCATGCAGGTGGCGCTGAAGGCCGAGGACCCCATCGCGCGGGCCGTGCCGTACATGCTCTCGGGCGGTACGGACGCCAAGTCCTTCGACGACCTCGGGATCCGCTGCTTCGGATTCGCCCCGCTGAAGCTCCCGCCCGAGCTCGACTTCGCCGGGATGTTCCACGGGGTGGACGAGCGGGTGCCGGTCGACGGTCTGAAGTTCGGAGTACGGGTGCTCGACCGCTTCCTGGACAAGTGCTGACCGGAGAAGTGCCAGGCATGTGCCAGCAGCCAAGTGCCAGCTGCCATGTGCCGACCGGATACGTACTGAAACGACATTCCAACTAATCGGCTGTACGTGCGTATGCGACCGGAAAGAGTGAATGGGGCGATGGGTTCGTAGCTCTGCCGGGTTCTCCTCGTTACAGGTGGTGCGGTCCGCGGTCTGGACCGTATTTGCCGACTAGGAGGAACTAATGATCAAGAAGGTCGTCGCCGCTGCGGCAGTCACCGGTGGTCTCGTGCTCGCGGGTGCGGGCATGGCCGTCGCCGACTCGGGTGCGCAGGGTGCCGCTGTGCACTCTCCCGGTGTGATCTCGGGCAACGTTGTGCAGGTGCCCGTTCACGTCCCCGTGAACGTGTGCGGCAACACGGTCTCCGTGATCGGGCTGCTCAACCCCGCCTTCGGCAACACCTGCGCCAACGTCTGACGTTGTGCCTCCGACCCGCGAGGGTCGGAGCCCCGCCGGCCCCGGAGCGCGCGCCATGCGCTCCGGGGCCGGAGAGGCATTCGGCCCAAGGGCAACGACGTCCGCGGGCATTTCCGGAAGGTCAGAAGGCAGGAAACGAACCTATGCGACAGGTCACGAAGAAAGGCCTGATCACCGTTGCGGCCGCGGGTGGAGTGCTCGCCCTGAGCGGTGGCTACGCGTACGCCGATGCGTCGGCTGACGGAACCGCAGCGAATTCACCCGGGGTGCTCTCCGGCAATTCGGTCCAGGCGCCGGTGCACGTGCCGGTGAACGTCTGCGGCAACACCGTCGATGTGGTCGGGCTGCTCAACCCCGCGTTCGGCAACGGGTGCGGGAACGCGTCGTCCGGCAACTCCGGCCCCGGTGCGTCCCACTCCGGGAGCCCGCACCAGGGCAGCGGCCAGCACCGCACGCCCGGCAGCGGCAGTCACGACAGCGGTACCCACGGCACCGGCGGCAGCCACAGCGGTGGCGGAGCGACGGCGGAGGGCCACACGAGTGGTTCGCCCGGCGTGCTCTCCGGCAACAGCGTGCAGCTTCCGGTGGACGTCCCGGTGAACGCCTGCGGCAACAGCGTCGACGTCGTCGGCCTGCTCAACCCGGTCTTCGGCAACCACTGTGCCAACGACGAGAGCGTCCCGCCGCCGGTCCACGTCCCGCACCACCCGGTCCACCCCGGTCAGCCGGGCCACCCGGAGAAGCCGGTGACGCCGCGCGGTCACAAGCCGAGCACCCCCAAGCCGCACGCTCCGGTCACGCAGACGGTCTCGGCGCCCCCGAGCACCGAGCAGCTCGCGCACACCGGTTCGTCCGCACCGCTCGGGCTGATCATCCCGGCGAGCGCCGGAATGGTGCTCGGGGGAATCATCCTGTACAGGCGGTCACGGGCAGCCGCGTAACGGCCTGCTGAGTTCCGCACGTACGCATGGAAAGGGAGCGGGTCCCGCAGTCGCGGGGCCCGCTCCCTCTTCACCATGTGGCGCGCATCTGGCGAATGATGCGCCGGCGCAGCCGCACTCTGCGGCTGCCGTCCCGGTGCAGTGTCAGTCGGTCCAACTCCCAGTGTCCGTACTCGGCATGGTCCGTGAGCAGGCGTGTCGCATCCTTGCGGGAGACCCCGCGCGGTACGTACACGTCGACAAATTCGTATTCCGGCATCGCATCTATTGTGCGGGCAGAGGCCCGGTACGGATAGCGTCTGCCCTATGTCTGATGCTGCGCAGCCCACGGTTGCCGAGGTACGTGCCGCCGCCGAGGCGGTCAAAGCCGCGCTGGACCGGCACCTCGCCGCGGTCGAAGCCCGTACGGGAGAGGACGACCCGGCCGTCTACAGCGCGTTCAACGCGCTCGCCGCGGCCGCCGAGGTGTACGACGAGAGGCTCTACGACCGCTACGACGAGGTCACTCCCTTCGAGATTCCCGCGGCGGACGACTCCCTGCCGCCGTACGCGGGCCCCGACGATCCGAACGCGCTCACGGTGCTGATCCGCCGGGACTACGCGGTGGCGCAGCCGCAGCGGCTGCTCGGGCAGGCACAGCGCATCGTGGACCTCGACCCGGAGGCGGACGGCGTACCGGGTTCGGGGGCGGTCGTGGGCAACAGCGTCCACGCCGCGCTGGGGGTGCTCTTCGGTGAGTACGAACCGGACGAGATCGCCTCGCGGCACAAGGAGTTCGGCCTTGAGGAGGGCGATTCCACGCTCTGGGTCTCGGCGGCGGACGACCTGCCCGAGCCGGGGGAGTGGCTGAGCGCGCCGTTCGACCAGGCGGACCCGCAGCAGATCGTGTGCCGGTTCGACGTCAGTTCCGTCTTCGACGACGAGGAACTGCTCGACGATGACGATGACGATGATGACGATGCCGGGGGCGACGGCGACGACGGTCTGGTCGATGAGGACGACGCCTCTGACGGGTCCGCCGCGCACGGGGACCCGGAGGACGAGAGGGTCTGAGGTGGCCGGGAAGGGCTGAGAAGGTCTGTGAGGGCCTCAGAAGGCATGCTCCGGGCCGGGTGACGTCCGGGTGTCGGTACTACGGCCGGTGGCCGGGGCTTCGGCCCCGGCC